>JAMPKV010000007.1 GCA_039962225.1 Microcoleus sp. AS-A8
CTTTTAAAGTTTCTTCCGGTTCTATTATGTCAATTTTGACGACCCCTGACATGGAAAACTTATTCTCCTTAATTCTCATAACTAAGTGTAGCAATGTTTAATGAAGTTGGTATTAGGGGCGCAAGGCTTTGCACCCCTACCGGATAATATTCCCGATCTGATGCTGAGTTACTTAAACGAACTCAACCGCGATGTAAACACCGATAAACTCGACAATCGCATGATTCAGGAAGATGCTAAAGCACTCGCCTGGGAATGCTTGAAGGGAACCTATCGTCCTGCCACTGCCAAACGCAAAGATGCGTTAGCGAAGCTTGCCGAAGGCATCGCCATCTTAAGCGGAGACGATGCAGAAGCTCGCCTAAAATATTTAGAACACCGTCTGCGTCTAATCCAAACCATTGGCCCTGCTCAAGACCAAATCCGCTTTGCCCTCGATCCCCTCGCCGAATACCTCGCGGCTTTGCAGTTGATTGAGAATTACGGCAAAAATCAGGGACAGTGGCGCAAATTCCTCAGCCAAGCTGCAACCCTGCCGGGAGCACCCGCTGCCATTCAAGGCTTCCTACTTGCCGTGCACGATTGCTGTTTACGTCAGGGGGCAGAGGTTAAGGTACCTGACTTTGTTGCCCAGGAACTCAAGAAACAGGCGGGTTTAGCCAGTCCCACAGGACAAACTCAGATGGCACAACGCCCCTAAAAATCGGACTAACAGTACTAGGACTTAGCTTGAGCAAAGCTGCCAATTTTTCGCAGACAATTTGTGTGGTTCTGAAGTCTCTTGACGGCTAGTACAGCACTTTCGATGGCACTGCTGAATGGGAATCTCAATAATAAACTCCGTACCTTCTCCGGGTGCGGATACACATCGTAATTGCCCCCCGTGTTTCGCCACAATAATTTGATAGCTAATCGACAACCCAAGGCCCGTTCCCTGACCGATAGGTTTGGTTGTAAAAAAAGGATCAAAAAGCAGAAGCTTCACCCGTTCGGTCATGCCGGGGCCGTTGTCGATGATCCGGATAACGATACTCGCTGAGTTTGAAGGGCATTGCCTCACATTTAGCAGTTCTGTGTGAATCTGAATCTGAGGATAAGGATGAGCCATGAGCCTCTCACTTTCGCTATTTTCACTGCTAATTATCATCGAGTCCAAAGCATCAATGGCATTCGCCAAAATATTCATAATGACTTGATTTATCTGCCCAGAATAACACTCAACAGAGGTTATTTTCCCGTAATTTTTTATTACCTCAATGGCAGGGCGTCCCGGCTTTTCCTTCAATCGATGCTGCAAAATTTGTAAGGTTGTATCGAGACCTTCGTGAATATTAACTTGCTTCATTTCTCCTTGATCGATGCGCGAGAATGTCCGCAGAGAGGCGACAATATCACGAAGTCGCTCGGCTCCCACTTTCATCGATTGCAATAGCTTAGGCAAATCGTCCATGACAAAGTCCAAATCTATCGTCTCTGCATACTCCTGAATCACAGATACCGGATTTGGATAATGCTCTCGATAGAGATTGACCAGCTCCAGCAGGTCTTGGATCGATTCGCTGGCTGGGGTAATATTCCCGTAAACAAAACCGACTGGATTATTAATTTCATGGGCAATGCCAGCCACCATCATGCCCAAGCTATACATTTTTTCACTCTGTACTAGCTGGGTTTGTGTTTCCTTAATCTTGTTCAGCGCTTGCTCCAGTTGAGTCGCTTGTTCTCTAAGTTGAGCTTCCGATCGCCGCAGAGCCACCTCCGCTTTAGAGCGCTCGTGCTGGAGAGAGAGTGCTGCCGCCGCTGCCCTTAACAAGTCCACTGCCGATGCTGACCATACCTTTGCTGTTGTACAGTTGTCGAAGACAATGAACCCGAAGAACTGATCGTTCACGGATAGGGGCAAAACTAATAGAGATAAAATCCCCATTTGCTCCAAAATAAAACGCTCTTGTTCAGGAAAGTCGCTGACGAGTCCCATAATGGTTTCACCCCGTGCCAAAATCTGAGTCCATCGGGGTAAACAGGTTTCATAAGGCAAATACGGACATTTGGCACTGTCGCTTTCATCGTAGAGGTGAGGAACATACCATTGGGCGCAGGGACGACTCCACAACTCGCCCCTACTATCGTAAAAATTCTCAAACACATAAACGTGACTGGCTTTAGCTGATTGTCCCAGCAGCTCCAGAATTGAGGTGTAGTAGTTTTTATCCCCTTTGAGAGATAACAAGCGGTGCTGCACTTCGGCTAAGGCCGCCAAATATCGTTCGCGCTCTGCCAACGCTGACTCGGCTAACTGGCGCTCCATGATTTCAGCTTGCAAAACTTCATTGGCTCTTGCCAGTTCTCTCGTCCGTTCGTCCACTCGTTGTTCTAACTCTTGTTTCGCTCGGCGCAAGGCATACTCCGCTTCCTTACGCTCAACAATTTGTTTTTCCAGAGCAACGTTCGCGGCTTCGAGTTCGGCTGGACTGGGTAATGCTAAAGCCTTTGGGATCAGAGGCACTAATTCTGAAGCCGTATACAGGGAAACTATCGCGGTAATTCCTTTCATCAGACCCGAAAGCCAATAAACGGGGTGCCAAAGTGTCCATATTTCTAGTAAGTGACCCGTGCCACAGGACAAAATAAAGGCACTAAAGAGTAGGAAAATTCCTTGGAAAGGCACATCCTGACGCTGACGCACAAAATAGAGCAGCATCAGAGGAATCGAATAGTAGGCGAGGCCAATCAAGAAGTCCGAGCCGGCGTGCAACCACACTAATTCTGGCTTCCAGAGGAAGCAGTAGCCGTGTGCCATGAAATTTCCAGAGAAAAAGTCTTGTACAGATTGCAGCATGGGCTATTCAAAAGTAGCAGAGTTGCAAAGGAGCCGATTAGTGATTGTTGAGGTTGCAAGCTAAGGACAGGAAGAAAGTTGGGATACTTGGGGTGACCTGTTTTGTGAATTTTTATTGAGTTATTTTGAGGAAAGATTAAGTTTGTCGAATAGACCGTTTAGAACATAAGGGTTTACACCCATTGTTCTCGAATTCTCGCCTCGCGAGATCGGAGTAAATACGGAACTTTTCCAGCTCTGAGAAATTACTGAAGCTTTATGAATTTTTGATGAAGATTTAAATGGGAGCGCTTCTTGAAGGACATGAGAGATAGAAGGCTAATGACGAATAGCTGTTAAAACTGAGTGGAGCAAGTGAAGGCAAATAAACTTAAGATATGTAAAGCAGACTCCTCCATGACCCTCTGGGTAAGGGCGGATCACAAGGGTGCATCAGGTTTCGGATCTTTACAGTAAATAAACTCATTCGACTGTTGGCAATTAGAACACAACAGATATAAACCCATGAATCCTGATGAACTCTTGAGGAAATATGCCGCGGGAGAAAGAGACTTTTCTCTAGCCAACCTAGGTGGAATCAACCTTAAACAAACGAACCTCAGGGGAATAGATTTCTCTCACGCCAATCTGAGCCAAGCCAACCTATCACAGGTAAATTTAATCCGCGCTACTTTGGGGACAGCGGATTTACAAGGCTCAGACCTAGAGGGCGCTAACCTGCAAAACTCAGACCTGAGCGGTGCTGATTTGATGGGTGCTAACCTGAATGCCGCTAACCTAAGTTTTGCGGATTTAACAGGTGCAGATTTAACGGGAGCCAATTTGATGATTGCTGGATTGGTTGGCGCAGATCTCAATGCAGCCAATCTGTATGAAGCGAAATTAATTGGCGCTCACCTCCAGGGAGCGTCGCTGATTGGAGCCAATCTGTCTCGAGCCAATCTCTATGCCAGTTACTTATATGAAACAGATTTGAGTGAAGCCAACCTCCATCAGGTCAACTTGCAACGAACTCTCTATAACCCAAGAACCCAGTTTCCTCCATCGTTTGACCCAGTTGAGGCGGGAGCCTACTTGATTGCGCCTCAGGTATCGCTGTCAGGGGTCAATTTGAGAGGCGTGTTGCTTTCGGGTGTCAACCTTCATCGAGCCAATCTGAGTCGGACAGACCTAAGTGAGGCCAACTTAATTTGGGCTGACTTGAGTGAGGCCGATTTGAGTGGAGCCAATCTCAGTGGAGCGAACTTGAGTGGAGCCAATCTCAGTGGAGCGAACTTGAGTGGAGCCAACCTCGATGATGCTAACCTGAGTGGTACGACAATGCCCAATGGTGAATTGCACAACGTCCAAAGAATCGGGCGAGCTGCGACAAATTCTTCCTCGAAGTGTAGTTAGAACATCGGTTCAGTAATATTCCATAAAGGTGATTCCCTTGCGGTGGATGCAGTTGCGTACTCTCAGGCATTGCCGATATGAGTAACCGCCGAGCCAAGACTTCAAGGTCAGCCGCCATCGGCTTGCAAATATTTCATGCTTATGTGTATGACTTAAGATAGATGCGACACGAGCATCTTGTGTCACTCTTACGGATTGAGCCTTTGTTGGAATGAATGCTCCTAAGTTCCCTATCGAAGATAATGAATATTCTGCAAAGGCAGAATCTGCTTTGAATAGATTTCTGACCTTATCATTCGACTTATTCTGCATCACCCAGGACAATGGCTATTTCCAGCAGATCAATCCAGCGTGGGAAAATGTGCTGGGATGGACGGTATCTGAGTTACAAAACAGCCCTTGGCTTGAACTTGTTCATCCCGATGATGTGGAGTTGACGCTGAATAGCGAAAAGCTGTATTTCCAAAACAGCTTCGTCGAATATGAAAATCGCTATCGCCACAAAGATGGAAGTTATCGTTGGCTATCTTGGCGGGTATCCAATACAGAAGATGGACTCGTCTATAGAGTAGCGAAGGACATTACTGCGGCAAAACAAGTAGAAGAGGTAGCTGTTTCCAGTGCTGAAGGTCGTAACGATTGTACACTTCAGCCAGCGGAATTGGATTTGCAACGAGCCGTTGCAGAATTAACCGAATGGAAAAATCGCTATGAAGCAGCCGGTCAAATTAATGGTTTGTTGCTTTATGAATGGAATAGTCAGACAGAGGAAATTATTTGGGGTTCTAATGTTGAACAAGTCTTTGGTTATGCCGAGGAAGAACTCTCAGGCTCTTTAGAATTGTGGATGGAGTTAATTCATCCCGATGACCTAGAAAAAGTTATCCAAGAGCTTAACCGAGTTATTGCCACTAAAGAACGACTCCATGTTGAATATCGGATGCGTCAAAAGGACGGTAGTTACATCATCCTGGAAGACAATGGAAGGTTTTACCCCGATAGTGCGGGTCAGCTCAATCGCATGGTGGGATTTATTGCTAATATCACGGAGCGCAGGCGGGCACAAATAGAGCTAAAAAAAGCCTATCAGCAATTGGAACTTTTAGTCGATAATTCGCCTTTAGCCATTCTGGAGTGGGACAAGGACTTTCGCTTGCAGCGTTGGTCGAAGCAGGCAGAAAAAATATTTGGCTGGAATGCCACTGAGGTTCTCAATCACCATCCCCAAGAATGGCAGTTCGTCTATGAAGAAGACGCTCCAAGGGTCGATCATATCCTGGGTCAATTACTGGATGGAACTCTACAACGCACCGTAGACGAAAATCGCAACTATACCAAAGAGGGAAAAATCGTTTATTGCGAATGGTACAACTCTGTACTCTTCGATGAGTCGAGCAATTTGGTGTCAATTTTATCCCTAGTCTTGGATATTAGCGATCGCAAACAGACTGAAGCCGTACTGCAACAGGTGATGACTGACTTAGAAACGAGAGTCGAGGAGCGTACAGCGGAACTTCAGCAGATTAATGGGCAACTGAGTGCAGAGATTACTGAGCGCCTGCGGACAGAAGCAGCTCTTCGTCACAGCGAAGAACAATTCCGCCGGGTGTTTGAAGAAGCCCCCATCGGTATGGCACTCGCCAGTAAAGACAAGCGCTTTTTAAAAGTAAATCAAGCCTTACTTGAAATGCTGGGGTATAGTGAGTCGGAATTCATGAGTCTAAGCTGTGAGGCTATCACCCATCCCGAAGACTGGGAGCGAATACCCCCCTATCTTGAGCAGATCAATCAAGGAGAAATTGACGGCTTTCAGGTAGAAGAACGTTTCCTAACCAATCATCAAGAAATTGTTTGGGGAAATTTAACCTCGATGGTGTTGCGGGATGCATCGGGAGACATCCTTTACAGGCTAGAAATGGTTGAGGACATCACGGAACGTCGGCAAGCAGAAGCGGCGGTTCGCCAGAGTGAAGAACAATTCCGCCGTGTGTTTGACAAAGCACCGATTGGCATGTCTTTAGCTAGCTTGGATAATCGTTATCTCAGAATCAATCGCTCCTTTTTTGAGATGCTGGGGTACACCGAATCTGAACTCATGGCGCTTAGCTTTATGGATATTACCCATGGGGAAGATTTAGAGTTGGAAATTCCCTTTATGGAGCAACTCATCAACGGGGAAATTGACCGCTTTGCCTTAGAAAAGCGTTACCTCAAAAAGAATCAAGAGATTGTCTGGGTGAATTTAACGTTGATTGCTTTGCGCGATCAAGCTGGGTTTATCCTTTATACATTAGCCATGATCGAGGACATCACAGTCCGCAAGCAAGCCCAGGAAGCTTTGCAACAAAGTGAGGCTCGCTACCGCGCCATTATTGAAGATCAAACCGAATTGATCTGTCGATATCAGCCGGACGGCAGTCTGACATTTGTCAATGATGCTTACTGCCGCTATTTCCATAAGCAGCGTTCTGAGCTGATGGGTTACAGCTTTATGCCAGTGATTCCTGAAGATGACCAACCATTGGTTACCCAGAATATTAGTTCTCTATGTGTAGAACAACCTATCGTGGCTCACGAACACCGAATTATTCTTCCTGGTGGAGAGATTCGTTGGCAACAGTGGACGAACCGAGCCTTGTTTGATGAGTCTGGCAATATCCTAGAGCTTCAGGGTGTGGGACGGGACATTACAGAACTCAAGCAAGCTGAAGCTGAAATTGTTAAAGCCTTGGAAAGAGAAAGAGAACTGAGCGAATTGCGATCGCAATTCGTGTCTTTAGTGTCCCACGAGTTTCGCACGCCCCTAACTACAATTCAATCCTCAGCGGAACTGCTTGAACGCTACAACAACAGATTATCTGAGGAGAAGAAACAAAATCACTATCGGCGCATTCAACATGCCGTGCAACGAATGACTCAGTTGTTAGAGGATGTTCTGACGATTGGCAAAGCTGAAGCGGGAAAACTCAAGTTCACGCCGTCCCCCATGGATTTAGTCGTTTTTTGCCGTGACTTAGTTGAAAGTTTGCAAATGAGTGCAAAGCCGCAACACCAGCTTAACTTTGTGGTGATTGGCGATGGTAGTGGTGCCCAAATGGACGAAAAACTCTTGGGTCATATTTTGACGAATTTACTCACTAATGCGATTAAATATTCCCCGGATGGAGGGACTGTTCAATTCGATTTAATTTGCGATCGCACTTGGGCTATTTTCCGCATTGAAGATAGTGGAATTGGCATTCCCCACGAAGATTTAGAGCGTTTATTTGAATCTTTTGGGCGAGCGAGCAATGTGGGTGCCATTCCTGGGACGGGACTAGGGCTAGCCATTGTCAAACGGTGTGTGGATTTACACAAGGGTGAGATTACTGTAAAGAGTGAAATTGGAGTAGGAACAACCTTTACGGTTACGCTGCCGTTACAGCCTTAATCATCCATAGATGTTATAGAGAGTTGTGAAGATCAGGCATGTTGAAGGTTCGCGCTTAGCTGAGCGACTCTTGTGCCAGGGGCAATCATCCTTAGTTGAGATTTTGCATAAGTGGTATGAGTACAAGCAATACATACCTATAGCTACGCTGCCTCCCCTAAGCTTCGCAGTCAAATGAAGGGGAAAAGTGCGATCGCCTAACGGGCATCGGCGAAACGAATTACCTTAAATTTGCACAAATCTTGGTAGGCGTCGTGGCAGAAATTCTTACGCAAGAGTCCTATCAACACTTATGAATCGCATCGAAATTTTTATTTATACGCTATGCCTTAGTTTAATCCTTAAAGGCGGCATCACTCCTGAATTTGAAACTCAATTCAGAATTTTATGTGAGTTAATTGTCTACACTTGGAGCTTGGGAATTGTTAATTGGGTCTTCTGCGGCGGAGCGCTCAGAAAGCTGGGTATTCGTCCTCGCACCTCCCTCGGATTATTAGGTATCTTGACTTCGCCTTTCCTGCATAGCAGTTGGGAACACTTAGTAGGAAACACCATTCCTTTCTTCATCCTGGGTTCGTTTGTCATGTTAGGAGGAATTCGGGACTTTTTCATCCTTACAGTGTTTACACCGCTTTTTAGTGGGCTGGGAATCTGGCTGTTCGGTCAACCCTACACGAACCACATTGGTGCTTCAGATATTATTTTTGGCTATTTAGGTTTCCTGCTGGTACGCAGCTATTTTGCCAATGATGCCCTGTCAATTGTCTTGACAATAGTTGTCGGCTTTATGTACGGGAAGATTCTCTGGGGTATTTTTCCTGGAGAGGAGGGCGTATCCTGGGAAGGACATTTTTTTGGCTTGATAGCCGGTGTACTCGTTGCCAGTTTTCTAGATGTGTTTCGGATGATGTTACCTACGTCAATGTAATAGAAAGTTTTAGCTAGTTCCCACGAGCGCATTAAAAAAATTATGTCGGCCTATTAGCATTACACAAGACTAGGACATGGATTTAATCGATTTGTTTGTCAAAAAAATCTTGGAAGGGTCTTCTGCTGAAAAAACTCCCACCATTCAGATGGTGGGAGTCTCTTCGTTCACCTAATTATTTACAGCTATTGGATTGTCGCTGAAAGTTAACAGGCTACTACTTTGCAGAAGCTGCCATTTGGTCTTGCAACTGGCTTTTAACGGATTTGAATTCAGTCGCCATTTGCTTCTGCTGCTCGTGGCTGAAGTTGTCGCGCAGTTTGGGGAACATTTCGTTCTCTTCTTGCTGCACATGAGACTGAACAGCTATCATCAATTGCTCAACGTTAGCTTTGAAGTTGTCAATTGAAGAAGGATCTAAAGACTTAATGTGCTCCAGCATTTGCTTCATTTCAGCTTGCTCAGAATAAAGCTCCTGAGTGTCTTGGTAGTAAGAGCGGATTGCTGGGTAAACAACTTGTTCTTCGGCAGCGGAGTGGGCGCTTAAATCTTTGTAGATTTGACCGAAATACTCTTGTATTTTTTGAGGATCATTGGTGCCCTGAACTTCCATGAACAGGGTATTGACTTTGGTGTGATCCATGCGGAGGAGAGCACGGATGTCCATCTCATCATCGCTACGAGTGACGGCGCTTCCAACTACACCACTCAATGCGGCAACAGCATCTTGAACGCGGCCCCACAGGCTTTGATCTGGCTCTTGCCCAGTCAATTCACGGGTGCCCAAAATTTCTAGAACTCCTTTGAGTTGCTCTTGATGAGCGCGGTTATCAAAGTTAACCGCATTCAATGGCCCGATCGCGGCCATAACGTCAGCACCAACAACCTGTGCACACTTGTGGATCAGGAGTCCAGCCATTGTTTGTTTATGCTTGAGCAGTTCGTGCTGAGCTACTTTTTCATATAAAGTCAACTCAGAACCTTCCATGAGTTTCTGAACTTGCTCAATCAGCATCTGAGTGGTTTCTTTTGGCTCTCCTTTGACACCATACTGAACCATCACTGTGTCCAGAACGCCTAGGTTTTTCTGATCGTCTTGGATAAAATCTTGCAGACGCTTCCGAATCTCTTCATCCGTGCAGGCTTGTATTAGT
Organism: Microcoleus sp. AS-A8; assembly: GCA_039962225.1. NCBI lineage: Bacteria > Bacillati > Cyanobacteriota > Cyanophyceae > Oscillatoriales > Microcoleaceae > Microcoleus > Microcoleus sp. AS-A8. The sequence continues at coordinate 9,747 of JAMPKV010000007.1, forward strand.
CTCTGCTCATTGGCAATAAGCAGATTCTGAAGCGCTTTCATGTCAGCGAGTTTCTGGGCGATCGCAATACGTTTGGTATCATCAAGTGTTACTGGCATTTGTTGTTCTCTCTTTTAAGGATATTTACAAAATTCAACTCTTTCAGTTTGTCGCAGTGATTGAATTGCTTCATCCTTCTCTTGATGGATTCACGATCTAAGTAGCCAAAAACACCCAAATATTGAAAGCTTCTACTATTGACCGTTTTTTTGCTTTTTCTTATTGTTCATATAATTTAATACCTGAGGTAGATGATTTTTAAGTTTTATTAATTACGCCTAAAATAAATTGAATTCAAGTTAATCTCAGCCAATTAATATTGGCTTTCCCTTCTTTTTAAACCATCTCAATTCGGTTCAAAATTGTATGGAAATAGTCTTTGGTTGCGAAAAATCTTATGAATTCCCAAAGAGTAGCTAGAACAAGTAACTTAATTCATCGCCTACTTAAGAAGGGGTTTCGGGAAGTTGGCGGATGTAGTCTGAGTCTAAGGCACGGTTGAGGTCTTGTTCTGTGAGTACCACACGCGCAGTGGCATCCAGGGGTTTTTCCAGTTCAACCTGACCGAAAATCGTGCGAAGGAGATCGATGGCAATGCGATCTGTATGTACTTCCATCTCCTGCACGCGGATGTCTTTCTGCATGACCACACCCTGAGCCGCGATCGAGACAGAATCCGCTTGTCCCTGAACCATTTTCAGCAAATCGGTGTGGACTTCTACGTCTATATTTTCGACCTCATCGAGTTGCGCCGTGATCGCCATCTCAGCCGCTTCGGAGAGCGCCTGTTCCTCCAACCGTGGCTCATCTGGCATGACTCGTAAGCTCCTCGCGTGCTGCTACTGCTTACTCTAGACCTTGAGTATGAGGCCGGGAATCTGTATCAAGGAATACGCAAATTGGCAGACAAGCGAGCTGTGTACAGCACCGTTAACCACTATGCGATTTAATTGGTTGCTAAACATCTTTACAGTAGTGAGTAAAACCCAAAAGGTCATTAGTACTACCCGTTATGAAAAGCAACCGCACAGGAAAGCCTGAAAACGCACTCGAAGAAATCCAGACAGTACTTCACACCACCAAAGTTGTTATCCCTTCGGTTCCCTTACCTGACCCCCTTGCTCAAAATATTGAGGCAATTATCGCCTTGCAAGCGAAAGCAGAAAAAGACTTGTCCCGAACTCAGCGAATCGTAGAAGCTATAACCGCTTTTTTCGCTGATCCGAAATTTCTGTACTGCATCCTGCTGGGTGTGACGCTGTGGATGGTGGTCAATCTCTTACCTCACGGCTTCGGCATCCCGGCATTTGACCCACCACCGTTTGAATGGCTGGAGCATTTACTCGGTCTAGGTAGTTTGCTAATCTCAACAGGAGTGCTGATTACGCAAAATCGGCAAGAAAAGCTGACGGAACAGCGTATGCAACTGAGCTTGCAACTCAACCTACTGTCTGAGCAAAAAATTGCCAAGCTGATTGCCTTGGTTGAGGAACTGCGCCGCGATCTTCCCAATGTTAGAGATCGACATGACCCGGAAGCGGAGGTGATGAAGCAACCCGCCGATCCCCACCTTGTTCTGGAAGTGCTGGAAAAGACCTTAACTGAAGAACTGGAACAGCTTCAGCAAAAAAATTCATCCGATTCCTGAGGGAATAAAAGTCTATATACCTTAAGGCATCCCACCAATTCCTTATGTCGTCAGGTAGATTCACGGCTCAGAAGCGATCGCCTAGATTGTGTGAAGAATATTTAAGACAGGACACTAAATCGTGACACTAGGCAAACCCGATATTGGCGAACAAGCACTGAGTAAAGCCGCAGAAATTGGACTATCAACCCAACTGGATGAAGTGGAAAATCTGGACGTTGATATCCGTACTGACCCAGGTAAACTCCTTCAAGGACAATTAGATTCCGTTGCCATTGAAGGCAAAGGTCTGGTGATGCAGAAAGACCTTCGTGCCGAGGAATTGCAGATCAAAACCAGCAACATTGCGATCAATCCGCTGAGCGCGGCTTTTGGGAAAATTGAATTGACGCGTCCCACAGATGCTGACGCTCATGTTGTTCTCACCGAACAAGATATTGAACGTGCTTTTAACTCTGAATATATCCATAACAAGCTGCAAAACCTTACGGTGCATGTCAATGGTCAACCGTTGGTAATCGACACACGTCAGGTACAATTGCGCCTACCCGGTGACGGAAAAATTGTACTTACCGCTGAAATTCTCTCGAAGGAAACCGGAGAAACTCAGCAAATCTCCTTCTCGACTGTACCGCACCTGACTCCGGGCGGAGAACGGATCGCATTAGAGGACATTCAGTATGCCCAAGGCAAAGAGTTATCGCCAGAACTGACTACGGCACTCTTAGAGAGGGCAAGCGAATTGCTGAATTTACGTAACTTTGAACTAGAAGGGATGTCACTGCGCCTCAAAGGAATGGATGTGCAAAAGGGCAAACTAACCCTTCAAGCTACAGCTCGTGTCGAGCAATTTCCTGATTCTTAATGGCATTGCTCCTAACAAGGGCGGTACGGGGAGAGCCACGAGAGAGAGCAGAGAATAGGCAGCTAATAATTTCTCAAAAAGACAACAATTAATCTCCCTTCCTGGCTCCTGACTCCTGTTTTAATTTTTGAGTTTTCAGGTCTTCTGTTCGCTTATGACGACCTAAATCTCCCTTTTGGAAGACGTTTCATAAATGCCTTTCCGTCAAAATTCCTGTAAGAAACCGCCACGCGACTTTCACAAAGAAAGGCAGAGAGCAGGAGGCAGAGGGCAGAAGGTAAGAAGAAAAAAGAACTCTCTTTCGTGGAGAGAGAAGCCCACGATTGAAAGAACAAAGTTGGGAAAAAGGGACGATTATCGTCTCTTGAATCCTAATATCCTTTTTCCATCCCCCGCTTGTTAAACGTGGGAACATCAAAACCCTCTGCCCTTGTACTTCGGCCTTCTGAACTATAGAAATCTGAAAAATTAAGCAGACGAATTATGACACAGACTCCCAATATCCCGCCCATAATTGAAAGTGAAGAGAGTAATTATCGAGATACTGGTGTGCCCAGTACAGTAGCGGTTGCAGGGCATCCGCTCCATCCCGCCATCATCACTTTACCCATTGGTCTTCTGGTCAGTGCACCTGTAACAGATATAGCCTACTGGTTTCTGGGTGACGTTTTTTGGGCACGCGCTTCATTTTGGCTAATCGTGGCTGGGTTGGTCACGGGTCTAGTTGCTGCCATTACCGGTCTGCTAGACTTCATCAGAATTGGTCGGGTTCGTAAGCACACAGCCGGTTGGGCGCATATGTATGCTAACGTCACTGCACTTGTTGTTACAGCAATCAACCTGGGGTTAAGAGTAGGCGACCCCGTTGAAAATCTTTTGTTCACAGGATTAGTGCTCTCGGTAATTGTGGCAACACTGCTTGGCATTTCGGGTTGGTATGGAGGCGAACTGGTCTACCGTCATAAAATTGCCGTGATTGGCTACGGTGACAAAGATGAACGCTAGACGATAGCAAGGGGTCAAGAACACGCGTAAACCAGTCAGGAGCGATCGCGCCAAGCACAGCGCCAAAACCTAACTTGCCTAAGGGGAGCGACGGCGTAGGAATTAAGGCGGCGCTAGAGGTGAGTTTACGCCTGCTGTCTGATTGTCACTTGTGCGTCACAAACACACACTAATCTCTTTTTTGTACTGGTAAAAAGAAGATCTGTCTTGCTACTGGCACTCCTGGCAATTAGGCTCTCTCGACGGACAGGCGGGAGAGTATTTTTGTTGCTAACATAGGCTAAAAGAAATTCGCCTAAGCCGTTTCACATAGTTGGCTGTCGCAAAAACACCGATAAAGCCCTAGAAAACGATTAGGAAAGAAGGCGCGTTGACTCAGTTACAGTTTTTTCACACCATGAGCGCTATCTCCATTGCTCCCATCACTATGTTTGCTGTTGGTTTGAGTGCTGTAGTAGCTACCGCACAAGTTCAGCTCTACCAACCGATTCCTCTATCCATTGGTAATTCAATTAAAGATGCTCTTTCAGACAAAGATATTCCCACGGGCAAAAAGGGATTTGCCAAAGACTACATCGTGAAGTTGGCGGCAGGAGACCAAGTGGAGATCGCAGCCTCATCTGATAACTTTGATACTTTTGTCTCACTCATAGCGGCTGATGGTTCTGTCCTTGAAGAGAACGATGATGACCCCGAAGGCAGTACCAATTCGCTACTGGTTGTTAAAATTACCAAAACAGAAAATTACATTATTCGAGTACGAGCTTCGGGTGAAAATAAGGCTCATGGATCTTTTACCCTCAACGTTAAGAAATCATCGTCTTAAGTACACTTCGCCTGAAACAGGGATGGAATTCAGCGGATTGTGCGATAACACTCTCGGTGGGCAACGCTTCTCTTTTTTGTTCCTCAGCACTTGGGTTGTGTAATTTTTCATAGCGATCGCGTTTTTATTAGATTGAATCTGATTAATATAAATTTATGACAAATCCAACTCCCACACCCAACACAGACCTCCAGTCCACTGAGGGGCAAGAAACACTACCGAATCCACTGCAATGTTTGAGTGGCGCGTTAATTTCGGGAGGATTTGCGATCGCGCTTTACTTCCTAACGTCCTCGATTGGTAACACCTTTGCCGGTAAGCCTCTTCCCTCTTCTAACCAGACAGCGATTCAGATTTCAATTGCGGTTCGTACTCTAGTTGTGGGCATTAGTACGCTGGCAACTGCCCTTTTTACGATCATCGGCGTTGGTTTAATGGGTGTAACCATTTATCTGTTCGTTCAACAGCTCAAAAATCGCACCTCTCCCCCCTCTAAGGTGTAGTACGTTAACAGGCAATGATTTGAGCCTCAACAGGGAGAATGGTTAATCCCTTGAACAACCTCTGTAGAGGTAGAAGGCGGTTGGCAAATTACCAGAGAACTCTGACGCCACCCTCTCCCGTATCCTCTGTGTTAACACTATTCGTATCTATTTGTTGAGTACCGGGAGTGTTGCGATTATCTATTTGTTGACCGCCCGTAGTACTGCGATTATTGAACTGTTGAGTACCGGGAGTGTTGCGATTATCTATTTGTTGACTCTCGCTGGTGTCACCCTCCTCCATTCGCTGACGGTTGATGGTACCATCATTTCTCAATTGCTGCTCACTGACGGAACCACGATTATCCCATTGGGGGCCTTCGGTAAAACCACCATTATTCGTTGAGCCATCATTCTGTGTTGTCTGTGCTGAGACAGGTAAACTTAGGCAAAAACTAGTAATCGCAACTCCTGCTAAACTTGTCAGCATTTTAATTGACCATTTTTTATTATTCTGTGCGCTCATGATTATCCCTTTGATTTGAATGAGAAGTATTCTGAATTTCTATGCCATTTTTATGAAAACCGCTCAAAATTCGGTTATTTTTAGGGCTAGGCATAAAGGCTTCAACAACCGAAATTTAGAGACCTATTTTTAGAACTCACTATTTAAACTAAAAGGATTAATTTTTCTGATCTTCCCTCTAAAGATCCATCTTATATTAATTTTTTTGTCACAATAAACAGAGGAATGTTTTGAAAAAATGTCCTGAATCCAAAAAAATTGAATACTTCATGCTGGAGAAATAGGCAAGAAGATAGATAAGACAAAAAATAAAGAAAGAACTCAGAAAACTATCTAGAGTTTGGATGAATCTTGGTAATCAAAGCATTCGCCGACAAGCCGGGATTCGGAAAGAGCTGTAAATGGGTATCAAGAAACAAACGTTGTCAACTGTGGCGCTCAAAGCCCGACTCATTGCACAATAAAGGCAGTTCCTTGAGCGGATTAACTCTTATGTCGACTGTACTCGCTGATGCCAAAAATCTGCTGTCTGACCTGATGGTTCGCTATGGCTCCCGCGTGGATTACTTAGCGATTCGTCTTGAGGAATCAGAAGGAACCAGTATTTTGTTGCGGGGTGACAAGATAGAAACCCTGAGTGAGGGTTTAGCCATGGGTGGGCAGGTACGGGCTTGTTATAAAGGGGGCTGGGGATTTGCCAGTTTTAACCAGCTTTCGACGCTAATCGAGCGAGTTGAAGAAGCGATCGCGGCAGCCCGAATTGTTGGGGATGAGGAAACCATACTCGCTCCCGTTAAGCCCGTGGAGGCGATTTGCCAACTGCCCCTGATTGGCACGAACCCCCGCCATGTTCCGATCGCTCACAAAAAACAATTGTGCGATCGCTACAACGACATCCTCAAAAGCATTGACCCCCGAATCACCAGCACCTCTGTGCGCTATGGTGATAGTACCCAGCGAGTGATTATTGCCACGTCCGAAGGCACTTTGATCGAGCAATCCTGGGCGGATATGGAAATGCGTTTCTCTGCTACCGCCCGGAACGGTGAAATTGTGCAAACGGGACGGGAAACCACCGGCTCTCGCAAGGCTTACGAAGACCTAAGCAATCTTGACGAACAGGTACGAAATGCTGCTCAACGCGCCGTAACCGCCCTCTCCCTGCCTCCAGTCAAGGGAGGTGCCTATACAGTCGTGATTGACCCAATTCTCACAGGTTTGTTTGTTCACGAAGCCTTCGGGCACCTTTCCGAAGCCGATATGGCCTACGAAAACCCTGACTTATTAGAAGTGATGAGCATGGGGCGTCGATTTGGCCCGGAAGAGTTACAAATCTTTGATGGTGCAGCACCGCCGGGACATCGGGGTAGCTATTTCTACGATGATGAAGGCACCCCCGCCACCACCACTCAGCTTATTAAAGATGGCATTTTAGTGGGGCGTCTCCACTCACGGGAAACTGCTGGCAAGTTAGAAGAGAGTCCGACCGGTAACGCCCGTTGCCTCAACTACCACTATCCCCCCATCGTCCGCATGACCAATACCTGGATTGAGCGGGGAGAAACGCCAGTACAGGACTTATTCAACGGGATTAAAGAGGGGGTTTATGCCCGCAACTGGACGGGTGGCATGACGAATGGCGAAATGTTCACCTTCAGCGCTGGGGAAGCGTGGATGATTCGCAACGGCAAGATGGCTGAACCCGTGCGGGATGTTACGCTTTCGGGTAATGTCTTCAAAACTTTAGAAGATATTGAAGGGGTTGGGGATGACTTCTACTGGGATGAATCCGGCGGTTGTGGTAAGGGAGGACAAAGCGGTTTACCGGTAGGTTGTGGCGGGCCGAGTTTGCGGATTCGCGATGTGGTTGTTGGCGGCGAAGCGGCTTAAGCTGATGTGGCTTCAGGTTTCATCAGACTTGCAGAAATACTCAGAATCCCTCCCCGTTTCGGGGAGGGATTCAAATTGATTTGATCTGTTCATACCAAATTGCATTCAAACAGATAACTCTCTCTTTCTCTTACCTCAGCGTACTCAGTGCCTCTGTGGTACGTTAAATTCTACCTTATACCAAATCCGTTTTGATGACCCCCAAATTGTTTAACTGCTAATTGGTAATTGGTAATTGGTTGGGAGTTCTCATTACCCATTACCCATTACCGATTACCCATTACAGAAGGATTAAAGGGGTGTACGTGCCGGATTTAGTATTAGACAGCAACTCGGTATCACGTCCTACAGCACACCTGCGCTTTCTCAAGGAACACTCGTCATCGCTGCCATCAAACGCGCAGAGACTTCACGGCAATACTCATTACACAAGCGAGAGGTGCGAAATTCCTCATTGCGAGGATAAGAAGCGTCAATGGTAATATCCGCTACCACTCGCCCTGGACGAGGAGCCATCACAATCACGCGATTCGACAAGTACACCGCTTCGTAGATATTGTGAGTGACAAACACAACCGTCCAGCGTTTTTGCTGCCATAGATTCAGTAAATCGCTGTTCAATTTACTGCGAGTCATCTCATCGAGTGCACCGAACGGCTCATCCATCAGCATGATATCTGGCTTCGTCACCAGTGCCCTCGCGATGGATACCCGCATTTTCATGCCGCCGGATAACTCGCGAGGATAGCTGTGTTCAAATCCCGCCAAATCTACTAAGTTAATTGCCTCTTGCACGGCGGCACGGGACTGATGTTTCGCGACACCCGCTAATTTCAAAGGCAGACGCACATTCTCAACCACATTCGCCCAAGGCATCAACGCCGCTTCTTGAAACACGAAAGCCAGTTCGGGTTTTTGTGTACCTTTCCCCAGTTGAATGTGACCAGAACTAATTTTGCCTAACCCTGCAATCAGCCGTAGTACCGTACTTTTACCACATCCTGATGACCCAACCAAACTCACAAATTCACCTTCGCCGATGCTCAGGTTCATGTCTTGTAAGGCTAGAGTTCCATTGGAGTAAAGCTTGTTGACCTGATCAAGGGCGATCGCGCAGCGCTGCGTGGCATAATTCGCAGGGTGAGAGTTCATAGCTTGAGGCAGTGGGTAGGGAAATCTCAGGAATAGACAATTCTCAATTTTTGTAAGCTGCAACACCCTGATTGACAAATTTCAGACTAAACGCATTTTGAGCCTTGGTATCTGACTTAAACATGCCGCCCTTTGCCATCGTATCGAACAAGGACTGCCAGCGAGCTTCTGTCATTGCTCCAATTCCCAATTTTTCAGCGTCTCCAGAGGTAAGAATGCCATACTCTTTCAACTTTTGCAGCCCATAAGCGAGTTGTTCATCCGTCATTTCTGGGTTATCTTTCTTAATCAGCTCATTCCCAGGCGCAGGATTTTCTAAATAGCTGTACCAACCTTTAATTGAAGCATCGACAAACCGCTGTACCAAATCTGGATTTTTCTCAACGAGTTCTCGTTTGGCTTCAATAGTCGTGGCGTAAGGAGTGTAACCGTAATCCGCCAACAGAAACACAACCGGCTCAAACCCGGCTTGCTTGCTAATGATTCGGGGTTCAGAAGTGAGGTAACCCTGTTGAGCAGAAGTCTTATCCGCCAGGAAGGGACCCGGATTAAAATTATAAGGACGCTTTTGATCATCAGTAAAGCCATACTTGCCCTTGAGGAAAGGCCAATAAGTCGTATTCGCCGCTGCCGAAACAAAAATTGGTTTACCTTTGAGGTCTTCTAAGGTTTTGACGCCTGTATTCGGATGAGCAATCAGTACCACGGGGTCTTTTTGGAAGATAGCCGCTACAGTAACTTTAGGAATTCCTGCTTCTACAGCTTTGATGGCATCCGCGCCATACCCCATGAATAAATCTACAGCACCCCCCATGAGTAACTGAGTACCATTAACCTGAGGCCCTCCAGTTTTAATCGTGACATCTAAACCATGTTTTTGATATATTCCTGTGGCAATGGCTTGGTAGAAGCCGCCATGTTCGGCTTGAGCATACCAGTTAGTGCCATAAGTCACTTTATCGAGTTTGTCACGAGAAGCTGGGGAAGTCTGCGGTGAGGGAGCTTGATTGCTAATATTAGTACAAGCAGCAACAATTCCCGACCCAAGTGTCAGGGAACTGTATTGGAGAAACTGGCGGCGATTAATTCGATAAATTTTACTCATAACCTTACATGAATCTAACCCTGAAAATATCAGGAACACTTGTTAGAATCAAGGCTCAGTAAACCATAATTTTAGGCTTATATTCTGCTGAATAGAGGAAGTATCCTTTTATTTAAATCTTTTATAAAAATACTCGCGGTGCCAACTTCATGCCACCGAATCTGATATCCCAGAAAAGTCTACAGCCATCCCTATCCTGCTCTGATCAAGATGGCTGTAGCGCTCACCCCTAGGATCTGCCTGTTTGCACTGGGTTAAAATTACATCCCTGCCTGGATTTGAAATCTCCAATTTAAGGTACGCGGCGGACAGTACATGGGGATGTATTGAGATGTAGAAGTAGGCTGAAAACTTTCACCCGTCATTTGCCTGCGCCAATTTAAGGCATTCGGCTGACGATAGGCTGGGATAGGACGAGGAGTGTAGTTAATAGCGTATCCCCGGTAAATTAATTGCATCATCTGAACCTCTAGATTTAATTATTGTGATTAATTAAAAACTTGCGGTAATTTAGGGGTGTAATGAAGCGCTCACATTCCAGGTTGCCAGGAAATCGCCTACTATCCCTTGGGGAAAAATCGGTTTTATTTTGTACTGTAAACAGGATTCATTCGCTCATTCTGTCACCTTGCATGACCTGCTCAAATCTGATCTAAATCTTTTTAGAAAGAGCCTGCGGTGTTGGGTTCGGTAACAGGAATTCCCCTGGGTTGGCTAGCCTGCTTACGCTTAGGAGAAACACCTCGATAATACAGGTTGTACATGGCTTTAACCGCTAGCCCCTTCTTCGGTTCCACATGAGTGTGTCTCCAAGGCAAGCCCCGATATTTGCCACCTACTTCACCCTCAAAGATTTCGGCAGGAATAGGGTCATAGTCGTAGAATACGCCGCGATAGCACAGTTGCATAGCCTTCAAGTCCTCTGTTGTTCAATCTTGTTCGGCTGTCTATATTTCTAGTATTAGAGTCTGATGTTTGCGATCGCGTTCAACTTCTGTTCAACTTGTGTATAAGCTATTTACACTTCGTTACATTTTGGGAGACATCTCTCATCTGGAATCTGCATGAGCAAAACGAGCCTACGAGTGTCTACGGACGAACAGATCAAGCTCTCACGGCATCGAGGGTTGGAGTTGTTAGCCAGAACCTGAGACTCTCATTTATCGCGGTAGCCAAGTGTGAGCGCTATCAGATTTGCCACATCAACCAAAACATCTACCATTTCCCCTTGCCAATCCCTAGAGTCCGAGTCAGCCGCTTCTAGCAGTCCCCACCACTCTCCTCGGACAAAAACGGGTACCATCAGCACAGCCTTCATCCTTACCTGCTTCAGACGCTGGACAACAGTAGCAGATACTTCTGGCTGCTGGATATCCGAAATAGCGACAATCCTCCCAGCCTCAAACTCTTGAGCATATTCCATCTCCCAACCCGACTCTTGACCAGAGGGTTGAAACCGAGAAGTTCCGTTCTCGGAGAGAGACTTTACCGCCAAATTTCCATTTTTGTGATATAATGCAAGACTATCTACATCTAAAAACTCTCGAATTTCATTGACACAGGGGTTGAGAATTTCCTCCAAAGTCAGAACCTGAGCCAGACGTTGAGTAAGGCTTCGGAATAATATCTCCCGCTGGAGCTGCCTTTGCAACGCCTCGGTGACTTGTTGAACTTGGGTGAGCGACCGATTCGCTTCCAAAAGACGGGCAACACGCTGACGCAGCACGGCCCAATGGATGGGTTTCGTGACATAATCCGTCGCACCAGCCGCAAAAGCCTGATCGACCGACTCTTGATCGTCAAGTACCGTAATCATCAGTACAGGCGTGTACTCCGCCGTGGGAAGAGTACGCAATTGGCTACAGCAGGTAAAGCCATCCATCACCGGCATCACGGCATCGAGCAACACAATATCCGGTGTGAGGCGTGCAAATTGAGCCAAGCAGTTCTCTCCATTATTCGCTTCTGCCACTTGATATCCTTCTTCTTCCATCGCAAAGCGAAGCAGCGTTCTGAGGGAGCGGTCATCATCAACGACCAGAACCAGGGAAGAATCTGGGTGAGATGGAAGGTTCATGCAGAAATTTGCTTATATTCCAATTGCAAAGCCACTTTTACTTTCTCATACTCTGCCTCTACCTGCGCTAACCACTCCGGCCCACCCGTAGTGGTACCAGCACGCCCGATCATTTCTAACTCTTTGCAGAGATGGGAGAGATTCATTGCGCCCAGATTGGCACTACTGGAACGGAGGCTATGGGCGGACTGGCGCAAGGATTGAGCATCCCCAGCCGCCACAGCATCCCGGATGTCTTGCAGCTGTTGAGGAGCCTCTTCTCGGTAATGTTCGATGATTTGGCGTAAGAGCGTGGCGGCTTTAGTACCCGCCATCTGCCGCAGGGAGTTGAGTACCCGGCGATCGAGTACGGGTGGAGCATCAACATTCACAGGAACTACCCAGCGTTCCTGTGTGGGCGGCTTTCTGGGCTCACAGACTGCCGACTGGCACAACTGTAAGGCTCGAATCAGCTCCTGCTCTTGGATGGGTTTACTGATATAGTCATCCATCCCAGCTTCAAGGCACTTCTGGCGATCGCCCGCCATGGCATAAGCCGTCATGGCAATAATTCGGGGACGCGGGGATTTTGCAGGAGTGGTTAATACATCTGTTTGAGTAACTCGTGATTCTTTGCCAGCATCCTCTATCATTAGGTCGGCAGTCCATTCTTGGCAGATCAGACGGGTAGCCGTCAATCCATCCATTTGGGGCATTTCCACATCCATCAATACCACGTCATAGGGCTGACGACGCAAGGTTTCGAGGACTTCTCGACCATTACTGACCACATCGGCTTGATATCCCAACTGTTTCAAGGTGAGTAGGGCAACCTGCTGGTTTACACGATTATCCTCCGCCAGTAGAATCCGTAACGGCATCAATTGTGAGGGTTGAGGGATCTGGGGGGTTAGTTCAGGGAGTAAGCGATCGCCTAAAGGGCGCTGCCAAATGCTATCGCCCAGATCACGAAAGCGGGTGAAGGGATAACCAGGGGCAACGATGGTGAAATAGAACGTAGACCCTGAGGATGTTGGAGGCAGAGAGAACTTGTCAAATTCAACTGTATCTAAGCCCTGCTCATTTCCCAGGCGATTGCCCAAGGGGCAGTAGCGTTCCCGGATCGTCTCGTAGAGAAGCCGATCACGATTTTTCCAGCCCAAATCGTCAGGCGGATTTCCAGCACACACCCCCTGACTTTCAACCCACATCCGACCCCCCATCAGTTCGCACAACCGTTGGCTAATCGCCAAACCTAACCCTGTACCTCCATAACGTCGGCTGGTTGAAGCATCCACTTGGCTAAACGGCTTAAACAGGCGATTCATTTGCTCTGGGGAAATGCCGATGCCTGTATCTTGGACGGCAAACTGGATCTCATAAAGCCTGGGGAATGGGGGATGGGGGCTTAAGACTAAGTTCGATGGTTCGTTATTTCCCAATGCCTGGGCGGTGACTGAAACCTTGACTTGACCCGCATCCGTGAATTTGACAGCATTACTCAGGAGATTCAGTAGGATTTGGTGCAACCGGGTCACATCTCCCACCAGAGTGAGCGGAGTTTGTGCATCAATTTGGTAAGTCAAATCTAAGCGTTGATCAACGGCCTTCGGAGTCAGCAGATTCACCGCCGCCTCAATACAAGAAAGCAGCTCGAACGGTTGATCCTCCCACTCCAGCTTACCGGACTCGATTTTAGAAAGGTCTAAAATATCGTTAATAATCCGCAGTAAAGCATCGCTGCTGCTGCTGATTGTTCGCGCAAATTCTTGTTGGTCTTCTGTGAGTGAACTATTGAGCAGCAGATTCTTCATGCCAATAATCCCGTTCATCGGTGTGCGGATTTCATGGCTCATCATCGCCAGAAATTCACTTTTGGCTTGGTTGGCGACTTCTGCTGCCTGCTTGGCCTGCTCTAGTGCTACATTTTGTTCAGCCAGTTGCTCACGCTGCTGCTTTTCTTGTTCTAAAAGGCAAGCTTGGGCAAGGGCAATTCCCACCTGATCGGCTACGGCTTCGAGCAGCTCGATTTCATCCTCACTCCAGCAGCGGGTAGCGTCACACTGGTGTACATTAATCACACCGTTTGGTTGACCCTGATAGGAGGTGCGAACCGTTAACAAGGATGGCACACCTAGGCGATGAAACAGGCGGAGAAAGGGTTGCAACAATTGATGATCATCGACATGAGTAACGGGGATTGCTCGGTCTTGAGCCAATATCTCCTCTAGGTAAGGATTGCCATTTACTGCAAGCTCTAATAAATCGAGGAGTGATGTATGCTTTCCCGCTAAATACTCCGCCACACAGACTAAGCGAGAGGGTTGCATCGCCTCATATCTAAACAATAAACAGCGATTGACGCGCAGTGCCCGTCCCACTTGCATGGCTGTCGTCTGTAAAATTTGTTGAGTATCTAAACTTTGGCGAATTTCCTGGGTAATTTGTTTGAGCAGTAACGCACGATGGAACTGTTGTTGCAAGGCATCGGCGGCTTGTTGCCGTTCAATTTCACCCCCAATCCAGCGCGCCATCAGCTTCAACAATTCCCGTTCCACCGCTTTGAAGTTGCGGTTGCGTTTGCGACAACTCCAAAAGCCGAGGGTGCCGTAAACCTGACCGGCGACAGTCACTGGGATACGCAGATAAGCCTCCATCGTCGCGATGGACTGTGCTGGATCGGCGTACCATTGAGCCGCCACAGCCGACTCCAGGTTCACCAACCCTGCGGCTTGCCAAATCTGCTGGCAATTGTTCGGCTTCCAATCAAAAACGCCTCCTTTGGCAAGTATGGGTGTGGGCAAAGCTGGGTTGGAGGTGGAGAGACAAGCGTGATGGTGTCCAGGCTGATTCCCTACTGCTAAATCAGTGGTTATAGCCTTGGGCACCGCTGCAAAAGCAGCGATGGCTTGATAACAATTTTCGTCTAAGCGTCCCAAAAGCCCAATATCAAGGCCAAACCATCCACATCCAAGTTCTAATAACCTCTGGAGGCGTTGGTCAAAGGTCAAGTCTTGAGCGGCTGTCACTTCATACAACGCTCGAATGCAGGCTTCACTGTAGCGCAGCTCTTGCTCGGCTTGCTTGCGCCGAGTAATGTCAAACCCAGCACAGACAGCGGCTTGGCCTTGCAGGTACTTTTGGGCAACAATTAGATAATGGGAAGGAACACCATCGACTTGCCAGTCTAATTCCAGTGAGGCTTCTGACTCCGAACTCGCAAAAAATTCACGCAAGAACTCGCTAACTTGTGAACCGGGCTGGAGAAAGCCTATGGGTTTACCCACAAAAAATTCTGGGGGTTGGTTGAAGCTTTTAGCTAAATAGCGATTAACGCCCAGGTAGTTCAAATCGGAACTAATCCAACTAATACTCCCAGGTACGGCATCCAAAACGGCTCGTAGCTGGTCTCTGGCCTGCCGCAACTCCTTTTCTATCTGTTGGCGACGGGATATATCCCGAATGGCCACGACCCGCACGAGGCGATTGTGGTAAGGAATCAGTTTGGCTTGAATTTCAACGGGAAATTTAGAGCCGTCTTTGCTCAAACCAACGACTTCGTAAGGTTCTACATAAGCGGCCTGAATCTGCTTCAAGGCGATATCTCGCGATTCGGGAGCCAGCAGTTCAAAGCCACTCATCCCAATCAGCTCATCGGTTTCGTATCCAAACGTGTGAGCGATCGCTTGGTTCGCGTCGATAATCATGCCGTGATCATGGATTAAAATTCCTTCATAAGTGGCTTCTGATAGACGACGGAACCGTTCCTCGCTCTCCTGCAAAGACTGTTCAAATTGCTGGCGCTGTGTAATATCAGTAATGAAGCCTTCGATGGCTAGCACTTCCCCTTGGGGAGAAAACACTCCACATCCCTGTTCCCAAACCCACTTTTCTTCGCCTGTCGCGGTGATCATGCGGTAGGTCAATTGGAAGGGTCGGGACTCTTGCAAGGCGGCTTGAATCTCGTTCCATACCCAGTTGCCATCATCTAGATGGATGAGTTGCCCGTAGGAGACTGTTCGGTTCCCCATCAAGTCGGTGGGGTGATAGCCTGTCAGTGGATAGCAGCCCTCACTGACAAATTCTATTGTCCAATTGCAGTCGTTCTTACATCGGTAGACCATGCCCGGTAGGTTGCTCATTAGGGTCACTAATGTGCGCTGGCTCTCCCGTAGGGACTCCTCGGCTTGTTGGCACTCTTGGAGATTGTGTGAACAAACGTTCTGACTCTCTTGAGGGGAGGCTTTTTTGCCCCTGCCCCAGAAATAGCCAACGAGCAAGCCTGTTGTTGCTGCACTGATGATCTGGAAAACAATGTCCCACATGATTTAAGCCGTTTTCCCAAGTCTTTTAATAAGAATTTTTTCAGAAAACTATTTTTTCAATTTCTCTTCTTATCCTTTCATTTTCCCCTTTGGGAAAAGTTAAAGAAATGTGACTAATGAATCGTGATCAACACAGAGAGATAGGACACAATTTTGGATATAGTTGTTAAGGGACTCCCAGAAAAATGTAGCGATACATACCATAATTGACCCAAAAGTGGAAACAATTGTGACCAATGGTAAAGCGATCGCTCCGAGCATCTACAGTAGGCATTGAGCAGGCCAAAAAAGCCTTCCAGCGTAAAGGATGGACGCAAGAGTATCTCGCGGGTGAAGTGGGGTTAGAGACGCGCCAGTCGGTTTGGAAGTTCTTCAAAGGTCAGCCAATTGAGCGCCATATTTTTATCGATATCTGTTTGAGCCTGGATCTGGATTGGCAAGAGATTGCCGACTTACAGTTGGACTCAGCACCACCCGCTCAAAAGATAGCACCGATTGTACAGAAATTAACGGTGGAATCTGATGTGGATGCATTAGTGGCACAGGTGCGATCGCTCCTCGATTCCCCCATTCTCGCCCAGTGTGGTACCTTGCGGTTACTCGATATCGCTTACTCCATACCACTAGATGACATTTATGTCAATGTCAGCATTCTCGAACAACTGAGCTGTCAACAATGGCTAGAGGTGTCTGACTTACAATCAGCGACAGTCAACCCGTTTGACCGCTTAGGCTTGACTCAATCGAGACAGAAGAAAGTTCCAGCGCTGGATACAAGCAGCTTGGCGGATGCCCAAAGGATAATCTCGACTTACCCCAAACTGATGGTGATGGGCAAGCCGGGAGCCGGGAAAACAACCTTTTTACAAAAAGTCGCACTTCAGTGCATTCGAGGGGAGTTACCTTTACCTAGAATTCCTATTTTTATTCAACTGAGAAACTTAGCGGAGGAAACGCTAGGTAACAATATCACGACTGGGGATGATTTTAGTTTATTAGATTATATTAATCAAAAATTAAATGATTTTGGTATTTCGGTACAGCATGTAGAAACCTTGCTCAAACACGGCAAGGTGTTAATCTTGCTGGATGGGTTAGACGAAGTCCGAGCCGATCATATCGATACGCTGCTCAAACAAATCACTAAATTCTCTGAAACCTATTATCAAAATTCGTTTATTATCACCTGTCGTTTTGCCGCTCAACCGTATCGTTTTCCTGGCTTTACTTATGTTGAGCTTGCCGATTTTGACCAAACTCAAATCGAAGCCTTTGCCAAAAAATGGTTTAGGACAGCAACGTCTAAACCGAACGAAGAGAAAGGTTTAAATCTAGCCACTCAGTTTATTGACAAACTAAAACTACCAGAAAACCAACCAATTCGAGAATTGGCGAGAACACCAATTTTACTGAATTTAACCGTAAGTGTATTTCAGGCTAAGGCAGATTTCCCCAAAAAACGCTCCAAGCTCTATGAAGCGGGATTAGATATTTTATTGGTGCGCTGGGATGAAGCGCGAGGCATTCAACGAGATGAAATTTATCGAAATTTGTCGTTACCTCACAAAATTAAACTCTTGAGCCATATTGCGGCTACGACGTTTGAAGAAGGAAATTACTTCTTTGAACAAACTGAAATTGAGCAACACATTGCTGACTATCTAACAACTTTACCAGAAGCCAATATAGACCCAGAAACGCTACGCCTGAATAGCGAGGGTGTATTGAAAGCGATTGAAGCACAACATGGTTTATTAGTAGAACGAGCGTTAGGGGTTTACTCATTCTCTCATTTGACATTTCAAGAGTATTTAACCGCCAGAAACATTGTCGCTAGTCCGGATACGGCAACACTCAGGGAAGCGTTGCAACGGTTGAGTACTCACATCCGGGAACCCCAGTGGCGGGAAGTTTTTTTACTAACCGCTGGATTGTTGAGGAATGCAGAACTCTTGCTCAAGCTAATGAAGCAGCAAATTGATAGATTGGTGGCAGAAGATTGTCAGTTGCAGGAATTCTTGGCGGGTATTAGTCAAAAATGCTATTTGCTGCAAACCCCTTACAAACCAGCGGCAGTACGTGCCTTTTACTTTACTCTGTTTTTAGACCGTGATTTGGGATTGGCGGTGGCGCTGGATCGGAACCTCGCTCGCGATTTGACACCGGAGTTAGCTTTGGATTTAGAGTTAGCGCGTGCTTTCTCTTTAGTGCAGAGTCTGACACACAATCCTGAGATTCAACAAATTTTGGCGCTGGGTTTTGCTTTAAACTTGGAGAGACTTTTGGAAAGAGAATCTGAGTTAGGAGGGAAAGAAAAGCGAGCGCTATTGAGCCAATGTTTCCAGCAGCTCAAAGAGCAATTACCTGATTTAGGAAAAGGTCGCGATTACTCGCTCCAATGGTGGAAGGCTTATGGTCAGGTGTGGGCAGAGCAATTTCATTCTATGCTTATAGAGTATCGCCACATTGGTCACGGTTGGCAGTTAACAGCTTTGCAACTACAATTACTCAAGCAGTATTACCAAGCCAATCAGTTATTGGTGGATTGTCTTAATAGTGACTGTCGATATAGTTCTACCATGCGAACCGATATTGAGGCGACTTTATTAAAATATGAAGGATGAAGGATGAAATTTAGTATATTTTTAAATATTAATTGATTAGCTTTAGTTGGGTTAACGTAAAAGTAAACGCTTCTTGTAGTTATTTGTATTGTTTATATCAAGGAATGACAAGATAAATAATAAGACATCTGCCATTCAGTTGTCTCCAGAAAGTCAATGATGGTTAAGGCAATCGCCTTCGAGGCTAGATAAGGAACACCATTGCCAATCGTCTTAAACATATTACTTAAAGATAGATGAGCGGGCAAAACAAAGTCTTTCGGTAAAGATTGTATGGCTAGCGCTTCTGCAACTGAAAGTCTACGGGCTTTATAGGGATGTAAATGAACTTCATTGTTTCCATAACAAGCCGTAGGGGAATAACGCCATCGGTGCAGACGCTTGTATGATTTTTTAGAATCATCTCCCTCATCCACAGACTCAAATCGCTTGAGCCCAGCTCTAGGTGTAAAACAATGTTGAGCATTAGGATGGTTGAGGACATCATTTTTTTGAAACCAGTACTCAACGGTTAATTCTTGAGGAATATGCTCAGGGCAAGGAATGATAGAATTTTCTTGAAATAAGTTAGTCGTAGGCCAAGGGTAAGAAAAAACTTTATTTTTAGGATATATGACATACTTATCCCAAGGAAAACAGTCAAATAATAAATTATGTTTATTTGTAAACTTTATTCCTAAGTCTTGAATCACATTATTCCGAAATCCAATCAGAATAATCCTATCTCTATTTTGAGGTAGCCCATATTCTAAGGAATTAATTAGGCGCTCTGTTAAAATATAACCTGCCTCGCTCAGTTGGCCTTTAAGCTGCTCAAAAAAACTACGATGTTTTTGGGTACTCCATAAGCCTTTGACATTCTCAAACAAGAAAAAATCAGGCTGATGCTGACAAATTAATTGAATGTAGGAGGCGGAAAGCTTGCCGTTATCTCCTTCTTGCCCTCGGTTTTTTCCACCTATAGAAAAATCGGGACAGGGAGGGCCGCCGATAAATCCAACAAGCTCATTGCTCCAACGACAATCTTTGATTAAATCCCCCAGACGGAGTGCTGTTTCTCCCCTAGTTAGGTTAATGATATCTGCTTCTTGTCCTTCATGGTATCCATATCTAGGTGCAGGTAGGTTAAGACATTGCCTAGAGTAGCGATAGGCTGCCAAGAAAGGGGAGTGAATTTCGCTTACATAAGCTATGTTAAAACCACTGAATTCAAATCCTAAATCAAGAAAACCAGCTCCAGAGAAAAAGGAAAAAATACTGATGTTTTGAGCCATGCGACAGTGTTTCTACAACAAGCTGCATTATTCTACAAATTATTGCCATTAATTGTACAGTGAATGTTTCAGCGATAGCCGTCATACACCTGCCAATGGCGATGAGATTTTCCCTGTATTCAACGTTTAGTCTGGTGAGTTATCCTCTTTGTAAGGCCATATTCAGAAGATAATAAACTGTAACTAACAGAGGTCAACCCATGAGTACAGCCAAGACCATTCAACAGTTACCTGCCGAATGGATTACGCCAGAAAGATTCCGACCTTATGGTCAAGTCATTTTTGCTAGTCAAGATGGCAAATCTTACGATGCTGATGATGCTCAGTTAAACCTCCAGAATGGAACACCTCGATTCTATATTATGCGCCTGCATCACAAAGGCCGTAAGTTTCACAAAATTACTCGCCATATCCAATGCACTCAATGTTTAGGTTCTCTGGAAGGAAAAGACTGGTTAATTGCAGTTGCCCCGCCGAATCCTGAAGCTGACAAACCAGCCTTAGGAGATATCGTCGCATTCCACCTTCCCGGCAATTGCTTTATCAAGTTAGAGATGGGGACTTGGCACGCAGGCCCCTATTTTAATCATGATTTTGTTGATTTCTACAATCTAGAACTCAATAATACTAATGTTGTCGACCATTTTACACATGATTTTCTCAAAAGCCATCAGCTACAATTTGAGATTCAAGTATGAAGAATGAAGTCAGAGAGAAAATGTTTTTGATTCTTCAGACTTCATTCTTCATCGTAGTTAATTCTTGGCTTGTAATTCTCTTAGAAGGATGCTGGCTCTAGGAGCAAATCCATCTCCGTAATCGGCGGGGAAATGCTCGGTAACGCGAAAAGCTTTACCCTTATATTCGCCAATATAGACAGTTCCCATAATGCTTTTATTGCCTTGCTTTTGATCGAAATCAATTCTTTCTTTAGCCCAGCGATAGGGAACATTTTGAGTGCGGCGCTTCACCGTCCATTTATTGGTTTCCATCAAACCACGTTTTCCAACAACTGATCTTCTCATCCCTTCTAGGTTTGGAGACTTAGCTGGAAAGAAAAAGTGCACGTAAGCTGACTGATATTTTTTACCACTTGCCTTGGAATAAAACCAAACACCCATACCTTCATCCGATGCCGCAGATTCAACAATAAAGTCATTTTCAGGAAAGTAAGTGGTAAAGGGAAATCCGTTTTGGTTAAAAAGCTTGACTGGAATTTGTCTCTGCGTCCATTCATCAGTGACGGTTTTCTTATTCGGTCTAGATTTTGACGCTGTACTTGAATCTATAAATGTAACTGTTGGAGTATTGGGATTGGTAGCCCTGTTTCCTTGTTTCTCGGTTTGAGATAGACAAGCCGTGGATGTACTCAAAACCAGTATGCCACTCAGTAAGTAAAGTAAGTTTCCCATGATCAGAAGTAATTCTATATTCTATGTTCACAACATAGAGCTACAAGAGCCATCAAGATTTTTCCGGTTATGTTTAATAATTTATGTATTGTTGTTGGGAATACTATTTTTAATTAAAATACGCTTCACCCAGTGGATTCACCCAACTGGGTGATTTGAAAATACAGCGTAACCACCAAAGGTTATAAACTACTAAAAGTTAACTACAAAACTATGCGATACCCGTAAAACCGAGCTATCCGCATTAGATAAATCACCTTCAGAATGATTTTCTTCCCTCATTTTTGTGGGTAGAGTAAAATTGTCACAACTCTTTGACCTAGGAAGCTAGCCATTCATGCCTGAAGAAAGCCTAAATATAGCTGACTATGTGGAGCAAACCGCTCAACTGATTGATTTACCACTTGCTCCAGAATATCGCCTCAGCGTAGTAGAGAATTTTGCCAAAATTGCTGCGATCGCAACTCTGGTGGTAGAATTTCCTCTACCTGAAGATCTTGAGAGCGCCCCAGTATTTGAACCCTGAAGTCTATCTGTTCCTCAGACTGAGTAAAAACACTGAAGCCACTGTAACTCTGCTGACAATTACGTATTTTCTCGGTAGCCAGAGCAATCGTTACCCAGTAATTTGGAGGAAGACTCCATCAAGTTAATCGTTAATGAGCCGTGAGAAACACCGTTTAGCGATTGAACTAAAGGCTACGCAGTAACTTTCCTGAAGCTGGAAGGTATTCAATAGTTTTCCAGGGTGACAGCTAAAAATTTTATTGACTTATGAACCAGAATTCCGCAAAAATCCTAGTCATTGAAGACGAAAAAGAAATTAGAGAAAATCTGGAAGACCTGCTTTCAGATAAATATGAAGTGCTTGTTGCTTCCGGCGGAAGAGAGGGGCTGGAAATAGCGTTACGAGAATTGCCAAATATTGTACTTTGTGATGTAACAATGGCGGGAGTAACGGGTCATAATGTCCTCACAGCCTTACGCTCTAATCCAACCACTGCCAACATTCCTTTTATTTTTCTGACAGCCAAAGTCTCTAAAGATGATATGCGATTGGGGATGGAACTAGGAGCCGACGATTATTTAACTAAACCTTTTACTCGAAAAGAATTGCTCAGTGCGATCACAGCTCGGCTCAAACGGTTTGAGAGGATTTAAATTAAAGTAAGTTGTAACTTGTTGTACAGAAATGGAGGTTAGCGGACTCGAACCGCTGACATCCTGCTTGCAAAGCAGGCGCTCTACCAACTGAGCTAAACCCCCATAGCCAGGAATGAACTGTTTAGTCACCTTCGTTATTGTAGCTTCTACCGATGAATTTAAAAAGGGGGTCAACCCAAAAATTTCTAAATTCATCTAAAAGTTGGCGTTTGTCAGGTTAAGTTGTAAACCAGAGCAAAACCTTGCTACACATCTAGTTGAGTGGGGAAATGACCCAAGTTGTTGCAACATTCTATAAATTCGTCAAGTTGCCGGACTTCGCACAGAAGCAAGCCCCCCTGTTGGCTTATTGCCAAGCACAGAGCATCCGAGGCACAATTTTGCTTGCCGCAGAGGGCATTAATGGCACGATCGCAGGTTCCCGTCAGGCGATTGACTCCGTATTATGCTTTTTGCGCTCCGATCCACGTCTAATTGACCTAGAACATAAAGAGTCTCATGCCGATTCTCCCCCGTTCGAGCGCCTAAAAGTGCGGTTGAAGAAAGAAATCGTCACTCTAGGATTGCCCGAAATCGATCCGAGCGATCGCGTCGGCACCTACGTCAGTCCTCAGGAGTGGAATGCGCTAATTTCCGATCCCGAAGTAACCCTAATCGACACCCGCAATGACTATGAGGTGAGTATTGGCACCTTCAAAGGAGCGCAAAATCCCAAAACGGCTTCATTCCGCCAATTTCCCGACTATGTTCGCACCCACCTTGACCCCAGCAAGCATAAAAAGGTGGCGATGTTCTGTACTGGCGGTATTCGCTGTGAAAAAGCAACATCATTAATGATGGCTCAAGGGTTCCAAGAGGTTTATCATCTCCAAGGCGGCATTCTCAAATATTTAGAAGAAGTTCCACCAGAAGAAAGCCTGTGGCAAGGAGAATGTTTTGTCTTCGATCAACGAGTCGCTGTAGAGCATGGGTTGGAGACAGGAACTCATGAGATGTGCCGCAGTTGTGGGCATCCGATTGCTGAATCCGATAAAACCTCACCCCATTATCAGGAAGGCATTTCCTGTCCCCATTGCTTTGATAGCCTCACTGAGGAGAAACGCGCACGACAGCAAGCCAGACAACGACAAATTGAGCCTCGTAGAGTAGGCTATACCCATCCTACACGACCTTCTTAATTTCTCTGAGAGGTACATGAAAACACCGAAAGAAGTCCTTCAGCTTTGGGTCGATGCACTCAACACTCGCGATGCCCAGGCCGCCGCTGCACTTTATCATGATGATGCAACTAACATTCAGGTAGCGGCTGATCACCCCGTTCAGGGAAGACAGGCAATCTTTGAGGATTTTGTAAAGTTCTTCCAGGCTTTTCCCGACAACTACACTCACATCGAAAATCTCTTTGAAGATGGAGAGTGGGCGATTATCGAGTGGTCAGGTGGGGGAACCTTTCTGGGTGAATTTGCTGGAATTCCCCCCTCCGGGAAGAGTTTTAGTTTACGGGGTTGTGGCTTTTTTCAGATTATAGAAGAAAAGATTCGTTTCCAACGGGGCTACTGGGATAAGGCTACATGGTTTGGACAAATCGGTATTCCACTCCAGTGATATCCTCTCCCGCTCACGCTAGGAGTTAGCCCCATTCCCTACTACACTCACCTCTACTGGTCTAGTAGAATTTTTCTTAGCATCATAAAATTGGCAAGCAACGTGTCCGAGGGAGTAAAGCAGAGCAGCGTTGCTCGACGCTCCAACCCCAGCACCAATGATAGGTAGGAGTTCCACAAAGCTCAGTCCACCTTTCAGGACTCCTGAGCCTCCCACGGATAACCCAAAAATAGCAAGAACCTCACCTCGCCGCGCTGGATCTTTCAGCGAAAATCCGTAGGCTGCTGCAATGCGATAGATCATCTCAGATTGGAGTGCTGTAACCGCCGCGAGTTCAATTCCAAATAGAGCGAGTGCCAAAGGAGGGACAAAGTTAGTGAGTAATCCAATGCCACCGCCTTTCAACGCCGTATCGACAATGATGCGGTGAGCAATCTGAGCGGCTGATTCTAGAGGATAGTCCTGGCGCAGCTTGTCTACCTCAGCCTGAGCCTTCTCCAGATCAACCTGACCGAGTGCAGCCATGAGTACGTTGATGCCCGGAACTTTTGCAGCATATTTAATCAGGGGATTTTCCGCGATGGGAGTAACGATTTTTCCTACCGTTTCCGTTCCCTGTTCCACGAATTGCTGAGCCGCCGGTACAACTGTCTTGCCTACAGCAGCCGTCGTATTGGCAACGTTGTCAGCCGCAACTTGGGCTACGGCAGTAGCCAATTGACGCGCTGAATTAGCCATTTGATTGGCTGTCGCCATGGCTTCACGCATGGGGTCCGTGCCTGAACGTTCTTTACCTTGTACTGCCATAGGTCTTTCTTGACTTCTACAGGGGTTATTCATTTAACCCTTACTGTAAAAGAGCAAAAACTTTATATCCTCTATCCACTGACAGTGATTGGCTGATCTGAAAGTTAGAGGCTGATATTTCATCCGGATTTGGTATCACTGGTTCGGAATAAGAAAGTAAGAACAAAGGTGAGCCATGCCCACCTTTTACCTTAGATACAGATATAGCCTGTCTGGATATCCCCCAAAAGAATGGAGCGCCACCAAAAATCCACTACCGAAGCAACAGCCGCTCAATCACGGTCATCTGGCGCTCAAGTAGACTCATCAGTCGGTCATGGTTTTCGTGCTGCTTCTCCAGAGTCATGGTAAGCTTGTCCAATCGCTCGATGAGTACTTCAGTCTCTGAGCGGGGAACTCTGTAAGAGTCTGAATAGGGTTCTGAATAGCGCTCGGAATAATCTTGTTCCATTGTTAAACCTCACTTAGAAACAGCTTTTTCTCCATCTCTCGGCGCTTCACCAACCCGGGCAGCACGCGCCCGCCTCCCTTGTTCCACAAGAGAAATCCCTCAGCCGCCCCCCGATAATCTCTAGCTTCTAGCTTGCGTCGGATGGTCATGCCTTCTGTGATCGGCTCCATTCCGCAATTGTAAGTTAAGCTAACCAACGCACTAAACTGATTTTCGTTAAGAGGAATGTGGCTGAGGATTCGCTCAACTCCCTTCTCAAACTCGGTCAGTTCTTTCCTGAGCATCTCTTCCGCTTCGGCTTCACTAATGGTCATACCGGGACGGATTCCCTTGGTGCAACCATAGCCAATCGTCCACACTCCTGCGGGACACTTGTATGAATTTAGATACAGTCCCTCACATTCCTTCAGGATTCTCATTCCCGCCGCATTCATTTTTCGCCCCGTCGGGTTCCCGTTGGTCGAGCCATTTTGAGGTTGCAGCTTGGGTTCTGGCTTGGTTTCCGCCGGTAAATCGATCACGTTCTCCCAGATGCTGAGATCCACTTTGGGCAGACCATTGCCATTCGTCTCTTTCACCACCACTGTAGACGTTACGGAGACGAGTTCGGGTTCTCCTTGAGGTGTTGATGTTACCTCTTGCGGTGGTGGAGGGGGGGCTAATTGGCGTTCTTTTTCTCTCTCTTCCAGAATCTGATTGAGCCGTTCCACGGTAATGGCAGTCGTTGTAGTCGCCATTTCTTTTGCTTCCTGCCTAGCTTGCCGTGAAGCTTCATCAGCAAGCTGTACCTGAGTGAGATATCCATCGATATCTTGCTGAATCAGCCCTTCTACGCGACCGGCAAACTCTACGTAGGCACCTGAGTGAGAGCGGTAGCGATTGTAGTGTCCGGTGAGCTGAAAATACTGCCACCCTTCTACCTTCAGACCCTCAGCCGTGTTTCGGAAGGTACGGTAACGAATATTAAAGCCAAAAAGCTCCTCAACGGCGGCGGAGATGGCAACCGCTTGAGCCATTCCGAACGCCGTCCAGGTAAACACCTCCCGGATTTTGAGTTGACCATGATTGAGAGATACAAGCGCAGGAGTGATGACCCCGCCGACAATGGTGATCAGTCTCAGCGTATAGAACCGTGTCTTCGCTTTGGCTGCGCTACTCTCTAGCCACAGGAGTTGATCTAGCCATCGGGATTTCAGGGCATCCTTGCGAAATTCGTCCAGGTCGAGGCGATCTATCATGCCCGATAGGTTACGCTTGAGGAATTGCTTATAAGACTCTTTCGCCATATAACCAAAAGTTTTTTATTGGAACACAATGCGGACTAACACAAACAAATAACTAGACAAAAAATGAATCTACGACGTAAGAATTGACCAATAGAGCGAAATCTGTAGTGGAAGAGATTGTCACCCCAATGAACTCTACTACCTATCTCATGGGTGAACCCACGTTTATTCATACAAGAATCAGGCGAGTGTCAGGTAAAAATTTAAGAGATGCACAATCTAGAAGTTTGACGTATCACAATTAGGTCTTTTTGTACAGTATTAAACGAGCTGACCTTCGAGTGATACGGGTAGCCTAGGGACACTCAGACCAATCGACTTTATAAAAATGGTTCCAGCGAACAACGGAAATCCCTGGTTCCTCCCTTGCACCCTTTTGCCCCTTCTTCCCCGGCAAAAGCTAAATTTTAATATCTACCTTTAGGGGGTTGGTAAAACTGCCACTAGAGATATTCTGTCATAGTTTTTCATGGAGGAAGATAATTAATGTTTTTTTACAAGTCTAGCGGCATCGGCAAATGGTGCACAAGAGCTGAAAACCCTTGAGCTACTGTAGTGAATAGCGGCAGAAATCCCGATGGGAGAGTGTTTGTCAACAAAAGCACCCTTGACACGAATTGTTTTCTGGGAAAACATCAGTGAACAGTCCGAGTTTTATTCTCTGTAGGAAGTATTTCGAGATTTGCGCTCGCCTTGGGCACGAGCGTACAGCCCTTCGGGCATGAAAACCGCGTAGCGTCTCGCAGAGAAGCTGATCGCCCCTTGACACTTTTCTCCTCAAAGGTCAAAACAGAGTTGTAACGCTATTTCAATGAACGCAAGGGTCACAGTTTCCCAAACGTGAGTGATCTGCGCTACGCCGCAGCGCCCTTGCTAACGCCTCGCTGACGCTCCTTCGTCGCGATCGCTTCGCTAACGCTAACGCTATCGCGCCATGAGTCAGCCTTAATTTCACCGATTAAATTGGAAACAAGAGAGTGAGCCTTCAAGGATATCTCTCCTCGTTGAAAGTTTTATCGTGGTCACCTACCAAATTTGAAGAGTATGCAATTCCCCAAACTTACTGGATTGAACGGCACAATCGAGCTTGAGCGGATTAACGACAGAGAACTGGCGCAGGAGATACAGACTCTACTGGTCAAAGGTAAATTCCTCAATCCTGGAAAGCTGACATTTGAGCAAACTAAACAGGCGTTTGACCAGTTTAAGCAATACTTTCATTTGGATTGTCCGGGTCTGTTAGGCGAGTCTACCGCCAAAATCCTACTCGATCTGTATGACCCCGTAGATGAGGACAGCCCAAACAACAGGCCACAAGATATGCCGGTGCCACCAGAAACGAAAATTAGCGCACCGGATCGAGGCAGACCCATTACTATTCCCAAGTTGGAGGTTGTGTACTTAGGTGAACCCATCCTTAAAGGCGGACACTTTAGTTGGGCAGAAGCAACCAAGAACGGAACCCGAATTCCTGCATCCGTGGGAGTCGTAGACGGAATTCTCAAGGTAGCTGAGGCAATGGAGGAAGTCCGGGACTATATGGGCGGCAAATCCATTACGATCAATTCCTGGTACCGCGACCCCGCCAGCAATCGAGCGGCTGGGGGTGCGACTAAATCGCGCCACTTGTCTGGTGATGCGGTTGATTTCGTCGTCAGTGGGGTACATCCCAAGGAAGCCCATCGTCGATTGGAGTCGTGGTGGGGCAATCGAGGAGGCATTGCCTCCGCGTCCTGTTTCACCCATCTAGACTGTCGAGGTTATGCCGCCCGTTGGAGTTATGGGTTTTAACTCTTCCGTGCGGGAAGTCCCTCCTCGTATGAACTCCGGGTGCAACTCAAATCAAAGCATGGCAGGCAGTCTATTCAATACCCTCAAAACGTTCAGGTGATAGGTAATGCTGTCAAACTACCAGGAACGGTTGGCACAGTAAAAGCCAAGCTTCATAGAACTATTGAGGGAACAATCAAGACGGTCACTGTCACCGCATACCCGTCGGGAAAATACTATGCGTCTATCTTGTCCGAAGTAGAAGGGGAGAATCCCGCTCCTTCAACAGAAGGTAAGGTAATTGGTATTGACCTGGGGTTAAAGCACTTTGCTGTTGCTAGTGACGGCAACAAAGTGTCTAAGTATGACAATCCTAGACATTTAGCAAAGCATGAAAAAAACCTCAAACGCAAACACCAGAAGCTAGCGAGAAAGGATAAGGGAAGCAAATCTAGGAATAAATACAGAAAAGTTGTTGCTAGAGTTTACGAACGAGTGAGCAACTCAAGAGCGGATTTTCTACACAAGCTTTCACGAAAGCTCGTCAACGAAAACCAAGTTGTCGTAGTAGAGAATCTTCATGTCAAGGGCATGGTTCGTAACCACAATCTAGCCAAGGCAATATCTGATGCTGGATGGGGAATGTTCATCAACTTCTTGGCTTATAAGCAAGAGTTGAAAGGTGGGAAGTTAGTTGAAATTGACCGATGGTTCCCTAGCTCCAAACTTTGTTCTAATTGTTACCACCAAGTCGAAGAGATGCCTTTAGATGTGCGGGAATGGACTTGCCCTCACTGCGGCACTCACCACGACAGGGATGGTAACGCCGCAACGAACATTAGAGCAGAAGGCATCAGAATGCAACTATTGGTGGATGGAACGTCCATCTCTGCCAGTGGAGGGGAAGTAAGACCGAAGGGTGGACGCAAGTCCGTTCTGAGGCATTCCCCCATGAGACTGGGTGCGATTCGTTCTGGAGAAACCTAGAAATGGGGGGATTCCAGGCTTCAGTAGAGTAACCCACCAGGGTAGAGTTCGCACTTTAATCCTCTGCTGATGACAACTTACTATCCATGCAGGTGAAGACACCTAGCCGAGCAAAAGCAAAGACAGCTAGGGGAAAACGGGAAAGATGAAAGGGTCACGCCGACATCATAACCTAATCCAGAAAACACTAAATCCTACCGTCCGGGTGCGGGACTGAAAGCACACAAACTACCAGATAACTGGTAGCCCCTATAGAGGAGACTGACCATCAAATCTATAAAGCGGGGGTGAAAGCAGGAATAGGTGGTAATAGCTGAAAGCACCTACTGCAAAGCAAGAGTTCTATGGGTAGAACAAACGAAGTATCGATGACCCATCGAAACATGGGAACAGGGGACATAAGCTAGTAGACTCTATCTACCTCCTGTGTTGGAAACATCTGGCAAGGGTAAGGTCTATCAGGATGCCGATACCGAGATAGCGCACTACCTATAACCCCGGTGGATAGATACGCCCTAAAGACTCACACAATGGATAGTAGGAACGAAGTAACCTCCTAAAAGCTCCTCACCAAGGTTTATTGATGAGGTAGGCAGTCAAGCCAGAAGCCAAGGGTAGGTGGGATGGTTTAAGAAGCAAAAGCCCAACCCGAATCAACGGGTAAAGCCTGAAAAGGGATGGCGTAATTGCCGGGATAAGCAGACGTAAACCGCAATGTGTGAAAGCTAGAGTCAGGAGTAGTAATGAAAAAGCCTAAATCTGATTCACAACTGAATACAGAGGGATGGAAGGCGATTGATTGGCGCATAGCCGAAAGGTATGTCTTCAAGTTACAAAAGCGAATCTACGCTGCTTCACGTCACGGCGATGTCAAACGAGTACGCAAACTCCAAAAGACGTTGATGAGGTCTTGGTATAACAGGGTCTTATCGGTACGACGGGTAACACAGGACAACACTGGCAAGAAAACAGCAGGAGTGGATGGAAAAAAATCTCTGTCCCCAGCAGCACGTTTAGAGCTAGCAGGTCAACTCAAACTAACAGGAAAATCCCGCCCTACTCGTAGGGTGTGGATTCCTAAACCTGGAAAAGAAGAGAAACGACCATTAGGCATCCCCACAATGTACGACCGAGCTTTGCAAGCGGTAGTTAAAGCTGCCCTTGAACCGGAATGGGAAGCGGTTTTTGAACCTAATTCCTACGGTTTTAGACCAGGGAGGTCATGTCACGATGCGATAAAGCACATCAAAAATTGTATTCAAAGCAAGGCTAAATTTGTGCTAGACGCAGATATAGCAAAATGCTTTGACCGCATCAACCATGAGGCATTGCTCCGAAAGATAAAAACAAAAGGTAAGGTCAGGCAACAAATCAAAGCTTGGCTGAAATCTGGAGTAATAGACCAAGGAGCATTTACTGCTACATCTGAGGGAACACCGCAGGGTGGGGTCATCTCCCCATTACTTGCAAATATAGCCCTCCACGGCTTAGAACAACACATAGAAAAACAATTCCCAAAGGATTCGTCTAACCGAATTCGCAACTCAATATCACTATTTGGGAGAACAGTCGGAAGCCCTACTTTAATTAGGTACGCTGACGACTTCGTGCTTCTATGTGAAGAGAAAGCTATAGTCCAAAGATGCCGAGAACTAATCTCGGACTGGTTAGTTGACATAGGCTTGGAATTGAAACCTGAAAAGACGAGGCTAACTCACACACACTATCCAGAGTTAAGTGAGGATGGTAAAGCTGGTTTTGACTTTCTAGGTCATCACATCCAGCAATACCCTGCTGGTAAATACCAAAGTGCAAAAGACACCAAAGGTAGGATATTAGGCTTCAATACACTCATCACCCCATCGAAGAAGGCGAGTAAGGCTCATCAAGAGGAAATCGGAAGGCTCATCACAAAACATAGGTCATTGCCTCAAGCGGTTCTCATAAAAAACCTTAACCCTGTCATAAGGGGATGGTCTTCTTACTATCAAAACTCCGATGCTCAATTGGGCGGAGAACTATCAAGACAAGATTACCTCACATACCTGAAACTCCGACGATGGGCAAAACGCCGCTGTGGAAACATCAGTCATGGTCACACCAAATACTGGACAACCATCGGCGGTAATAACTGGGCATTCGCAACCAGTTCAGGGGAAGCGAACCCTCTGTGGTTACTAAAACATAGTGAATTCAGTAGCAGTAGTACTGACTATGTGAAGGTTAAAGGCGATAAAAGCCCGTTCGACGGCGATTCAGTTTACTGGAGTTCAAGACTAGGGACACACCCTGAAATGCCTAGTCGAAAGGCTAAGTTGCTTAATCAACAAAAGGGCAAGTGTTCTTGGTGCGAATTACACTTCCAAGAATGGGATGTGATGGAAGCAGACCACAAAACCCCCAGAGCATTAGGCGGCAAGGATGAGTGGGAAAACCTACAACTATTACATCGACACTGCCACGACGAAAAGACCGCCCAAGACCTCATAGAAATCCGGAAAAAGGAACACTCAGATTTTCGCAAGAAACTGGCTCAACAATGGAGCAAATATGAATGGGAGTGGATAAACGACATTCCGGTCATAAAAGGTCAAAAAAAGCAGTCATAAGTCCTGTAATGACAAAAGGAAACACGTTGAGTAGCCGAGTGCGATGAAAGTCGCAAGCGCGGTTTCGGATGGGAGGGGAGAAATAGCAATACTTCTCCTCGACCCAAACAAGCTCAGGGTGTAGCGTTAGCGCAACCCTGAGTAGTTCACGAGATAGCTAGCACCATCCTCAATAACAGTCACTCTGTCTTGAGAATAGGGATAGGAAGGATTTCGCGTTGTTTCAGCCTCTATTTTCACAACAGGTCATGGGTTCAATCCTCATCAAGAACGACAAGTACCGATTCCCTAATGTCGAGGTATGTTGAGGATGGTGTGAAGCACAAATCAACGAACATGAAAGGGAAGCAAGTTTTACTCACGGGCGGTACTGGCGGTTTAGGGATGGGCGTTACCTCAGTTGTTCTGGCACAAGGTGCAATAGTCACCATTCCCTATATCGTTGACTCAGAGATAGAAGGTCTAAAGGAAAGGCTTTCACCCACCGATTTTTCCAAAATTCGCTTCGTATCCGTTGACCTCAGCAATGAGGCGGCTGTAGAACGACTCGTTGAGGATATGGAACGGGTGGATGTTCTGATTCATCTCGTGGGCGGCTTTTCCATGGGTAAAACCCACGAATATAGTTATACACAGTGGAAAAAAGACTTTGACTTAAATCTGAATACGACGTTCTTAGTCTGCAAGCATAGTCTGAAGAAAATGCTGGAACACGGCTATGGGCGCATTGTAACTGTGGGTTCAAGAGGTGCCGTACAACCCGGAGGACAACTGGCGGCTTACTGTGCATCAAAGGCGGGGGTGGTAGCGCTTACCAAAGCGATCGCAGACGAAACGAAAGGAACCAACATTACAGCGAACTCCGTCTTGCCAAGCGTGATTGATACTCCTGCCAACCGACAGGCCATGGGTAGCGAAGAGGCAGACCAATGGGTCAAACCCGAATCATTGGCGCAAGTCATCTGTTTCCTCGCTTCGGAGGCGGCAAAAGACATGCGCGGCGCAGCCATTCCTGTTTATGGAAGTATTTAGTTGCTTGCAAGAACGATTCTTTGATCGGGTTGCTGGAACATCGAAAGTCGAACGGAAATTCGACTAATTTGGAATGGTTATTTAATGACTTATTCTCCCAACATAGACTAGACTGGGACTACTCACTGAATTACCGTAAAATAAGCCAATATTTATCCTTTTGGGGTGCGGGTGAGTCAGCATGTCGTTGCAGGTGAGTTTCCTATTGATTGCAGGCTTCTCTCCTGGACGCATTCAAGATTTAGATTAAGAGATAGCAAGCCGCGATCGGTTCAACAGGATATCTAGCTGACTTCTAGCAATTAGAGGGTTCTGTTTGGCAGTCAATAGGGCTGAATTCTTACACCAAAAAGCGCAGATGAGTAGCCTTTTAAACAAACTTCTGTCCCTTTTAACCATACGCCGCAAAGAATACCTCACGATTGATCGAGATTTTAATATTTTAGAAACCTCTATGGGCATACAACGGTTTGCTGAATCGCCTGAGGAGGTCACAAAGGGACAGGATGTACGTCTTGGCTTTCCCGAACTGCTGGGTCTGGAAGAGATATTACTTGATATTCTTGAAGGACGGCAGATAAATTTTGAAATTCAAGCTATCGCACGGACTTCTGAAGCAGGAAATCCTATCTATGTCGATATTTGTATCATTAAAAATCACATTGATGAAGATTTAAATCCTTATTTAATCATTTTTTTGGAAGAAGTAACCGAAAGAATGATCTTAGAGCAGAATTTAGTTCAGTCATCCAATGAAAAAAGTCTTATATTAAGTGCTTTAACAGCTTCCAAAGCTTATATTGAAACCATTATTGTCTCGATGGCAGATGCTTTAATTGTGACCACGCCATCCGGAATTATTAAAACTATCAATCGAGCCACTCAACATTTATTCGGTTATAGCGAAGAAGAACTCGTCGGTCGGCCGATCTCAATCCTGACTCGTGAGGATGGCATATTACTCGCGGCGACTCAGCCGCCTCTTTTATTTCAAGAAGCTTTGAATGTTGTAGAAGTCATCTGTCAAACCCAAACCGGAGAAAAACTGGCGATCGCATTTTCCTGTTCTGCGATTCAGACTGATGTCGAGGGCGTACAAAATTATATCTATGTGGGTCGGGATGTTACCGAACGTCAACGATCGCAAAAACGACTCGCTGTTCAGTATGCAACCACTCGCATCCTGTCCGAGTCCGCAACTCCTAGCGAGGCTATCCCTAAAATTCTCCAAGCCATTGGAGAAAACCTGCTGTGGGATTTGGGTGAATGTTGGACAGTAGAGGTTCAAAATTCAACACCCCAATTGCAGTGCGTGGACACTTGGGTTAGACCCTCCCTTTCTATCTCAGAGTTTATCGAAAAAAGCCGTCAAACGATTTTGGTTCCAACCGTTGGATTAGCCGATCATGTTTGGGATATTGCGTCCGGTTATTGGAGTTTTGATATCGTCGAAGATATCCACTTCCTACGTTCCGAACAAGCCGCTATTGCCGGACTGCAAGGAGCATTTGCTGTTCCCATCCAAAGTGACGGTGAAGTTTTGGGAGTGATAACCTTCTTTAGTGGTGAAAAACAGCCTCGCGATGAATTTTTACTTCAAGTTATGGTGGGGATTGGTAGCCAACTCGGTCAATTTATCAAGCGTAAACAAGCCGAGGCAGCGCTTGCCGAGAGTGAAGAACGATATCGAGACTTGTTTGAAAATGCCACTGACTTGATTCAGTCTTGCAATCTCAATGGTCAGTTTTTGTATGTTAATCGAGCTTGGCGAGAAACGCTGGGATATAGCGAAGCTCAGGTGTATAAGATGAATTTGTTGGACATTTTGCATCCTGATTGTAAGGCGAGCTTTCTGGAAAGTTTATCTCGTGCAATTGAGGGAGAAAAGATTGAGCAAATTCAAGCCGCATTTATTAGCCAGGACGGCACAAAAATTTCGGTTGAAGGGAACATTAACTGTAAATTCGTTGAGGGAAAACCTGTCGCTACCCGTGCCATTTTCCGAGATATTACCCAACGACTACAAGCAGAACAAGCACTGCGCTATCAACAAGCACAAACCGAACGGCTGTTGCTGAATATCTTACCAGAGCCGATCGCCGACCGCCTGAAACACGATACACGCACGATCGCAGAAGACTTTGCCGAAGTGAGTGTGATGTTTGCAGATATCGTTGGCTTTACCCAAATTGCTGCTCGTCTGCGTCCAATTGAACTGATCAATTTACTCAATCTAGTCTTCTCAGCATTTGATCGCCTGAGTGAGAAGCATGGCTTAGAGAAAATTAAAACAGTGGGTGACGCTTATATGGTAGTGGGAGGGCTACCCGTGCGCCGACCCGATCATGCGGAGGCGATCGCAGAAATGGCACTGGATATCCAAGCGGTAATCCGTCAATTCCGCCGAGAAACAGGTAAAGAATTCAACATCCGCATTGGCATTAATACCGGGCCAGTAGTGGCGGGTGTAATTGGCATTAAAAAATTTAGTTACGATTTATGGGGAGATACCGTTAATATCGCCAGTCGTATGGAATCCCATGGTGTCCCTGGAAAAATTCACGTAACCACTGCTACTTACGAACGTTTACAAGAGCAATACTTATTCGAGAAGCGAGGTGTCATTCAAGTCAAAGGGAAGGGAGAAATGACGACTTATTTTCTCAAGGGCAAAAAATTCTCTGCTAGCGGTTAAAAATGCTTAATAGATATAATTATTTACATATTTAATAAAATCAGAAATAACTTGTAATTGTGCTTGATTCAGTATTTCAAAATGAGATTGAAAATGTCTACTCTGATTCTCCAGCGCCCACATTAAAGAACTTAAACTATTGGAAGAAGAGGCTTTAGGTTCTTTGAGGCTCCAAACCATATAGGCGGGAATATAATATCGAAATCCTTTAGGATCTAAATAAGGAAAGATATCCTGAAATTGCATAAGCCACTTATGTGGTACCTCTTGCCATTGGGTATCTCGATCCATTTCCCGCCCTATTTTTTTAGCCTCTTCAAGACTACTCCAGTCATCAAGTGCCTGCGCCGCGTGTAGCGAAATGCCATCTTGGCGAGATACACCATCAAAAGCAGCAGTAATTTTTTCAATTAGGGGTAATCTGGTTTTTTCTGCCAAGGTGTCAATGGTTTCCCAGCCTGGAGCTCGCTGATCATTGCAGGTGGGATGACGAACATCCTTCAGCCATTCGCTTTCGCAGGCACCAAATTCAATAAAGTTACGTTGTGCTTGACGTAGCGAAACTCGGTTTGATGAGTAACTTTGTTCTGCATCATCTTCCCAAAAGCAAATTGGACAGATGATGTAAGTACCAGGGGGTTCTTGATTGAGTGTCATGTAGCCACAACAAGGACAAGGGTAAAGAATTTCAGCATTCATCGTAAAACTAGGATATTTTTCAAGAATTTGGACTCAGGACAATATCTAATTCGTCACGCTAAGGGTGCGGCTTTGTGTCTATCAGGGCTAAGCTATCGAAAGTGAAACAAGCGTTGGACAGAAAACTGGGTGTGATTGACGGCCTGCGATACACAGGAAGTCAGCAACAAGATGGCATCCCGTTAATAGACCAAATTTTTTGTCCAAAATAAAACTAAAACTGCATAAGTTTCACTGGGTCAGAGATACATCCACAATAGAGAAATTTAGAGTTCCGGAAAATAACTCTCTATCGCTGTAGTGAAAAATCTCACAGACAACACCCCCAATCCCCAATTCCCGGCACTTATGAGCAAAGAACTAGCCATTTCTACGCGTGCACTAACCAAGCAATTTGACCGCCACATTGCCGTTAACGATGTCGATTTACAAATCGAGTCGGGTGAAGTTTATGGACTAATTGGGCCAAATGGTGCAGGCAAAACGACCTTGATTCGGATGTTAGCGGCGGCAGAGGAACCGACAACTGGAGAAATTTATATTAATGGCGATCGCTTACTCCGCGACCATAGCAATCCCACCCTGAAGCGGCGACTCGGCTACCTTCCCGATGACTATCCTCTCTATGACGACCTCACTGTCTGGGATTACCTCGATTATTTTGCACGGCTGTATCGTTTACGAGAACCCCTTCGCACCCAACGACTCCGGGAAGTTTTGGAATTGGTACAGCTAACCAATAAGCGCAATAGCTTAATTTCCACCCTTTCACGGGGGATGAAACAACGCTTGAGTCTCGCGAGAACGATTATTCACGAACCCATTCTTCTACTCCTAGATGAACCGGTTTCTGGATTGGACCCGATCGCTAGGATGCAATTTCGGGAAATCATTAAAACCTTGCAAGAAGCTGGGATGACAATTCTAATTTCGTCACATGTCCTCAGCGACTTAGCGGAACTTTGCTCTTCAGTGGGAATTATGGAACTCGGCTATTTGGTGGAAAGTGCCTCTTTACAGGAACTCTACAGTCGTCTGGCACGACAGCACATCGTGATGTCTACCTTGGGGAATTTAGACGCACTGACGGCTGAACTGAAAAATCATCCTTGGGTGGAAGAGTGGGAGGTTATACCGGGAAGCAAAAATGTGCGAGTTCATTTTTCTGGGACTCCAGAAGATAGTGCGAAATTATTGCGATCGCTGGTTAAATCTGGCATCCCTTTAACTGAATTTCACTGCACCCAAGAAGACTTGGAAACGATCTTCCTCAAGCTAGGACACCAGCAAGCTTCTTGATCAGGTTGAAGATTTAAAAAGTTGAAGAGTGAAAGTTCTATCTTGACACAATGGGCTAACTCTGTATCTGGAGATTGTAACGAATGCAATTTAATTTTCTAGACCGCATTGGTGACTGGAATCCGCAGGTATTTCGAGAAATTAAAGGTCGCCTGAATGTTCGGAATATAGCCATTGCCGTGGCCTCATCCCTGCTGGGTCAACTTCTGCTATTCCTATCTTGGTTGAATCAGCTTCCTCACTATCCTTACTCTCAAGATCAACCTTACTGCCGCCTGCAAAAGACTTTTTTGGCGACTCAAAATCAAAGGTACCAACTGGATAACCAATATCGCCAACTTCAAGCCCAATTCAATCGTTATAGCAGCCCTAAAGACTATGACCTGGAAAAAATCCAACAACTCAAAGGCAGCATAGCAGAAGTCAAGGAAAAAATTCAGCATGTACAAGGCGTGCTCAAAAATAATCTTTGCCCATCTGACGCGATTGATATCCCTCTGTGGTGGCAAGACCATTTTCCGAAAATGTTCATGTCGCTGAGTGTATTTGTGTTGTTCATCATGTTAGGGGTGGGTATCTACATGCTCATCAGTAATTTGGCGAATGAAGAACGTCGTGGGACTCTCAATTTTATCCGACTCAGCCCTCAATCTACGCTGAGTGTTTTGGGCGGCAAGCTGCTGGGAGTTCCTATTTTGCTCTATTTAGCCGCTATTCTTGCTGTTCCGTTTCATCTGTGGTTAGGATTTTCTGCCCAAATTCCTGGCTTCGAGATTTGTACTTTCTATGCGGTTCTGATTGCCAGTTGTGCGTTCTTCTATAGTGCGGCGCTGCTGTTTGGCTTAGTGACTCCTTGGCTGGGAGGATTTCAGTCTTGGTTAGGGAGTGGTGCTGTTGTGCTGTTCTTATTAATGGTTAATTTCAAACCGATTGATCACAGTCCGCTGGATTGGCTGAATCTGTTTTCTCCGGTTGTGGTTTTACCTTATTTAGTCAATCGGATGGGAACAGAGTATACGGGTGGAGACTTTCCTTTCTCTATCGGAAAAATCCAAGGGTGGGAATGGTTTAATTTGCCCATTGGTGCAACTGGAATTAGCCTCGCCATTTTCGCGCTGCTGCATTACGGTTTATGGACAACATGGATTTGGCAAGCTCTCAATCGACACTTTCACAACCCCAATAGCACCATCCTCAGCAAGCACCAAAGTTATTGGCTAGTTGGCTGTTTTGAAGTTGTGACGTTAGGATTTGCCATGGGAGAGCCACGGGGGAATTTCTGGGTTTCACCCTATTCATTTCTCACCAATCCCGTGTTGCTGGCGTTCTTCAACGGTGTATTGTTTATCGGTTTAATCGCAGTTCTGGCACCTCAACGCCAAGCTTTACAGGATTGGGCGCGTTATCGCCGGGAGAAGGTGGCAACACGCAAGGGATTTTGGAATCGTGCGCTGGTACAGGATTTGCTTTGGGGAGAAAAAAGCCCAGAACTACTGGCAATCGCCCTGAATTTAGCGATCGCAATGACTCCTTTCTTGGTATGGATTACCTTCTTGCCGGGTGACGCTGTTGACAAAACCAAAGCGCTTTTGGCGGTTGGATTCTTTGTCAGCTTGGTGATGATTTATGCTTCGGTTGCCCAGCTCATGTTATTGATGAAAACGAATAAGCGATCGCTTTGGGCTGTGGGCACCATCGCCGCTTTGCTGGTTGTGCCTCCGATGAGCCTCTCTATCCTGGGTATTGAACCCATGGAAAATGCCACTCTCTGGCTAGTGTCAACGTTTCCCTGGGCAGCTATAGAACATGCGGCTACGACAACCGGATTGATGGTGCTCTTGGGTGAGTGGACTGTCTTGGTATTGCTAAACGTCCGGTTGACGCGTCAACTGCAACGCGCTGGTGAATCGCAAACTAAAGCTTTATTGGCAGGGCGTCCTGTATCAACCAACTAAACTCACATTACAGTTAAAGATACCGTTGGCAAATTAGTGAGGGGTGTGACCCCTCCCCCAGCCCCTCCCCATTGCGGGGAGGGGAGCCAGAGGATTTCAGTGGAAGTCCTGCTTTTTCCAGTTGACGAGGCAACAGATAATTTTGAGCGATCGCAATTTTCTCCGGCTCAGAATAACCCGATAATTCAATAATTTCCAAAACAAACAAGGGAAGGGGGGAGATTGATGAACATGCAATTTCGAGACCGCACCGAAGCCGGTCAGTTGCTGGCGAGAAAACTCACAGCCTATGCAAATCGTTCAGACGTTCTGGTATTGGGGCTGCCTCGTGGTGGTGTACCTGTGGCCTTTGAAGTGGCAAAGGCACTAAAAGCTCCTTTAGATATCTGCCTAGTACGCAAGTTGAGGGTACCCGGACACAAAGAATTGGCGATGGGAGCGATTGCTAAAGACGAGGTATTGGTGATTGATAAGGGAACCCTCGAATGGCTCGGTATATCCAGGGAATTGATAGAGCACGTAGCGACGATTGAGCGGCAGGAATTGCAGCAGCGCGATCGCATTTACCGAAGGAACCGCTCCATGCCCAATGTACAAGGGCGCACCATCATCCTCGTCGATGACGGCATTGCTACAGGCTCAACAGTGCGTGCGGCTATTGCCACATTGCGACAGCAGCAGCCTGCCCAGATTGTGGTGGCGGTTCCCGTGGCATCCGCCTCAACATGCAAGGATTTGACAACAGAAGTGGAAAACGTGGTCTATGTCCAAGCACCAGAGGCGCTTGGTTCCCTTAGCCGTTGGTATGTCCATTTCTCGCCAACCACTGACGAACAAGTGTGTAGTCTGCTGGCCCAAGCGAATAATGTGCAAACAACGGCATCACCCACTAGGAACCTGAGTTCGACGTAAGCCAATGAGGTC
Organism: Microcoleus sp. AS-A8; assembly: GCA_039962225.1. Lineage (NCBI taxonomy): Bacteria > Bacillati > Cyanobacteriota > Cyanophyceae > Oscillatoriales > Microcoleaceae > Microcoleus > Microcoleus sp. AS-A8. The sequence continues at coordinate 50,259 of JAMPKV010000007.1, forward strand.
AAAGCTAGCTGCCAATGTGCTTACAGACAAAATTCTCACAGCAGTTACTTGTCAATTAACTCAAATTCATGACCATTCCCAGACTACGAAATGCCAGCCCCTACAAGGGTTTTCAACCTTGATGCGTTGAGAACCGCGTTTCCACCCCCGTCGTTGTTGAAGTAGACGAACACGCTGTACCCCTTTTCTTCCCACTCACGAAGACGGCTTGCCCACCAGTGCAGGTCTGCCTCGGAGTAGAAACCTGCATAGAGATGATGGGGGTCAGGTCCGTGCATACGCACATACACGAATGATTCTGTTGCGCGAAGAATGCAGGGGAGGTCGGCTCCGCTCATGACACAGTAGGCAGCGCCATTTTGTGACAACAGCGAAAATACCTCTTCTATGTGCCAAGAAGGATGCCGGAATTCAATAGCCACTTTTAACCAGGGTGGCTTCTGCTCCAGGAAGTAGGCCAGACGAGCATAGTCGTAGCTAAACTGGGGAGAAAGCTGGACGAGCAGAATCCCAAATTTGTCGCCCAGATGGCGCAGTCCGGAGCAAATCCTTGAAAGCCACTTTTCCGGCGCGTAGAGACGTGCGCTATGGGTCAGGCCGCGAGGTGCTTTGACACTCATGAGGAATCCATCAGGCAGGCGTTGTCGCCAGCTAGCAAAGGTGGAGTCAGTTGGCCAACGGTAGTAGGTGCTGTTGACTTCGACGGTGTGATAGTGCTGACTATAGTAGTCGAGCCTCAAGCGCGGTAGTAGTTGTTGGGGATAGAGTACACCCTGCCAGTGGTCATAGCTCCAACCTGAGGTGCCAATGTGAATAGCCATCACCCTTTTCCCACAACCTTTTTCCTTCAATACTACACAGTTGGAGCAATTGCTAGAAAATAAATTGGGTTTTGGGGGTATGGGAGATGTTGGAAAGTGCTGGAAAGGCGACAAGCACTCAGGGCAATGGGTATATCCCGTTTTTGTAAAAATACAGTCGGCGGGGGAGATTTTAGATATAAACTAAACTCTCCTCACGCTTCTTTAAAGGGTAGACATTTGAGATGCTCCCATTGCCCTCAAAACTTCAACTCAGAGTGAATAAAAACTTGTAACCCAAGCTAGGCGAGACTAATATTTACAAGGTCAAGGTAATAATACAGCCGTAAAAAGCTAATTTCAACAACAGAACAAGTACAGGAATTATGTCAGCATGTCTTAATTTACAAGGAAACTTAACTTTTGAATAGCTTATTACTAAAATTTTAGTTAACTTAGCCCACAAAAATTTAAGCTAAACTCTGTACCCCAACGAGAGTTTACTTGAAGTGTTCCTTCAAGTTGCTGTACTAAAATCTGCACCAACTTAAGTCCCAGTGAATTAACAGCTTTGAGTTCCCAATTCGGTGGCAATCCTATCCCGTTATCCCTAATAATTAGGGTATAATGATTGTATTCTTCAACATGAAGAACGATATAAATTGTTCCTTTAGCATTGTTGGGGAAAGCATATTTCAAAGCATTTGAAACTAGCTCATTGATAATCAAACCACAAGGAATAGCTGTATCGACATTGAGAGCAACTTTATCAAGCTCTAACTTCAGATTTATGTGATCTACATCTACTCCGTAGCTTGAAAATAAGTAGCTGCTCAAGTCCTCAATATATTCAGCAAAATCGATTCTTGCAAAGTCTTTAAATTTATACAACGTTTCGTGAACAAGCACCATTGCTCTGATGCGGTTGGAACAATGCTTGAAGAGTTCCAGCGTTGCTTGCTCCTCTATTTGCTGAGATTGTAAGTCGAGCAAGCTTGATATCACCTGTAAATTGTTTTTAACCCGATGGTGAATTTCTTGGAGTAAAACTTCTTTTTCCCGTAATGATTCCTGAATTTGTATCTCTGCAATCTTACGCTGCGTGATATTAGTAGCAACACCAAGGACTTGACGAACTTGACCATCGCTTGAAAAAAGCGGTTTTTTAAGAGTTTGAAACCACTGAACTTCACCACTCTGGGTGTGGTAAGGCTCTTCTGCAATCAATATTTCCTGTAAAGTAGTGAACACTTCCTGATCTTGAGCAATGAACCGTTTTACATCTTCTTGATTTGGATGTAACTCAGCATCTGTAAGCCCTGTTATGTTTTCGACATTTCTTCCAAAAACCTTAAACCAGGTTTGATTACAGAGTACAAACTTTCCTTCCCTATCTTTAACAAAAATTGCATTCGGATTAGTATCAAGAATATTTTGGAGCAATTCATGCTGAGCTTTGAGTTTTTCCTGAGTAAACTTCCGCTCTGTAATATTGTAAGTAATACCTAAAATTTGATAAATTTCTCCTCGTTCATTTAGTAACGGTACATAACTAACAACAAAAGTGATTTGACCAACACTTGCCAAACTTATAGTGCATTCTGCTGTCTGTGAGGTTTGTGTTTCCACAGCCTTAAGCAGATACGGCAGATAAGCATCTGTAATCTCTGGCGGGTGTATCTCCTCATCCGTATGACCGAGCAGTGCCGACTCCGGCAACCCACCTATCCTAACTCCGTGTGCATTCACAAACTGGAATCGCCGATTAGCATCGTAGATAACAAAGGTATCAGGGAAGTGATCAACGGCCAGCCGAAATCGCTTTTCTGAGAGGCTCAGTGCCTCATTTGTCTTTTTTAGGGCGGCAAAAGACTCTTGCAACTGTTGTGCCATTTGGTTAAAAGATTGAGCCAAAATCTCCAGTTCATGGATGCCCTTTACCTCAACTTTGGGGTCTAACTGACAGCTGGCAAAGTCCGACATGGCAATCCGCTTGGCTAAGGCACTAGATGCTTTGCTCAAACGGAGAATAGGACGGCTAATCCAACGAGCAGTGACAAGTCCTAGAAGCGTAGCTAGCACCAATGCCAAAAGACACAGCAGGATAGTGGTACGGGTGTTGGCCTTGATTTCCTTCATGAAATCGTCTTCTGGAACAACCACCACAATTACCCAATCCAACCCATGAGTATCAGCAAAGGGTGTTACCTGTAGTAATTGCCGCTTGCCATCAATTTTGAAGTCAAGCTGCTGACTGCCATGAATTCCACTGAGGTCACCAAAGCGTTCTATCAAGTACTGTCCTGTGAGACGAGTTAAACGGTTGCTGCTGTGGATGGCCTGAAGTCGTTTTCGTTCCTCTGTTTCTCCTTTCTTGCTAATAGTAAAGAGCTTCTCGGTCGTTGAACTCGCCACTAAGTCTCCAGAGCGCTCCACAATAAATGTTTGTCCACACTGACCAATTTTCAAATCATGTAAAAAGTCACCAATCTGCGACAGAGATAGTGTTGCATTAGTGACTCCAAGCAAAGTGCCTGTTCTGTCGTCGTACAAAGGTCGGGCAGCACTGATGGCGAGTGACGATGAAGAAAAATATGGGTAAATCTCACTCCAAGTTAGTTTCCCGGCTTTGACAGCAGCCTTATACCAGGGGCGAGTTCGAGGATCGAAAGTTTCATTAACTTTAATTAGCTGGGCGCGATACCCCTGGTTATCCGTAGTGTAGGTATGATACTTACCGCCAGTAGACTTGTCCACGACTCGAATTACCAGCGTACCATCAGCGAGGCGGTCAACCGATTGAATTTCTCCCTGTTCGTTACCAAAAGCGATGGGACGAAGCGACTTAAACAACTGCATTTGGTGCCAAAAGTGACGTTCTAGGCTGGCTGAGTCCTGTATATTCAACTGACCAAGACGGACGGCATCAGCGTTAATTTGAGCAACTATGTGCGGTGTCTGCATATAGGTGGTCATCTGTTGCCGGATGTGGGCTGTAACTTCAATTTTCAACTGTCTGGCAATCTTATTGACATGTTTCTGTCCGTTGCGTAACGATAACCACCCTGTTAATCCCACAGATGCAAAGATTTGGATTAAAAATGGCACTATTAAGACGAGGCATAGCGGGATTTTTCGCTTAGTTTTTGAACTTTGATGCTCACTTATTAGCCGCGTCATAAATGATTTGGGTAAAGGGTTCTGTGTTTGGGTTTCATTGCCTTGTTGGTTATAAGTTTTTATAACTCCCCACACCGATGGATGTCCAATTTTCCCAGATCGGATATAAGTGAAGCTTCCCCCTAGTGAATGAATCGCCTGTTGGCTTCACTCCGATGAAGAGAGTTTTTATAGTTCAATTGTGTATTTGATCAAGGAGGTCTGGTTAATCTGAGACAGCCACATGAGTCATTGCTCAAAAAAACTTTAGTTGACTTAAACTATCCCAGAATAGTTGTTCTAAATCCATGTAGATTGATTACCCCACAACCTCAAAGCTGAGGCTCCAACCTGATCAGTTATTTCTGCGTGGGTGCATCAGAGGTTTAGCTCAATCGCTTTACCCCCAATTCTTTACCCTCAAAATTAATTGAGGTGGGCTATGATCGTTCAACCGTATAGACTCTCCAGGTGAAACAGAGCATAGTCCTAGCGCTAGCACACTCACTAAGAGCCGATCACATACGTCCACATCACAATCCATTCCAATAAGGAGTGCGGTGGCTTTGATGGCGGCGGCTCAATATCCAGAGGTCATTCGTGCGATTGTCTCTAGCGGCGGTCATCCCCACTTAGCTGGCTCCGCTTTATCTCGTGTCAAGGCACCAACCCTCCTGATTGTGGGCGAAAATGATATCCCAGTCCAGGAGATGAATCAGGAAGCACTTAAACATCTGCATACCGAAAAACAGCTTGAAATTATTCCTGGTGCAAGCCACTTATTTGAGGAGTTACGGACGCTAGAAAACGTCTGCGAGTTGGCCAGTCAATGGTTCGAGCAACATCTCACGCCAGCGCATCAATCGATTCTGCCTTGATTTAGGGGCATCCAAAAACCAATCCATGGTTGGTAGGGGCACGGCAACCGTATGAATCTCCATAAAGACCCAATATTAGTCTTGTCTTTCTAGTAGCCAGTCCATTAGCGTAGCCCAGGCTGTCACTTAAGCCTTCAATCCTGCATTACCTTCACCTTACGACCTACCGGAACACACATCGGCGTTCCCGCCACTGGGTCTTGCATAATATGAGACTCCAAGCCAAAAACCTCGCGCACCATTGTCTCTGTCATCACTTGCATTGGTACACCTTGTGCATAAACTTGACCCTGCCGCACCGCCACTAAATAATCGGCATAGCGGCACGCCTGGTTCAGGTCATGCAGTACCATCACAATTGTCCGCCCCTTGCTCTGATTTAACTCGTAAAGCAAATCCAGCACCTCAACTTGATGCGCCAAGTCCAAGAACGTCGTTGGTTCATCCAGTAGCAAAATCTCAGTATCCTGCGCTAATGCCATGGCAATCCAAGCACGCTGACGCTGTCCACCGGATAGGGTATCCAGTCCTCGGTCTGCTAAATGGAGCATCCCCGTAATTACCAACGCCTGTTCTACCAGTAGTTCATCGTCTTTAGACCACTGCTGCAACCAGTTTTGGTAAGGATAACGACCCATCGCCACCAAGTCCCGCACCGTCAACCCTTCGGGAGCAACGGGGCCTTGAGGCAAAATTCCCAGTCGCTTGGCTACGGCTTTTGTGGATAACTTGAAAATGTCAGCACTATCGAGGTAAACTTTGCCAGCACGAGGTTTCAGCAATCTTGCTAGCCCCCGCAGCAAGGTTGACTTACCACAGCCATTCGGTCCAACTAATGTTGTAATTTTCCCCACTGGAATTGCTAGGTCGAGGTCTGTGATAATGGGTACACCATCATAAGCTAGGCAGAGTCTACGGGTTGACAGAATTTGCGTTGTGTGCATTGGTGATGTCATCGCTTGCGGTTGCGGATAAGCAAGTAGAGAAAATAAGGAGTACCGATCGCGGCTGTCACTACTCCACAGGGAAGCTGGATTGGCGCAAATAAAACTCGCCCCAGCCAGTCAGAGAGAACAACAATCACTCCACCGATAAGTGCCGCCGTAGGTAGCAAGCCTTCATGAGTTGGCCCCACTAGCTGACGCCCCAAGTGCGGTGCCATCAATCCGACAAAGCCAATCGTACCAGCCACGGCGACGGCTGCACCTGCCATTGCTGCACTACTGAGTAAGAGCAACCCGCGCTGCCACTCAACCCTAGCCCCCAAACTTTTAGCAATATCGTCTCCCAGAGAGAGGGTATTCAGTGGCATCGCAAGTACCAACGATAAGGGGACGAAAACAGCCAACCAAGGCAAAATTGTCCCCAAATGTTCCCAACTGCGTCCATAAACACTTCCTGCTAGCCAAACCAACGCCTGACTGACATTATTGATCTCCCCAAAGGTGATGATTAATGTTGTTAACGAATTGAGGACAGCCGCAAAGCCGACACCCATTAAAATTAAACGCAGTGGGGAACTGCCCTTGTCCCAAGCCATTAGGTAAATTACGATAGCAACGGTCAAAGCACCAACGAAGGCAGATAAGGGTAGGACAAATAGAGGAATCTTAGGAAAGAGAACGATTAAACTGACAGCAGCCAAACCCGCACCCGCATTCACACCAATAATGCCAGGGTCGGCTAAGGGATTGCGCGTCAAACCTTGAAGTATAGTCCCGGAGAGAGCTAAACCAACTCCAGCCGTGAAGGCAACTAACGTCCGGGGTAGGCGCAATGTATTAATAATGAACGGATAATCTGGGTTAGCGCTCGGCAATCCCAAAATCGTTTTGAGAACTTCCAGGGAAGGAATTGGATACTCGCCCTGTCCGACGTTGAGGACAATTGCCATCAGGGTAACCAATCCTAACACCAGCAGCACCATGGGTACACGCTGATCCAAGTGAAAAGACACTGGCAACTGTTGGGGACGAATAACCAGCCAGTTTTTTCTCATCGTTTCACTTTCCACCGCGCTAGGTAGATAAAGAAAGGGGTACCGAATAAAGCCGTCATGACTCCCACAGGTAGTTCCTGGGGCTTAATGAGCAAACGAGCAGCTATATCGGCAACGAGTAGTAAAACTGCCCCAAAAACAGCGGAATACGGCAAAATCCAGCGATAATCAAACCCCACGAAAAAACGAACGATGTGGGGAACGACTAGACCAATAAACCCAATGGGGCCGGCGACGGCGACAGCACTGCCTGCAAGCAAAACCACACTAATAGCGGCAGCAACTTTTACCCAGGCCGTCTGTTGACCTAAACCTCTGGCAACATCCTCACCTAAAGATAAAGTTGTGATGGGTTTACCGATGACGAAGGCCACAACTAGTCCCATCGCCATGTAAGGCAGTACTTGCAAAAACAACGTCAAATCTCTTCCCGCTACTGAACCCGCTAGCCAGAACCGGATTTCATCGAGTGTCCTTTGACTAAGGATAAGGATGCCAGTCGTGAGTGAGGAAAGGAGGGCAGTTAAGGCGGCACCCGCGATCGTAATGTTGAGGGGGGTTAGTCCTCCACGACCCAGAGAGCCTAACAAGTAGACTGTTACGGCTGCAACACCTGCCCCCAAAAAAGCAGACCCGGCATAAACAATGGGAGAGGATGTGCCGAAGATAAAATTAGTCATGACAACAGCCATTGCTGCACCAGCATTAATTCCCAGAATTCCAGGGTCAGCTAAGGGGTTACGAGTCAATCCCTGCATCAAGGTACCAGCTACAGCGATCGCAGCACCGACAAACATAGCAATCAATGATCGCGGCAACCTCACTGTACGAATAATCAGGTGGTCGGTAGAACCGTCAAACGCAAACAATCCGGAACAAACTTGGCTCAGGGAAATGTCTGCTGCACCGTAAGTTAGGCTTACCACTAGACTCATGAGTAAAACCAACAGGCTGACGAACAAACCTGTCATCAGTAAGATATGCGATCGCTTCCTCGATATTCGATTTGTCGTAACAGTTTCAATGACCAATCGCTTCTTTCCTCAATCCAGGATTTATAAAGGTTGAAGGCTGATGAGGGAAACTAATTTTGCACAGGTGGAGGCAGTGGTAGCTTTTCCTGTTGTTCCTGGCGTTCCCGTTCCTGTTGTTGCTGGCGTTCCTGTTGTTCTCGTTCCCGTTCCTGCTGTTGCTGGCGTTCCCGTTCCTGCTGTTGCTGGCGTTCCTGTTGTTCTCGTTCCCGTTCCTGCTGTTGCTGGCGTTCCCGTTCCTGCTGTTGCTGGCGTTCCTGTTCCTGTTGTTCTCGTTCTCGTGCCTTTTGTTCCTGCTGTTCCCGTTCCTGCTGTTGCTGGCGTTCCTGTTCCTGTTGTTCTCGTTCCCGTGCCTTTTCCTTTTGTTCCTGCTGTTGCTGGCGTTCTTGTTGCTCCTGACGTTCTCGCTCTACCTGCCCCTGACGTTCCCTTTGTTGTTCTTGGCGTTGCTGTTCCAACTGCGCTCGTCGTTCTTGTTGTTGACGTTCGCGTTCTAACTGTGCCTGACGTTCGCGTTCTAACTTGGCTTGACGTCTCCTTTCATTCTGGGCTTCACGTTCGCGGGCTTGGCGAATCAAATCAGAGTTTTTGCGTGCAAAGTTAACCTCCATGTTGAACGCAGAACGGCTTCCGCCCTCTGATACGCTAAACTTCATCTTCCTTACGGCTGCGTGCACGGCTTGATTGAATTGGCTACTGCCGCCGCTTCTTTTGATTTCCGAATCAACCACATTTCCGCTGCTATCCAATACAACCCGGACAACGGCTGTACCTTCCTCATCATTTAGTTCAGGTGGATATTTGGGCGGACACCCCCTAATGCAACTCACTCTAGCCTCTCCAGCACGAGTTCCAGTACCACCTGGGACACCACCTGGGACACCACCTGGGACACCACCTGGGACACCACCTGGGACACCACCTGGGACACCACCTGGGACACCGCCTGGGACACCGCCTGGGACACCGCCTGGGACGCCACCTGGGACGCCGTATCTTGACCCTGACCCTAGGGGTGCTGAGCGATTAGCTGCCACCGCTCCTGATGACGGAGTGCGGGCGTTTGAGCCGCCACCATCGGGTGACTTGGCTTGCGAGGAACCCCCACCGCTCAAACTTTCTCTGAGTTGCCGGGAGCCGGAGGAGGAACCTTGTAGCGGCTGGGCACTGCGCTCTGGTTTTGGGGGCGTTAAAGGATTGCTTGCAACTGGACTCGGTGCTGTAGGGCTGGTATCCGAAGAGTTATTACTAGGTGAGGTGGCTGGTTCGGACTTAGTTGGCTCACTCAATCGCTGTCTAAGTGGTTCCGGACTTGAGTCAGTGGGCAGGGGCTGGGAAGGGGCATCGGGTTGTGGAGGTGCCGAGCGGTTGCTTGCCACTGACGAAGGGGGTGAAATCGGGGCGGGTTTAGGAAGAGAGGGAACAACTGGCTGGGGTACTCTAGTTGGTGGGATCGGCGCTGCGGGGACTACGGGTGCAGGCTGTGCCACTGACCTTGGCGGCGCTACGGGCGCAGGGGGGGCTGGAGGAGGCGGGGGCGCTGGAGGGGGCGGGGGCGCTGGCTGAGATACCTGTTTTTGGAGTACTGCTGGTACTACGGCTTGCGGTATAGGTGGCTGAGGAATCTCAGTTTTAATCGGTTGCTCTGGAGTCGGAGGTTCAACTGCCTTTGGCTTTGGTGGGGGTTCAACTGCCTTTGGCGCAAGCGTTGGAGTATCTGCTAATGGTTTTGGTTTTTCCTCAATCTCTGGATTCTCGACCATAGTTACTTCGATTGGGTCGTCGGCAAATTCTGCCTGTTGAGCCAATAGCTGACCTATGCCGAAACCCGCTACTACATGAAACACGGCTGAACCGGCGAGGCTATAGACGAGAAACTTTTTGAGAGCCTGTTGTTCTCTCTCGCGTTGTTCAATGCAGAAGTTTGAAATGCTCATCCCCTCTACTCTTTCCCTGCTTACTAGAACGCATACCGTCTGAACCGCTCAAAATTATTGCATATAAGTTGCATTAACGAGTTAAACGATAAGATGACTAAGATGCTGTTGTCAAGAAAAAAATCAGGCGATCGCAGGGCTAGCGTTCAACGATAACCCATTAACCATAAAGCTTTCACTCTTTCACCCCTTGACAAAATCATCCCCATCTTCTACCACTTGTTGATAATTAATAGGTTAAGCAATTGAGATTAATTGCAATTTTATGCTAAGAGCGGAAGATGAATATAGGTTTACAACGTCACGAAACATCTAGCTGCTATCTTCCATTACCCATTTCTCCTCAAAAACTGGTCTGTAAACCGATGCGGAATGTCAAACCGGGCTGATAAATGCGATTGGCTTTTTCGTAAGTCACATCTGCCAAATTTTCTAAATAGATGACGACGCCTATCGTCCGAGTCACAGGAATACGGCCACTCAAATCTAAATTCACCCAGGACGGAATAAACTCTGTAGTACTCTCATCGGGTCGGTTAAAAAAGGCTCTACGGGCACCACTGTTGTAACTTGCCAAAAAATTTAGCTGCCATCCAGCCGAGGCATAACCGATGCCGAATTGTGCGACAGAGTAAGGAATCATCGCTAACTGTAAGCCTTTCTCAGAGCCAGTTTCAATCTTCGCATCCGTATACGTGTAGTTGAGAAAGGTGGAAAACTCTGAAGTCATTTGCCAGCGAAGTGCCGCCTCAAATCCGTTAGTATTAACCAGACCAATGTTTGCCCATCGACCTGTTTGGATGGCAATGCGGTCATTTAATCGGCTACCAAAGTAGGTAAACTGTCCTGTCAAACTGGGAGACAATGCCACATCAATTCCAGTTGTCCAAGAAGAACCCGTTTCAGACTCTAAGTCAGGGTTGGGCAACCAATTATGAACCGTGTCATAAACATACAATTGGTCTAAACCAGGGTTGCGTTGAACGGAAGCCCAACTTCCACGCACGGCAACAGATGGAGTAACGACCCATCGCGTTCCTACACTTGGATTTAAATAACTACCAAACTCACTATTAAAGTTCTGTCTCAGTCCCAAATCCATCTGGAATGAATCGGTAAGTTTCCAGGTATTTAAAGCAAATAGTGCGGTATGAAACCTATCTCTATTTTCAGTTTCATTCAGGGCGATTCGGTTGGGAACTGTACTCAACGTCTCACCCTTTAACATTTGATTTTGCAAGTCAACTCCCCAAGTCAGCTTGTAGTTAGGAGTGATTTGCCACTGATGTTCGACTCTCCCTGTAATAGATTGTGAATCCAGCGTACCTGTACGGTAATAAATGTTTTGAGTTGGGCCATAAGTGTTGAAGTAATCTTGGTTGTACGCGAGTGTTGTTCTGAGGACAGAATCATCACCGCCACCGAGCAAGGTTTTCCAAGATAAACCTACGTTAACTCCATCGTGGTCTAATCGGTCTGTTTGTAAGGGGAAACCGAAATAAAGTAAACCCCGACGACTGGTAATTTTGTAAGCATCTAAACTAACAGTATTTCTGGGATTCACATCAAGCGCGAGACTACCAAAATAATTGCTAACAGCCGTGTCTCCGTTAAACAAGCGCCCCTCTGAATCACGATTAGCGGCACCTACTGGGACGCGATAGCGGTTATCTGCCTGGTTTTGCTCGTAGCCGAAGTTGAACCTTAACGAACCTGTGGAACCGCCATAACTAGCCCGATAATTCAACTGTTCGTAAGAGCCATATTGCACTGAAAGATTTAGTTTAGGAACTTCTTGACCCTGTTTTGTAGTAATATTGACCACTCCCCCAAAAGCTTCTGAACCATACAGAGTGGAACTCGTACCGCTGGATAATTCCACCTGTTCAATTGCCCCAACTGGAAGGCTATTGAGGTCAGTCGCACCATGATAAATGTTGATATTGGTGCCGATGGGTCTACCGTTGATGAGGAAAACCGATTGATTGATAGAAGCTCCTCGGTAGTAAGTCCCTGTATGAATATCAGCTCCAAAACCGAAATCATTAATGGCAAATCCGGGTAAACCCCTCAACGCTTCTGCTGCACTATCAGCGCCTTGCTTTTGGATCTCTTGTTCAGTGATTGTGTATTCTGGAGCAGATGTCTCTGGGATAGTATCTTTCTCCCCCGTTACAAAAATTTCAATTTCCTCCTCCTGGGTAGCATTGGGTTCAGTTTCGTTAATGGGTGAGGTTGGCTGAGCTTCTTCAGCAATTTGGTTTGTTTGGGTGAGGCTGGGTTGAAATCGAGTTGGCTGTTGAACAAGTAACTGGGCGTTGGTGTGGAGACGCTCTAAGTCACTGATTCGGGGGATGTCTAAGATGGGCTGCTCTGGGGGTAAAGCGTTGGTGGTGGAAGTGAGCTGGGATGACACAGGCTGAGCAGTGGCACTCGTATCTGCCTGATTAATACCGCTTGTTGTCAGGGAAGTTGTCTGTACACTAGCGATTGACTCAATACCCCAGCTGAGTAGGACAACGCTAGGCAGAAGAAGATGCAATTTCATGTATTTTGACGCAAATGACTCACACCACTGGCTCTAGCTTCTTTGAGCAAGCGCTGAAAAAATAAACTTCGCGTTGACTCCAAAAAGCTACAGGTTATTTACGCAGAAGCCCTTATCTACGTCAAAAGACATGCTGTCAAACATGCAACAAGTCGTTAATTGATATTTATTAGCAGTAGTGATGAGAAAATAGAACGAATCGTTCTCTATGTCAAGTCAAAAAAATTAAGGCCGTCGTGGTAGTCGCTCTCACTCTCAATGAATCAAATCCTTATTTTCAGGCAATTCTAGCCTTTATTTTTTCTTGAAATTCTCCAAGGAAGCAACTTCTTTGGCTCAATTACTTGACAAATGATCAGTCTCAGATTTATTTCTATTGAAAAGGATTGTCATCTTTGCCCGTACAATAGGCTCTTAGACTCACTGAGAGTTTTGACCACTATCTTTGAGAGTGCATGACAGCTATTAAATGGTTTCAGGACTGTGGAATCGTCGCTTGGCCGCTCTTGGTGTTTTCCATTATGGCGCTGGCCCTGATTGTTGAGCGCATCGTGTTTTGGTATCAAGTCAATCGTCGGCAGCGTCGGCTTGTGCGAGAAGTACTGAAGACTTACCCCTACGATCCAAACGCGGCTCTCAATGGACTCAAAAGGAATGCAGATTTGCCCATTGCCCGAATTTTTTTGGAAGCTTTGGAGCTACAGCGCCCTAGTCCAGAGAAATTTCGCCTCGCTATGGACAGTGCCATACAAGCGGAAATACCGATACTTAAGCGATTTAACACAATTTTTGACACGATTATCTCTATTTCGCCGTTGCTGGGGCTGTTAGGAACCGTTTTGGGTTTGATTACCGCTTTTGGCTCCCTGTCGCTTGGTGATGTGGGTGGAACTAAGGCGGCGGGCGTTACGGCAGGTATTAGTGAAGCGCTGGTTTCGACAGCTACAGGCTTAGTCGTTGCGCTCTTTACATTGTTGTTTTCCAATAGCTTTCGTGGCTTGTATCTGCGAGAGATTGCCCGAATTCAAGAGTATGGAGGGCAGTTAGAACTGCTGTATATCGAGCAACACGAACAAGGAGAGGTGCCTTATGCCACGACTCATCGATGAACCTGACATTCCTCCCCAGATCAACATCGTGCCGATGATCGATGTGATCTTTGCAATCCTGACTTTTTTCATCGTCGCGTCGATATCTTTGACTCGTTCGGAAGGGCTACCTGTCAATTTACCGAGCGCCTCAACCGCAAAGAGCCAACCCAGTACGAAAATTACGGTGTCGATTAAACCCGATGGCGAGATTGCACTTAACCGTAAGCCAATTAAGTTGGAAGCTTTGGAAGAAGCGGTACGCTCTTTAGTGGAGCCGAACTCCGAACCCCTGGTGATCGTGAATGCTGATAAAAAAGTCGATCACGGTCAGGTAGTCAGTGTGATGGATCGCTTGCGTCAGGTCAAAGGAGCAAAATTGGCGATCGCAACCCAGAAATAGCCGCCCCAATTGACGAAAGCTGCTGCCGTGAAGCGCAGCTACTTCAAAGGGTTAGGCGATCGCTCTTTTCCTAAAAATTCGCTATCTAGAAATTTTTTGTTGATAAACCTCACTACCTACGTCCTGCACAATCTGATGCAGTTTTTGGTGAAGATCTTGTAGCAGGAGTGACCCAGCTGAGTGTAAAAAGAAATGATCGCCAGGAAACATCTTTAAGACAAAGGAAGCATTGGTCTGTTCCCGCCAAGCTTCCAGTTCATCGCAACTGGCTTCCCGATCTTGTAAACCACCAAAAGCCGTGATGGGACAATCCAGCGGCGTCTCTGGTGTGTAAGCATAAGTTTCAATGACAGCAAAATCTGCTCGCAGAGTAGGAAGGAGTAGCTGCATCAGTTCGGCATTCTTTAATACCGCTTCCGGTGTACCGTTGAAGCGGCGCAGTTCCTGTAGAAACTCCGACTCTGGCAGAGTGTGAATAGGTGGGTCTGGATCGGGAACTTGAGGTGCACGATACCCAGATACAAATAAGTGTACTGGACTCACTCCATACTCTCTGCGGAGTAAGCGCGTAAGCTCAAAGCTAACCAGTCCACCCATACTGTGACCGAAAAAGGCGAAGGGTTTGTCCAGGTAAGGAAGGAGAGTACTGGCAAGATGTTGTACGAGAGGCTCTAGTTGGGTGAATGGAGATTCCCTAAGCCGCATTCCTCGACCTGGAAGTTCGATCGCACAAACTTCGACGCTCTGGGGTAGACTATCTGACCAAGTACGAAAGACTGAAGCCCCTCCTCCGGCATAGTGGAAGCAGAACAGTCTGAGTTTTGCCTGAGGATTAGGTTTGAAACAGCTAACCCAACGGTTAAAAGTGAGGGGAGTTTTCATAATTTTGTAGTTGGGAGTCAGGAGTCAGATTTTCATCGCAACATTCGTGTGCTTTAAATGCCAATAGTTATATAGTGATTCTCAAGAGAAACGTTATGCTGCTTTAGCATCATGGTCAGGCACGCTGTCTTCCACATCGCGTAATAAGGGGAAGGCATAGCCAACCAAACCAACGCTCAACATACCCAAAGCACAGATGACGTACAACAGCGCCATGCCAGCACCAGAACCACTGCCAAACATCCCGCCGAAAATGGCTGCAAGATTGCCGTCGGGCTTCATTGCGGGTTCAAAGATGTAATCTGCTAGAGGGCCAGCTAGCAACCGACCGATCGCAGGAGAAAAGCCAGATATCAAAGTGTGGGTGGCTAAAACCTTGCCTTGCAAATCTGGCTCGACTTTGGTCAACCAAATTGCTCGATCAGAGCTAGAGATGGCAGGGAAATTGAACGATGAGCAAAATTGGGCAGGAATCCAGATCAACGGTATCTGAGCCAACCCAAAGATAATCTTACTGACACCAGCGCCCACCATCCCCAACAATAAACTGTGTATCCGGCGTTTGTGACCCCCCCAAACACTCAAAAGTATCCCTCCAGTTACACCACCGACTCCCGCCGCCGCTTGCAAACTTGCCAAGACTTGGGCGTTACTATTGGTGCGAGCCAAAATCATCGGTGAATAAAGTGAATCACCAATGTCGTGAGCGAACCCAAAGAACGACGCTAATAATAGGAGTGCTAGCAAGCTTTTGCGGGCAAAAATGTAGCGGAAGCCGAAGGCAAGCTCTGGGAAGATGCCAGTAGGGCTTTGACGTCCTGCCTCACTAATAACGGGTTGCGGGATGTGTACGGCAAAGATGGTGCTGATACCAACAATAAAGCTGGTGAGGTCAATGAGCAAAATACCAGTGAAGCCAATGAGAGAATAAAGAACACCAGCTAAAGCAGGGCCAATGATTGCAGCACCGTAACTGAGTACCGAACCCATGCTGATAGCGCGAGTGTAGTGTTGCTTGGGCACGAGCATTGGGATGGAAACACTGTATGCCAAGGTTTGAACTTGACTGCAAAGTCCGTTGAGGATGGCTACTAAGTAGATATGCCAGATTTCTAGATTGCCTGCAAGATGTAGGAGTAAGATTGCGACTGTAGACAACCCAGCAACCGTGTCACCGAGTATAATCAGCCGCTTGCGGTTGGAGCGATCGACAATTACCCCTGCAAAGGGAGCGATTGAGATACTCGCTGCGAAGTAAAAGAAACCAATCAAGGCCAATGCTGTTGCTGAGCCGGTGAGTTCCCAAGCCCAGAGTGTGATAGCGAAGACCGTCATGCGGGTGCCGATCGTTGATATCATCTGACCGAGCCAGATGATAGTAAAAGTATGCACGGTAATATGTTTGAGTCTTTAAGTCTGGAACAAAGGAAGAGTGGGAAACGGGGAGAACTTCTTGCGCTCGACTCCTCTTGAGATTCTAAGAGAGTAGTAACTGACGGAGTTGATTCAAGACGAGTTCTGCCGCAATCGGTCCGCGCAGGACGCTCCAAAGATAGTAGTTGACAAAGTACACGCGATCCTGTTTGCTAGCGTTCAGGGTTTGTGCGATCGCATTTGTGTTCCATTCCTGCTGAAGATTTTTCAATGGGTTATCTACTGCGTTAACTGTCTTATTGTCAGGGCTAGAGTCCCAGCCTCGAACGAAAATGAGGTCGGCATCTAACTGGGGTAATATTTCTAGTGAAACGCCGGTACTCTGGTTAGCCTTGGCTGGAAGGGACTTGAGTTTAAAGCCAAGGTCTTCAAGCAATCCACCACTGTAGTCTGTGCGATCGCTAAACCAAATCTGCTCCTTGAGTCCCATCGTCGCTAGCAGCAGCGCTTGGGGATGCGCCGCGACTATCGGCGCTAGTTCGGTACGAACCGTAGCTAGTCGTTGATTGTATTCCTCAATCACTTGTTGGGCTTTTTCAGAGCGTCCCAGTGCCTTGCCAAGCACCTGGATGCTTTGCTGCCAGTCATCCTTTCTAGAACCCTTGAACAACAATGTAGGGGCGATTTGTGAAAGTAAGGCATACTCATCGCGATTCGGTCCAATTTCGCCCAAGATCAGATCGGGTTTGAGCTGGACAAGCAATTCTAAAGAGGGTTCGCCCCGTGTACCGACATTAACCGGCTGACTCGTCACTCGGCTGCCCAAGTAAGAAATCTGCTCGGCTGGGTTATTGTAGTCACTGCGCTGAAGTGCTTCTATCTCAGCAAAACCCGCAGGCTGCACATCCAGCGAAAGCAGGATATCTAACATGTGCGGCCCCAACACAACCACCTTTTGTGACTGAGTGCAAACTTGAGTTTCACCCGCCTCGTGCTTGATAACTTGGCAGTCGCTAGTAGGAGACTGCGCTACCTCGATACTGGTTCTATTTTTGGAGGCATTGCTACTACAGGCGGTAATGAAGATGGCCGTGAGAATCCCCAGGATCAAGAGTTTGAGTGTGCGACTCCATCTCCAGCTGATGACGGCTTGTTTGATATGACGATAATTGCGGTGAAGCTGCCGACCTGCACGGGTTGCCTGCCATAACCCAGTAAGATTTATCATTTCAGACCTCTCCGCTCAAAATTCCACTGATATTGAGCCTAAAACCGTCAGCGGAGCACCAGGGTAACCTCCTCTTGCTCTAAGGCCACTCGAACTCTCAAAATAACCGACGTTGAAAAGGTTTTTGACACTGAGAGCTGCTTTCCAATTAGCTCGTCGGTAAGAGATAGTGCCATTCGTTACGAAGTAACTTGGCAACTCAAAGGTATTTTCAATATCTCCTTCTCTTTCTCCCACAAAGGTAAATCCAATTCCAAAGCCTAAACCTTGCAAATCGCCGCGTGGAATTTCATAGGTCGTCCAGAGACTTGCGCTGTGTTCGGGAATATTTCTTAATCTGTTGCCAACTGGAATCCTATTATCTTTTGTCACTTCAGAGTCAGTGTAGGCATAAGATGCAATAATTTTCCAGCTAGGAAGGATTTCCCCAGCGACATCGAGTTCAATCCCTTGACTCCTTTGCTCACCTGAGGCAATTACAAAGTTAGGATTGTTGATATCGACCGTGGCAACATTTGTCTTTGTGATGCGGTAGAAGGATAAATTCGTGGAGAGTCTGCCGTCGAGCAAATCTGCTTTGGCACCTACTTCATACTGCGTACTGCGTTCAGGTTCGAGGAGCGAACCGTCGAATGTATTTCCCTCGTTGGGTCTAAACGAGCGGATATAGCTGGCGTAGAGGGAAATAGGTTCGATCGGTTGATAAACAATACCAACTCTTGGGCTAAAGGCTTCATTATATTGAGTTGACGAAGAACTGGTTGCAGCGGAAGCAGTCGGATTGTTTTTTATATCTTGGTCTACGATGTCAAAGCGTCCACCTAGCAACAGTTTTAAATTGTCGGTGAGCGTAATCTGATCTTGTAGATAGACGCCCAAACTGTCTGTCTTTGTTGTTTGGCTACTCAGCAAACCCAGTTCGCTAAAACTCTTTCTGGGAACCAAGCCGTAAACTGGGTTAAAGATATTGAGTGGTGCTGGCGTAGACGAATCGGCGGCCAAATCCACGTCTCTGTCTCTATGACTGAGATCGACACCAAACAAAAGAGTGTGTTTAATTGGACCCGTGGCAAACTTGCCCACTAAATTGGTTTGTAGGCTATAAGATTGACTTAGTACATTGATACGTGTTTGGCGACGAGATAAGTTGCCGTTGCTCTCTGAAAGGCGACGGGGGTCAAAATTCCTGACACTGACATCTTCGTCGAGAAATTGAAACCCATTACGTAATGTCCAGTTTTCGCTGAAACGATGCTCTAACTGATACTTAGCCGTCAACTGTTCGTTTTGAACAAAATCGTCGGGTTCGCCGGTAATGCGACTCAGTGGGATATCTGCTATCCCTTCGCCAAAGGCAGGTATGCCTCGATCTATCGGTCGCTTATCGTCCGAATACGCCAATTGAAATGTTACATCGGTGCGATCGCTAATGTTCCAAGTCACGGATGGACTAATGAAAATACGCTCGATGTCCTGATCAAAGTCACGAAAACCGTCAGACCTCTCGTAAACTGCGTTCAGCCGGTAGAGTAGGCTTTTGTCTGGATTTAATGGCCCGGAAATATCAAAACGAGGTCGGATCAAACCAAAGCTTCCCGCTTGGAATTCAGCTTCAAAAAAAGGCTCTGATAAAGGCTTTTTGGTGACTAAGTTCACCACTCCCCCCGGTTCAGTCGCGCCGGATAAAATCGAAGCTGGACCCTTGAGGACTTCAACGCGTTCGAGATTTGCCGTTTCTGGAGAACCATAGTCAGACAGTACGAACCCATCTTGCAGGGTAGAGAGCTGCTCGAAACCACGAATAATATACGCAGTTGTTGCACCACCCGCACTATTCCCTTGGGACACACCACTGACGTTACGTACAGCCTCTTCGACTCGAATAACTTGTTGATCTTCAAATACTTGTTCAGGAACAGCCTGAATGGATTGAGGGATGTCGCGTAACGGGGTGTCTGTCCTAGTCACTGATACGGCGCGCTCGACTCGATATCCTCTTTCTGGCTCTTGTTCACCCGTCACCACGATTTCAATCTCCTCCTCAACCTGCGGCGCTTCGCTAGGCACCTCAGATTCAGCCCCTGGCGTACTCGGAGCCGAGGGCTGTGTCTGCCCATCAGGCTGGGTTTGGGAGGTTTCTGGAGTAGGCGTTGCCTCAGCCGTAACAGAAGGAGCGCTAAAGCTGAATACCAGTCCCTGAGGACTCGGAATGACTTGTGCTTTTGGCACAGCGCGATCGCCTGTCACTGTCACTCGAATGCTGTTAGGAGACAGAGAGGTTACCGTTACAGAAGTGATGCCCTGAGCTGGGTTTTCGGAACGAAACTCCCGACCCCCTCGTAAGTTCAACTGAGCATTGCTCAAGTCAATCAACAAGGTTTGCTTCTCGCTGGACGTGTTGACTTGGGGTGATGCTCCTGAAGCCGTCTCTAAAATCACTTCTAGACCATCAGTGGTTGTGTTGAGCCGCACGTCCGTCACTTGTACGACATCTGCTTTGGCTGGCATCCCTACCAACACAGCAACTGAGCCTGTGAACAACAGGCTAGGGAGTAAGGGCTGTAGTTTCAATCCGGTTTCCTCACACTCAATCGATGCACTCGATTTGCCGTCGGTGCCCTAGTTACTTATTGCGACTATTTATCACTAGACTTGAAAAAATTACACCAATTGATAAATCAATGTCAAGGGAGTAAAATTTTTTCTTATTGACAATCTATATCAATTCTCTAGTAGAATGTGCTGATTAGATTGGCGATTGCCTTCGGCAGCAGTAAAGCATGTCGTAGCCAGAAACACCTTGCCCGTGTTTCTATGGCGTTTTGACAGATACACCATTAAAAGCCTTATAGAGGGATGTTGGTTGATGTCTGCTAAAAGCCTTCTGCTGGTGTCGTCGCTCTAACGGGAAGTGATTGCTAAAACCGTCCAAGTAAGCTGTAATTTACTATTGCGGCAACCCTCAAGAGTTTTTTGACTATTACTTTCATTTAGGGCTTGTCAATAGCAAAACAATGTAATAAGCTGGTCAACACTATCAAGAAAGACTTCTAATAAGCAACATCAGTTGCTAGGAAATTCATTTCTTAACCCGCAAATTGCAACTAGGTTGTTCTAGTGCAGATAAGCTGCGTCTGACCTTTCAGTCGCACAATTCAAGAACGGTGCATTGTCATGGAAACTCTCAAAGTGATGGAAACTCTCAAAACAACCCTAACTGACTTAGGTATTCCCGCAGAGATGATTCATCAAGACGCTTTACTACGCGAAGATTTGCAGCTTGATTCTACTGAAACAGTGGAACTGGCTTTAGCACTCAAGCGTATGTTAGGAGTCAGTGTAAAACTCGAAGGTCGGCAAGATATAACATTAGCTCAACTCTGCGATCGAGTTGAGATAGCAATGTCCGCCGCTGCTGGGGGAATTCAGGACAAATCAGCATCGCGTGTGTGAAATGATAGTTCTCGAACACGAGCAAATCACTGGAGTTAAAGGAATTGGCATCGATATCACACCCATTCCTAAAATTGCCAGAATAATCGACCGATGCGATTGCGAAACACTCAATTCCTTATTCACTGCCAACGAAATAGACTACTGCCAATCTACTAGCAATCCCCACCAATTTTATGCCTTATGCTTTGCCACTAAAGAAGCCGTGGGAAAAGCACTAGGTACAGGATTAGCTGGCATTGATTGGAATGAAATTGAAGCCAACATCACCCATGACCAATTAACCATGCACCTCCACGGAAAAGCCAGGATTCAGGCAAAAAAACGTGGTATCCAAGACTGGTTTGTGACGTGGTGGTATTGGGATAACCATATATTTGTTCACGTCCTCGCTCATTAACCCAATTTAAGGTTGGAATTTCCAATAATTCGGTAACTTACCGTTTGTAAAATCCCAAACTCACTCCCAAATCCAAAAGCCAAAATCTACCCAAATCGGAACATGGACAGTATTGCTGAACAGTTGCCCGATATCTTTAACGTTGCTGCCTACTTTTTAGAAAGTAACTTAGCGCAAGAACGTAGCGAAAAAGCCGCCTTTTACCATCAAGGTGACATCTACACCTACGCACAAGTAAACCGCCTCGTCCGGCGCACAGCTAGATTGCTGTCTGAACTCGGGTTAGAACGGGAAAACCGGATAGCTATTTTATTGCCAGATACTCCAGAATTTGTCTTTGCCTTCTGGGGGGCTATCTGGTTGGGTGCTGTACCCGTTCCGATTAATACAGCTTCTACCCTTGACGACATTCAGTATATTCTGCAAGATTCACGCGCCAAAATCTTGCTCACTACTCAGGAGTGGCAGGAAAAACTAACTCCTATCTCCTCTCAATTCTTGCGCCGCGTTCTGCTAATAGATGGGGAAAATCCATTCACCTCCCTACTTACCCAACAGGACGAACAACTCCCTCACGCCGAAACCTCTCGCGACGAACCCGCGTTCTGGCTTTATACCTCCGGCAGTACGGGACGCCCTAAAGGTGCAATTCACCTCCATCGCAGCATGGTGGTTTGTGCAGAACACTATGCTAAAACCACACTTGGCTTGCGCGGCGATGACATCACCTACTCGGTTGCCAAGATACCCTTTGCATACGGCTTGGGGAATACGCTTTATATGCCAATGGCAGTTGGTGCCGCCGCTGTTCTATCCGATGCTAGCAACGCCTTTGATATCATCAACGATATCCAACAGTATCGACCCACAATTCTGTTTGGCATACCCAGCGTTTATGCAGGTATTCTTGCTATACATGACATTGCGCCCTTAGATACATCTTCCCTGCGTTTGTGCGTATCCGCCGCCGAACAACTGCCTAAGCCTATCTGGCAAAAATGGCGAGAAACTTACAACCAGCAAATTTGCGAAGGGATTGGCACCACAGAATTTTTGCACATTTTCCTCTCTAACAGAATTGGGGAATGCAAACCTGGCAGTTCCGGTCGCCCCATTCCCGGTTACGATGTGCGAATTATTGATGAAAATGGCTTCCCTTGTTCTCCTGGTGAGATTGGCGACTTGCAGGTGAGTGGCGAAAGCTTGATGCTGGGGTACTGGAACCGACTGCGGGAAACCCGAAAGGCTATTTATGGGAACGCAATGCGAACTGGCGATAAGTATCTGTGCGATGCTGACGGTTACTTTTGGTTTATGGGACGCAAGGATGATTTATTTAAGGTGAACGGTCAGTGGGTATCACCTTTAGAAATTGAGGATATCTTGCACCAGCATCCGGAGATTCTTGAAGTTGCAGTAGTACCCGACTCCGACCAGGGTGAACAATTAACTCAAATTGTGGCTTATGTCAGTCTCAGACCCGGACATAAACCGTCGTTGCAACTAGAGGACAACATTCGTAAATTTGCTAAACAGAAACTTCCGCATTTTAAAGCCCCGAAAGTTATTCACTTTGTCGAAAATCTACCCCGTACTTCCACTGGGAAAATTCATCGCAAATCATTACAAGCTATTCCAGTGTGAAAGATGAAATAAAAACTAAAAAAAACTTGTACTTATACGTTGGAAGAGACGGAAGCGTTTCTGTAACTTTCTCTAAAAGTAAACTATTAACGAATTATCAACAAAGAGAAAAGGATGCTAACTGAATTAAGGACGGCAATAAAATACAATGAAACCTTTATCCCTGGAAAAAGGGAACCTGTCGCCGTATTGCAAAATTTCCTTCAAGCTAATATTTTTTCCAATTACCTCCTGTATGAAGGAAAAAATGAAGTTCGTATTGCTGGAAATGAGCTAGTTAAAGTATCGGTAAGTCAGGATGCTGTATTGTTCAAAGGGATAGATACGTCTTACTCTGAACCAATCAGCGACCCTTTGAAACAAGTTGAAGGCTGGTTGGAGTCTTTACCGATTGAGAATTGGACAGCTTATGGTTATGTCGCGTTCGATATAGCTCGTTTTTATTCCTCTTACTCCAAAGCTATCGAGCAGCCTATTCTCTATTTTTTGATTCCTGAAACTGAACTACGCTTTACAGAAGAAGGAATTTATATCAGAAGTACAAAGTCATTAGAGCGAGTCCGAAATGTTGTAGAATTTGACAGTAAAATCCCCAATTATGTGCCAGCCTCTCTAGCCGTTGATTGCAGCGATCGCGAAATTTACCAAAACCGCATCAAGGCGTTAATCGAAGCAATTCAAAGCTCCAAGCTGCACAAAGCCATTATTTCCCGCTCCATGAAAATCGATGGCGATTTAGATGTTCTTGGAACCTATGTCGTCGGAGCGAGAGCCAACAATGCAGCGCGTTCCTATTGCCTCAATATAGATGATGTCCGCGCCGTTGGCTTTAGTCCCGAAATTCTCATGGAAGTCGATGAAAGCGGGTTTGTTGTGACGAATCCGCTAGCGGGAACCCGACCCCGTGGTGAAAGTTTAGATGAAGATACGCATCTCAACGATGAATTGTTCACTGATGCGAAAGAAGTGAAAGAACACGCGCTTTCTGTTTGGTTGGCGCAAAGCGAAATCGCCTCGCTTTGTTTACCGGGAACCGTTCAAGCGTTTAATTTTATGGAGGTCAAGAAGTATCGGTGTGTGCAACACCTATCTTCTCGTGTTGGTGGTCAACTCAAGCCAGGAAATACCCTGTGGGATGCGTTGAAAATATTATTCCCAGGAATTACAGTTTCTGGGATTGATAAAGAACAAGCTCTTGAATGGATTGACCGCTTGGAAGACGAACCAAGGGGCCTTTATGCAGGTGGCATTGGTTGGGTCGATAGTAGGGGGATGGCAGATTTAGCGATCGCAATTCGCTCTGTTTACCAATATGGTGACTCAATTTGCTTAAATGCCGGAGCAGGTATCGTCGCCGAATCAGTTCCGGAAAACGAATACATCGAGTCAGTCAACAAAATGAACACCATGCTGACCAATTTGGTGTTGAAGTCTTCTGAGAAATGAGCGAATCGGCAGACACCAAACTAATTGGTCATGGAATCGAAATTGTGGAAACAACACGCATTCAAGAACTCGTAGAGCAATCAGGGAAGCAGTTTGAAATGGAGTGTTTCACAGCTACAGAACGCAGCACACCTGCATTGGGTGCAAAGCGTATTGAGTACCTTGCAGGTCGATTTGCTGCCAAGAAAGCGGTAATCAAAGTCCTCGGCATGGCAAAAAACCAAGACGTTTCCTGGCTTGATATTGAAATTCAACGGCTTAAGAGTGGTGAACCGTCAGTCGCGCTGCATGGCAAATGCCAAGACATTGCAGAACAACTCGGTGTTACAAACTGGTTGCTGAGTATCAGCCATACCTCATCCTATGCCGCTGCGAGTGCGATCGCTTGGCGCGGTGCCAGAGGCGATCGCTTTGCACTGCCCCGAAGAGGTAATCGCTTTGAAGGGCAGTAATCAAAAACCTAACCCCCTAGCCTCCTCATCCTCACTAAAGTCCTCACTAAAGCTCCGGCGGTCGCTCCGGTTCCCTGCAAGGGAAGGGGGAACAAGAACTCCCCTCTCCTCGTAGCCGGAGCTTTAGTGAGGAAGGGGTTGGGGGAGAGGTTCTTCCCATCGCGATCGCACATAGCAGGAGTTTTGTCATAATGAATCCTCCAGTCGGTATTCGCTCACTCGCACTCAGCTTTCCCAGCATCATCCGCACCAACGATTATTGGCTCGAGACGTCTCCTGAATTAGTGCGTCGAAACAAACCAAGACGAGCAAGAACATCTAGATCTACGGAACTCATCAATAGCAACAATGGACTGGATATCTGGTCACAAGAAGTAGCGCCCTATCTACCTGATCCATTCCGAGGTAGTATCGAACGGCGAGTACTTGCCCCCAATGAGTCATCACTCACACTCGAATACCAGGCAGCTAAAGAAGCCCTCAATGCAGCACAACTTGCTCCCGAAGATGTTGATTTAGCGATCGTTGCCTCACTCTTCCCGGAACACATCGGTCCCGGCAGTGCCGCCTACCTCGCCCGCAAACTCGAATTGCGCTGTCCCGCCTGGAATCTCGAATCGACTTGTTCGAGTGCCATCATTGCGCTTCAGAATGCCTGTGCGCTGCTGAAAACGCGAGAATATCGCAATGTCCTAGTAGTTGTCTCGCATATTGGCTCTAATTCAGTAGACGAGGAAGATACACTCTCTTGGTCGATAGGCGATGGTGCGGGAGCATTTGTGGTCGATTCAATCCAACCTAACCAGGGAATCCTGGGCAGCAAAATTGTTCCTACGGTTGCTACCTGTGGAGCTTACTCCTACGAACTGATCACAGACACCGAGGGCAACCCTCGAATCCGTACCCGGACGGGTGAGAATGCAAGTATGCTTGCCGAAACGGCTGTGGATTGCGTGCGTACTTGCTGCGAAGGCGCTGCTGCTGCTGCTGGCGTGACTTTCGAGCAAATCGACTTTTTTGCCTTCAATACTCCGACTGCCTGGTATGCCAGCGTTTGTACGAGGGCGCTAGGAATCGATCCGGAGCGAACAATTAACCTTTACCCTCGCTATGCCAACATTGGGCCTGTATTTGCGATCGCTAACTTGTACCACGCCGCACAAGTCGGCAAAATTCGCGAAAACGATTTAGTTCTCGTCTACACCAACGGTGCAGCAGCTACGGCAGCAGCTATGGTAATGCGCTGGGGTGATGTGGCACTCGGTTCAGCCCCTGCTTTTCCCATTAGTGTTACTCCGGAACAAGAGAGAATTCATCTAGCGATAAAAGCAGAAAAACTCTGTACTGAAGTAAAAAGTTTGCTCTCCAGAGAACAAATCCTCGCTGCAAAACCAGGGGAACGGCGGCAGATACTAGAGAGTTACCTTCTGGAATGTTTAGCTAGTTCGCTACAGCTTCCTATAAACGAGTTGAACTCTCGGCAGTCGCTTGCCACATTACTGGATTCTTTGATGGCGATCGTACTCAGAAGTCGAATCGAAACTGATCTAAAGGTGCGAGTACCAATGGAGAAATTTTTTGGTGAAACTACCGTAACCCAACTAGCTGAATATCTACTTAATCAATTAACCTTAGCGAGCCTAATTTCATTAGACTCGATTGCTAATGCTATTGGAGGCGAAGAACGGGAAGTATTGAGTTTCTAAACCAAGCACAACCGCTCAAATTCCTATATCAGAAAGCACATAAATAACTCACCATAGCCCTTTTTGTATGCAAATTTTCCTGGTCTTGCGACACGCTTAGATCCCCCCCAACCCTCCTTAAAAAGGGGGGAGCAAGATTAGAACTGTTGCAATGGTTTGGAAAAACAGTACTACTCCTAACATCTAACTCCTGACTCCTACTTTAAACATGGATTTGCATTTACTTTTAACCAATCTTTCTAACAAAGGTATAAAACTCTCTGTCAATGGAGATTCACTCTTGGTTGATGCGCCTAAGGGAGTGATGACACCAGAAGTGCGCGACTCGCTTACCGAGCATAAGGCAGAGATTTTGTTAATGCTGTGTCAATATGATTTGGGGACGAGTTCTGGTGTTTTGCCAACTATTGTGTCAGCGCCAGAACAGCGCTATGAACCGTTTCCTCTCACTGACATGCAACATGCCTTCTGGGTCGGTCGTAGTGGGGCGATAGAACTGGGTGGTGTGTCCAATCACGGTTACTACGAGATTGAGGGGAATGATTTAAACCTAGAACGCTTGAACTGGGCGCTGCAAGAATTAGTTAAACGTCACGATATGCTGCGGGCTGTGGTGTTACCAGATGGTCAGCAGCAAATTCTGGAACAGGTGCCTGCTTACCCGTTTGAAGTTTTGGATCTGAGGGGAAAGGATGAGGCATTTGTCAAGGCTCAGTTAGAGGCTATTCGGGAGCGAATGTCTCATCAGGTTTTACCGTCTGATCGATGGCCTTTGTTTGACTTTCGAGCAACGTGTTTGGATGAGGAGCGCGTTCGGCTACATATCAGCTACGACTTGCTAGTATTTGATGCCTGGAGTCTGTTTCGGCTATTTGAAGAGTGGTTTCAACTGTATCAAAATCCTGAAGTTATACTGCCACCGTTAGAACTTTCATTCCGCGATTATGCTTTGGCAGAGCAAGGCTTGCGAGAGACGGAATTGTATAAGCGATCGCAAGATTATTGGTTAAGCCGCATCGATAGTCTTCCCCCAGCCCCAGATTTACCTCTAGCGAAGAGTCCCCAGCAACTCAAACAACATCGAGTCAAGCGTTATGAGGGAGGCATCGATCGCGCAGATTGGCAGGAGTTGAAGCAGCGTGCCGCCAAAGCTGGTTTAACCCCTTCTGGAGTCTTGCTTGCTGCTTTTGCTGAAATTATGACTCTTTGGAGCAAGAATCCTCAATTTACCCTGAATCTTGCCCTGTTTAACCGCCTGCCTCTGCATCCCCAAGTCAATGACCTCTTGGGAGACTTTACCTCTGTAACTCTTCTGGCAGTGGACAACTCGGAAGCAGAGTCATTTGGCAAACGCGCCGTTCGCCTCCAGAAACAACTTTGGCAGGATTTAGAACATCGCTACTTTAGTGGAGTGCGCGTGACACGGGAACTGTCGCGCAAGAAAGGGGCAGCCCCCAATGCCATGCCTGTGATTTTCACGAGTACTTTGGGCTTTGGTTCGTTGGGACAGGAAACCCGAACGTTCAGTCATTTCGGAGAATTAGTCTACGGCATCAGCCAAGCATCCCAGGCATGGATGGACATTCAAGTCTGGGAGGAAAAAGGCACACTGACGTTTAACTGGGATGTCGTTGAAGAACTCTTCCCTGAAGGTTTGATTGAGGATATGTTTGAGGCGTATTGCCGCTTCCTCAAACACTTAGCTAGCTCAGAATCGGCCTGGGTTGAGACGACTCGACAACTGTTGCCTCCTGCTCAACTGGTGCAACGGAATGCTATTAATGCGACTGAAGCATCTATTTCCGAGGAACTGCTACACGAGTTATTTGCCGCGCAAGTACAGCTTCGAGGAAATGAGCTTGCGATTATTTCGTCTGAGCGTAATTTAACTTACCAGGAATTATGCGATCGCTCCAATCAGGTTGGTCATAAGCTTCGGTCATTGGGGGCAACTCCCAACCAATTGGTAGCCGTCGTCATGGCAAAGGGATGGGAGCAAATTGTTGCGGTTATGGGTATTTTGGCGGCTGGTGCTGCCTACGTTCCCATCGATCCAAACCTACCTCAAGAGCGCTTTTTATACCTGCTAGAAAATAGCCAAGCTGACATTGTTCTGACCCAATCTTGTCTAGATAAAAAACTTTCTTGGTCTGAGAGGGTTGTGCGCCTATGCATAGACACTGAAGACTTTGCACAGGAGAGTAAAGAGCCATTACAGCCAATCCAAACTCCAGATGATTTAGCCTACGTTATCTACACTTCTGGTTCCACAGGGTTGCCCAAAGGGGTGATGATTACTCATCGCAACGTTGCTAACGTCGTCATTCACACTAATCAGCGTTTTAATATTAGTTCTCAAGACAGAATTTTAGCGCTTACCGCTCTCAATCATGACTTGTCTGTTTATGACATTTTTGGTCTTCTGAGTGCTGGTGGAACAATTGTCATGCCTGAGGCTTGTGGTGTTAAAGACCCCAGTTATTGGGCTGAATTAATGGTGCGAGAACGGGTAACGTTGTGGAATTCAGTCCCCGCCATGATGGAGATGTTGGTGGACTATGCACAGAGTTATTCGGTAGCGCTACCTTCAAGCTTGCGGCTAGCAATTATGGGTGGAGATTGGCTTCCAGTTTCCCTTCCCAATCGGCTTAAAACTTTAGTTTCAGGAATACAAATCCTTAGTATTGGCGGTCCTACGGAAACGACGATTTGGAATATTGGTTATCTGATAGAAAAGGTTGACCCAAATTGGAAAAGTATCCCTTATGGTCAGCCGATGGCTAATGCAAAATACTACATTTTGAACGAAGCTTTAGAAGACTGTCCCGTTTGGGTTCCTGGTGAAATGTACTGTGCGGGAGTGCAGTTGGCAAAAGGCTACTGGCGGGATGAAGAAAAAACAAATGCTAAATTCATCACGCATCCTCGCACGGGAGAACGTCTCTACCGTACAGGAGATTTAGGTCGTTATCTGCCGGATGGCAATATTGAGTTTTTGGGACGGGTAGACTTTCAAATTAAGATTCGGGGATATCGCATTGAGGCAGGAGAAATTGAGGCAGCTTTGATGCAACATCCCGCTGTGCGATCAGTAGTGGTGAGCGTTACAGGTAAACAGCATAACAAAGAGCGTTTGGTCGTCTACGTGGTTCCAGAGCCAAAATCCTTACCCACAGTTGAAGAATTGCCTCTCTTCCTCAGGAGTAAGTTGCCAGAGTATATGGTTCCCTCAGTTTTTGTAATGCTGGATGCCCTACCCTTGTCAGCGAACGGGAAAGTAGACCGTTTTGCTTTGCCTGCGCCCGACTTGGCACTGTCAAAGTTGAATTCCACGTTTGTTGCTCCTCGCACTCCTGTTGAAGAAGTAATTGCAACAGTTTGGGCTGAAGTCTTAGAGGTGGAACAGGTGGGTATCGATGACAACTTTTTTGATTTAGGCGGTGATTCTCTGCTGGCAACCAAAACGCTCTCCCGACTGCGCGAAATCTTCCAGGTTAACTTGTCTGTGCGCCATCTTTTTGAGGGGTTGACTGTAGCTGGCCTAGCTGATGTCCTGCTCCAAAATCCGGCTCAACGGTTAAACCTTGAAAAGACGGCTCAACTGATGCTGATGCTCGCAGAAATTTCAGAGGATGAAGCAGACGCCATGCTGAATCAAAGAACATTGCTGACTCAAGATGGAGGGACGAGATGAGTCGTTTTGCTAAAGGAGCCTTCAATCTTTCTCCTAAAAAACAAGCACTGCTTCAGGCGTTGCTTCAAGCAGAGGGGGTAGAGTCCCGAACGCCCCAAAAGATTTCTCGCCGGAAGGATGACGCATCCATTCCTCTGTCGTTTGCTCAAACGAGGCTTTGGTTCCTCGACCAGTTGCAACCTGGTACTGCCATTTATACGATCCCCGGAGCGTTTCGCCTCAAGGGTTTGCTCAACATAGCTGCGCTCCAATCCAGCTTCAACGAGATCATCCGGCGTCACGAAGCCTTGCGAACCACCTTTACTACAGTGGAGGGGCAACCCGTAGTAGCGATCGCTCCAGCACCTACAGACGAAGAGGTGCTAAGTCCTTACACGTTGTCAGTGACAGATCTGCGGTACTTACCCGATACTGAGCGGGAAGTAGTGGCACAGAAACAGGCAATTGAGGAAATTCAGCAACCCTTTGACCTCGAACGCGGGCCGTTACTGCGAACGACACTGCTGAGGTTGGGGGAGGAGGAGTTCATCCTTGTTCTTACTATTCACCACATTGTTGCTGACGGCTGGGCTTTAAGCTTGTTAATTCGGGAACTGGCAGTTGTTTATGAAACTTTCTCCACCCAGAAGCCGATGCTACAGCCAGCAAAGCTTTCTCCCCTTCCTGAACTGCCCATCCAGTACGCAGATTTTGCCGACTGGCAGCGAAAGTGGCTGCAAGGAGAAGTATTAGAAACCCAGTTGTCTTACTGGAAGCAGCAGCTAGGGGGCGATCTCCCCGTGTTACAGTTACCCAGCGATCGCCCACGACCAATCCGTCAGACTTTCCAGGGTAAGTCGAAATCGTTTGTGTTGTCTCAACGCTTGAGTAGAGCGATCGCATCTCTTGCCAGCTCTGAAGGAGCCACACTATACATGACGCTGCTGGCAGCGTTTAAAGTCTTGCTCTACCGCTATACAGGGCAAGAGGACATTCTCGTGGGTTCTCCTATTGCCAACCGCAACCGGACTGAGACTGAAGGGCTAATTGGAGTCTTTGTCAATACCCTAGTGATGCGTACTCAGCTTGACGGCAATCTCAGCTTTCGGGAGTTATTAGGACGGGTTCGTGAGGTGGTGTTGGGTGCTGATGCTCACCAAGATTTGCCTTTTGAAAAGCTGGTAGAGGAATTACAACCGGATCGGAACACCAGCCACTCACCCTTGTTCCAAGTCATGTTTGTTCTCCAAAATGCGCCTGTAGAGAGCTTGGTGTTTTCGGGTTTGACTCTAGAACCCATCGTCCTGGACAAAGGGACAGCTGAGTATGACTTGACGCTTAACATATCAGAAACAAGGGAAGGCATCTACTGTCGGGTTGAATACAATACAGATTTATTTGACGACACGACGATTTTCCGAATGATGGGGCATTTCCAGACGTTACTGGAAGGCATTGTCATGGATTGTGAACAGCGAATTTCACAGCTCCCTCTACTGACTCAAATGGAGCGGTATCAGTTGCTAGTGGAGTGGAATAACACTCAGGCAGATTATCCCAAGGATGCGTGTATTCATCAGCTATTTGAAGCCCAGGTAAAACGGACACCGGACGCAGTGGCTGTGGTGTTTGAACAGCAGCAGCTAACTTATGGACAGTTAAACCAGCGATCTAATCAACTAGCACGCCACCTCAAGCAGCTAGGGGTAGAACCGGATGTTTTGGTGGGGATTTGCGTAGAGCGATCGCTAGAAATGGTAGTTGGGCTGTTGGGCATTCTCAAGGCCGATGGAGCCTACGTGCCCTTAGACCCAACCTATCCTCAAGAGCGCTTAGCCTTCATGTTGTCAGATTCGCAGGTGTCGGTGCTGTTGACTCAGCGGAAGTTGTTGCCCCGACTTCCCAAACATGAGGCGCATGTAATTTGCTTGGATACAGATTGGGAAGTAACTCTGGCGGAAAGTGAGGAGAATTTTGTTAGTAATGCTAAGCCTTTTAACTTGGCTTATGTAATTTACACATCAGGCTCAACCGGAAAGCCCAAGGGGACAATGATTCCCCACCAAGGAGTCGTCAATTATCTGAGTTGGTGTACGAAGGCTTATTCCGTAGCAGATGGTTGTGGCGCTCCAGTCAACTCTTCGATTGGGTTTGACGCGACCATAACCAGCTTATTTTCTCCCTTATTAGTGGGGCAGAAAGTAGTACTGCTCCCAGAAGAACAAGAAATAGAAGCCCTCAGCGCTGTCTTGTGTTCTCAGAGTAATTTCAGCCTAGTCAAAATTACTCCAGCTCATCTAGAGATGCTCAGCCAGTTGTTACCCAGTTACGAAGGTACGGGTCGGACGAGAGCGTTGATTATCGGTGGCGAGGCGCTGTTGGCAAAGAGCCTGACATTCTGGCGTACTAATGCGCCTGACACCAAGCTTATTAACGAGTATGGTCCTACAGAGACTGTCGTTGGATGCTGTGTCTATGAGGTTTCAACTCAGACCTCTCTATCAGGTGTGGTTTCAATCGGTCGTCCGATTGCTAATACCCAGATTTATCTTTTGGATCGGCACCTACAACCCGTTCCTATTGGTGTACCAGGGGAACTGCACATAGGTGGCGATGGAATGGCACGGGGGTACCTCAACCGCCCTGAGTTGACCCATGAACGCTTCATCCCCAACCCCTTTAGCGACAAACCTGGGGCACGCCTCTACAAGAGTGGCGACTTAGCCCGCTATTTGCCGAATGGAGAGATTGAGTACCTGGGTCGAATTGACCATCAAGTGAAGGTTCGGGGTTTCCGTATTGAACTTGGAGAGATTGAGGCGGTACTGAGCCAACACCCAGCCGTGCGAGAAACTGTGGTTGTGGTTCGGGAGGATGAACCAGGTTCTAAGCGCTTGGTAGCCTACGCAGTGTTGCACCCAGAGCAGACACTGACAATTACTGAACTGCGCCGCTTCCTAGAGGAGAAGCTGCCGAACTATATGGTGCCAACAGCCTTGGTGATGCTGGAGGAGCTGCCTCTGACGCCCAACGGTAAGGTGGATCGTCGAACACTGCCCGCGCCTGACACAGCTAGACCTGAGTCTGAAAGCACCTTTGTACCGCCTCGGACTCCTGTCGAGGAAGTACTAGCTGGAATTTGGAGCGATGTCCTGAGGCGCGAGCCGATAGGAGTAGATGACAACTTTTTTGAGCTAGGTGGGGATTCTATCCTCAGTCTTCAAATTATTTTCAGAGCCAATCAGGCAGGTTTTAAGCTTACTCCTAAACAGCTGTTTGAACACCAGACAATTGCCGAGTTAGCAATAGTGGCGGGTACTAATCAGCTAACTCAAACTGAACAGGGCGTAGTGAGTGGTGCGCTACCGCTCACTCCCATCCAGCAGTGGTTTTTTGAGCAGGAACTTCCAGAACCGCACCACTGGAACCAAGCGGTTTTGCTGGAAGTGCGGCAACCTCTGAACCCTGCTGTGTTGGAGAAGGTTGTGCAGCACTTGCTGGTACACCATGATGCACTCCGCCTACGTTTCGAGCGGCAGGCATCCGGCTGGCAGCAGGTCAACGCTGATTCTGACGAAGCTATCCCATTCACAAGGGTGGATTTATCGGCGCTGTCAGACACAAAGCAGAGAGCAGCAATTGAGGCAGCAGCAGCTGAACTACAAACCAGCTTGAATCTGTCAAAGGGACCGTTAGTGCGGGTCTGTCTGTTTGACCTCGGGGCTGACAAGCCGGGTCGTTTGCTGATCGTCATCCATCACCTGGCAGTAGATGGTGTCTCGTGGCGGATAATGCTGGAGGATCTACAGACGGTCTACCAACAACTCAGTGTTGGGCAAGTAGTTCATCTCCCGTCTAAGACAACTTCTTTCAAGCATTGGGCTGACCGACTGACAGAATATGCTAGATCCGGAACATTACAGCAAGAGCTGAACTATTGGCTCAGCGAGTCTCGGACACGAATCTCCACACTACCAATAGACTATCTTGAGGGTGACAACACCGAGGCGTCAGCTAGCACTGTATTGGTGTCGCTCAGCCCAGAAGAAACCCAAGCTCTGCTACAAGAGGTGCCATCAGTCTACAATACCCAAATTAACGATGTATTGCTGACCGCCTTGGTGCAGATTTTTGCGCGGTGGACTGGCGTGAAATCGCTGCTACTTGATTTGGAGGGTCACGGGCGAGAAGAAATATTCGATGATGTGGATCTGTCGCGCACTGTGGGCTGGTTCACTACGGTATTCCCCATCCTGTTAGATCTGCGGGAGACTTCCCATCCAGGGCAGGCATTGAAATCGGTCAAGGAGCAACTACGCCGCATCCCGAATCGAGGCATTGGCTACGGTTTGCTGCGCTATCTCAGCGATGATCAGGAAATTGCAGCGAAACTGCGGGAGCTTCCCCAAGCCGAAGTAATTTTCAACTACCTAGGCCAGTTAGACCAGGTTTGGTCAGGGTCATCTCTGTTTCTACCGGCAAAAGAGTCGATTGGACCCGCTCACAGCCTAAAGGGAAGTCGCCGCTATCTGTTGGAAGTGAACGGGTTTGTGGTCAGAAGCCAACTCAAACTGCTTTGGACGTATAGCAAAAATGTTTATAAACGAGCTACAGTTAAACGCTTGGCTCAGGACTTCCTGCAAGCGCTGCGATCGCTTATCGCCCACTGCCAATCTCCCGAAGCTGGAGGCTATACACCCTCTGACTTCCAAAAAGCGAAGGTGAGTCAAAAAGACCTCGATCAGTTACTGGCGCAAATCAAGAGAGGGAGTGAGAAGACAAGCCAATGAAAGCAGAAAATATCCAAGATATCTACGAACTTTCACCCGCACAGCAAGGCATTCTCTTCCACAGTTTGTACTCTCCTGAGTCAGGAGTATATTTCGTCCAGATTCGTTTTACCTTGCACGGACTACTCAATGTTGTGGCTTTTGATCGCGCTTGGCAACAAGTAGTGGCTCGGCATACAGCCTTGCGAACCAGCTTTTATTGGGAAAAGCTTGACAAACCACTACAAGTTGTGCAGCGAGAAGTCAAGGTCTCTCTAGAGCAGCACGATTGGCGAGGGATTGCCCCAGTAGAGCAGCAAGAGCAGCTAGATGCTTTTCTGGAGAGCGATCGCAAGCAGGGTTTCGACCTGTCCCAAGCCCCCCTGATACACCTGACTCTAATCCGCGTCGCCGACAACTCTTATCAATTTGTCTGGAGCCAACATCACCTAATTCTAGATGGCTGGTCAACAGTGTTGGTGCTAAAGGAAGTTGTTGAACTTTACGATGGTCTTAGCCAGGGTAAAGATTTGACCTTAACACCTAGCAGAGCCTACGGAGACTACATCGCTTGGTTGCAGCAACAGGACTTATCCACAGCAGAGACGTTCTGGCGGCAAGCGCTTGGCGGAATCCAAGCACCCACACCCCTGATTGAGCTAGATGCGGACAACTTGTCCAACCAGGAAGAAAGATACGATGAGCAACTTCTCAATCTATCGGCAGAAACCACAGCCACCCTGCAATCCTTGGCAAGGCAGCATCAGTTGACGCTGAACACGCTAGTTCAAGGAGCCTGGGCTTTACTCCTGAGTCGCTACAGTGGTGAGGAGGACGTAGTTTATGGCAGCACCGTTTCTGGTCGTCCAGCACACCTAGTAGGCGCAGAGTTGATGGTGGGGCTGTTTATCAACACCTTGCCCGTGCGGGTCAAAGTGGATGCCGAGCAATCTTTACTAGTGTGGCTAAGACAGCTTCAGGGTCAACTGGTTGAGATGCGTCAGTATGAGTACAGCCCACTAGTAGAGATTCAAGGGTGGAGTGAAGTACCGCGAGGTGTGCCCTTGTTCGAGAGCATTGTGGTGTTTGAGAACTACCCGGTGGATCGATCATTACTGGAGAGGAAGGCAAATCTAGAGATTCACTATGTTAGTTCCTTTGAGAAGACGAATTATCCTCTAACGCTGACGGTACTGCCTGGTTCAGAGTTAAAGTTTGCAGTCTCTTATGATCGCCGCCGCTTTGACGGGGCAACCATCACCCGGATGCTGGGACATTTCCAAACATTGCTCCAAGGTATGGTGACTAATCCTAAAATGTCCCTCAAGGACTTACCGCTGTTAACAGAAACTGAGGAACATCAGCTGCTCGTAGAGTGGAATGACACTTGGGCTGAGTATCCCCGAACGGTGTGCATCCATCAGTTGTTTGAAGCTCAGGTGGAACGAACACCTGATGCTGTAGCGGTGGTATTTGACAATGAACAGCTAACTTACCAGGAGCTGAACAGCCGCGCCAATCAACTGGCACGCTACCTGCAAAAGTTGGGTGTGGGACCGGAGGTACTGGTTGGCATCTGCGTTGATCGCTCAATAGAGATGTTAGTCGGCCTGTTGGGCATCCTCAAAGGTGGGGGAGCCTATGTCCCCCTAGACCCCGCCTACCCCCAACAACGCCTTGCCTTGATGGTGTCAGATTCCCAAATGCCCTTCCTGCTGACTCAACAGCAGTTACTCGCAAGGCTACCCTCTCATCAGGCACGAGTCGTCTGCTTGGATAGGGATTGGCACACCATCAGCCAAGAAAGCCCAGACAACCCAGCTAGCAGCACCACACCGGAAAACCTAGCTTACGTCATCTACACCTCAGGTTCCACAGGAAAGCCCAAAGGGGTGCAAATTCCTCATGGGGGTGTGGTCAACTTCTTAACCTCCATGCAGTGCCAGCCAGGATTAACACAAACTGACGTACTCCTAGCTGTAACATCCATCTCCTTCGATATTGCTGCCCTAGAACTATACCTACCTCTAATTACGGGTGCCCGTGTTGTATTAGTTAGCCGCGAAGTTGCCAGCGACGGGAAACAGCTCATCGAACAGCTCACTACTTCGGGTGCCACAGTGATGCAAGCGACTCCAGCCACTTGGCAGATGTTGCTTACAGCGGGTTGGGATGGCAGTTCCCAACTGAAAATCCTCTGTGGTGGTGAAGCCTTACCCCGCGACTTAGCCGAGCAGTTATTGGCGAGAGGTGCTGCTGTATGGAACCTGTACGGTCCGACGGAAACCACCATTTGGTCTACTGTCTGCCAGGTAGAGGCAGCCAAACTCGTCAAAGCGAAAGTCCCGGTTGGACGCCCGATTGCTAACACTCAAGTGTATCTGCTCGACCAGTTTGGGCAACCCGTACCCATTGGTATTCCCGGTGAGTTGCACATCGGTGGTGCAGGATTGGCGCGAGGTTACCTCAACCGCCCGGAACTGACCGAGCAAAAGTTTATCCACCATTCGGTAGCTGGGAGGTTGTACAAGACGGGGGACTTGGCGCGTTACCTCCCCAATGGCACGATTGAGTACATCGAGCGCATTGACCATCAGGTAAAACTGCGAGGCTTCCGCATTGAGCTGGGTGAGATTGAATCCCTTGTGCGGCAACACCCAGCCGTAGAACAAGCGGTGGTGATATTGCGGGAGGACGAACCGGGCAACCCGCGTTTGGTGGCTTACCTTGTGAGTCAATCTTGCCAAGATGAACTAGCCCAGAAATTGCGTCGCTTTGTGGGGGAACACTTGCCCAGTTACATGGTGCCCTCGCTGTTTGTGAAGCTAGAGGCGCTACCGCTAACTCCCAATGGTAAGGTAGACCGCAAAGCGTTACCCGTACCTGAGGCAACTACAACTAGTCCCCAAGAAGCTGTTGTCCTACCTCGCAACCCAGTTGAGGAAGTATTAGCAGAAATTTGGTATCAGTTGCTCGGTGTTGAGGCAGTAGGAATTGATCAGAATTTCTTTGAGTTAGGTGGACATTCCCTGTTAGCTACCCAAGTGATTTCTCGAATTGAGAAGGCTTTTGGAGTCGAATTGCCTGTGCGCTGCTTGTTTGAATCCCCTACTTTGGCTGAACTCGCCGCCAGCGTTCAAAAGTTGATGCAAAGCCAATCGGAACGGCCAGTCCCTCCGATTGAACGAGTCTCCCGCGACGGGGTGCTACCGCTTTCCTTTTCTCAATATCGCCTCTGGTTGCTGGATCAACTACAGCCAGGGAGCATTGCCTACAATATGGCAACTGCCCTACACCTCGTTGGTTCCCTCAATGTGGCAGCGCTAGAGCAAGCTTTAAATGAAATCGTGCGCCGTCATGACGCTTTACGCACAACCTTCTGTGTGGTTGAAGGGCAACCGATTCAGGTGATTGCTCCATCCCTAACGATGAAGCTGTCAGTAAGGAACCTAAGCGAGGTGCTAGAGGCCCAGAGAGGACAAAAAGTTCAACAGTTAGTCACGCAGTGGAGCCAACAACTCTTCGACTTAACCCAAGGCCCGTTGCTGCGATCGCTGCTATTACAGCTAGACCAGCAGGAACACTTACTCGTGTTGAGTGTACATCATATTGTGGCTGATGGCTGGTCTGCTGGAGTGTTTTTCCGAGAACTGACAACCCTGTACGATGCCTTCTCTCAAGGACAACCTTCTCCCCTGCCAGAACTTCCAATTCAGTATGCAGATTTCGCCGTGTGGCAGCGACAGTGGTTGCAGGAAGAGGTGTTAGAACCTCAGCTCACTTACTGGAAGCGACAACTGGGCACCATTCCCCCTGTACTGAAATTATCCAGCGATCGCTCCTCCACTTCATCCTCCACTGGGAAAAAGCACAGCTTTGCCTTGTCCTCAACCTTAACGGAAGCACTCAAAGCACTCAGTCAGCGGGAAGGCGTCACCCTGTTTATGACTCTATTGGCGGCGTTCAAAACCTTGCTCTACCGCTACAGTGGTCAAGAGGATATTGCCGTCGGTTCACCCATCGCCAATCGCAATCGACGCGAAACGGAAGAACTGATTGGATTTTTTGTGAATACCCTTGTCCTACGCACTGATTTATCAGGTAATCCCAGTTTCCGGGACGTGTTGAGGCAAGTGCGGGAAGTTGCTTTGGGAGCCTACGCCCATCAAGATTTACCCTTCGAGAAGCTGGTGGCAGAGTTACAGCCAGAGCGTAATCTCGGACACAATCCCCTGTTTCAGGTGTGGTTTGTCCTCCAGAATGCTCCCATGCCAACCGTAGAACTTCCAGGTCTAACGCTCAACCTTTTAGAGGTAGAAACTGGGGTAGCGCGATACGACCTCAAGCTCGATTTAACAGAGACATCAGAGGGGCTGAAAGGCTTCTTCGAGTACAAAACCGAACTTTTTGAAGCGGCAACAATTGCTCGCATAGCAACGTTGTACGAAACGCTTCTCGATACAGTTATCAAACAACCCGATATTCAGCTCAACGAGCTAGTGAAAGTCTTAGAAAATATCGAAAAACAAGAACAACTTGCACAAGAAGAAGAATTCAAAACAGCACGCCGTCAAAAACTCGGACACATTCGGCGCAAGCAAGTCAAAAGTTAAAAGGCAAAAGTCAACAGGAAAACAGTGCTAATAAAACCCCTGACTCCTGGCTCCTGACTCCTGACCCCTGACCCCTAACAGCATGAAATTCAAAACGACCAAACGCCAAGCCGTCAAAGTATCGCCAACCGACCTAGCCAAAGCTGAGTTGTTCCAGCCGGAACAGCTGCTGCCTTTGGTAATTCAACCCGCTGTTGAAGGCATTAACTTGGTCACTTGGGCAGCTAACAATCGAGATGCGATCGCATCCTGGCTTTTGCAACATGGTGGTCTTTTATTCCGGAACTTTAATATTAGAGAAGTCGTTCAATTCGAGCAATTTATCCAAACCCTTTCCGGAACGTTGCTGGACTATTCCTATCGTTCAACACCGCGCAGTAAAGTTAGCGGTAAAATCTATACCTCCACCGAATATCCTGCTAATCAATCGATTCCCTTACATAACGAGATGGCTTACTCTCTGAATTGGCCCATGAAAATCTGGTTTTGCTGCCTAAAAGCAGCTGAATTGGGAGGGGAAACACCAATCGTAGATAGTCGAAAAGTCTTTCAACGTATCGACTCTAAAATCAAAGATAAATTTATGCAAAGAAAGGTGATGTATGTCCGAAATTATAGTGACAATTTAGACCTTTCATGGGAAAATGTATTTCAAACCAAAAATAAATTAGAAGTCGAAAATTATTGTCAAAGTGCTGGCATTGAATTCGAGTGGAAAGATAGCGGCAAGCATTTAAGGACTCGTCAAGTTTGTCAAGCCGTTGCCACACATCCTAAAACAGGGGAAACCGTGTGGTTTAACCAAGCTCATTTATTCCATGTCTCCAGTTTGAATCCGGAAGTCCGCCAAACACTTCTGTCAACGATAAAAGAAGAAGACCTTCCGCGTAATGTTTATTACGGCGATGGTTCTCCGATTGAAGCTTCTGTATTAGATGAAATTCGCGAAATATATCAGCAGGAAGCTGTTACCTTTCCTTGGCAAGAAGGGGATGTCTTGATGTTAGACAATATGCTAATAGCTCATGGACGCAAGCCGTTCGTGGGTTCTCGGAAAGTTGTAGTAGGAATGGCAGAACCTTTTAGCGCTTAACCGAGAAGGGAATATGAGTTTAAACCACAGCTTAGAGTAGATAAATATAAAGACTGCTTCAGATAGAAAAGATTTTTTTGAAAATATTTAGCTCAAGAGAATGGAGTTAAGACTATGCAGGGGCTATCGATAGAGGGGTTTCGACTTTCCCCTCAGCAAAAGCGTTTGTGGATACTACAGCAACGTGTACACAGTCAACCTTATCGCGTTCAATGTACTGTTCTCATTGAGGGGAATCTCAATACACAAATTTTAGAGTCAGCCTTACAAAAGGTTATTGAAAAATACGAGATTCTTCGCACTAACTTTCAGGCGTTGCCGGGGATGGACTTTCCCCTACAAGTCATCACCGCTAACAGCCAACCAGTCGTTCGTTACCATGATTTGAGTTGTTTATCGCCTGAAGAACAACACGCTAAAATTGAGGCACTATTTAACGCCAGTAATCAGCTACTTTTTGACTTCGAGCAGGGTTCTGTTGTAGATATTTCTCTAGTCATTCTTGCGCCCAATAAGCATATATTGCTGGTTAGCTTACCAGCTATGAACTCGGATGCGGCAAGTATCGAGAATCTTGTGCGTGAAATCAGCCGCTTTTATGCAGCAGAGTTGCAGAATCAGGAATTGGAAGATGAGCCATTACAGTATGTTGATATTGCTGAATGGCAAAATGAATTGTTTGAAGGCGAAGAAGCGGTAGTTGGAAGAGAGTATTGGCGGAAAAAGAATTTTTCTGATTTGGCAAAGTGGCAGCTTCCTTATGAAAATCAGCCTGCCGTAAAGCCAGGATTTGTACCTGAATTTATTAACTTAGCATTCGACTCCAAGACTGTCGCCAAGCTGGAAGAGATTGCTCAAAACTACGGCACTTCAATTTCTGTCCTTCTGGAAGCTTGCTGGCATATCTTGCTCTGGCGTCTTACCGGACGGTCAGATATTGTTGCTGGCAGGTATTGTAAGGGGCGGAATTATGAAGAACTAGAGTCTGCGTTAGGGCTGTTAGCTAAATATTTACCTGTTAATAGTCATTTAGAAGATAAATTTAAATTCCTTGATGTATTAAAACAAATTGATGAATCGATAAACGATGCCTTTAAATGGCAGGAATCATTTACTTGGGAACAAATTCCAGCAGAGAATGAAAAAGACTTAAATTCATCGTTTTTTCCCTTTTGTTTTGAATTCGATGAACAGCCGAAGCGGTATTCTGCTACTGGCGTATCGTTTTCTATTTACAAACAATATGTTTGTGTTGAACCGTTTAAAGTGAAACTCTCCTGTATTCGTCAGGATAATTCTGTAATCGCGGAATTTCACTACGATTCAACGTTATTTCAGGTAGAAGATGTTGAACGCTTGGCAAGATACTTTCAAACCTTGTTGATAAGTGTCGCAGAAAAGCCTGAAGCTGCTATTGGTGAGTTGGAGATTTTGAGTGAGTGCGATCGCAAACAACTGCTCGTCGAATTCAACAACACCCAGGCCAATTATCCCAAACACCTTTGCATCCATCAATTAATCGAGCAGCAGGCAGCACGCACCCCTGACAACATTGCCGTTGTCTTTGAAAACCAACAACTGACTTACGCCCAACTCAATACCCGTGCCAATCAACTCGCCCATCACCTGCAAACGTTAGGCGTTGGTGCTGAAACGATTGTGGCGCTGTGCGTAGAGCGTTCCCTGGATATGCTCGTTGGTTTATTGGGAATTCTCAAAGCAGGTGCAGCTTACCTCCCATTAGACCCTATCGTTCCAATCGATCGCCTTTCTTACATGGTGCAAGATGCTGGGGCATCTGTCATCTTGACCCAACAGGACTTAGCTCAAAGGTTCTCCGAACAAGCAACACCGCTCATCTGTTTGGACAGCGACTGGGAGGTTATTGCTCAGCAACCGGATGAGAATCCACTCAGTAAAGCAACGCCTGAGAATTTAGTGTATGTAATTTACACTTCAGGCTCAACCGGAAAGCCTAAAGGTGTTGCTGTCGAGCATCGTCAACTCCTCAATTACCTATACGGTATCTTAGAAAGACTAGATTTGCCGGAGGGTACTAGCTTTGCAACGGTTTCTACCTTTGCGGCAGATTTAGGGAACACGGCTATTTTCCCAGCCTTGTGTACAGGTGGATGTTTACACATCATCTCGCACGAACGGGCAACGAGTCCGGAGGCATTAGTAGAGTATTGTGAAAGTCATCGGATTGACTGTCTTAAAATTGTCCCTTCTCACTTAAACGCTCTTTTGACAGCTTCCCACCCGGAGCAGATTTTGCCGAAACAGTATCTGATTTTGGGGGGTGAAGTGCTGAGTTGGCAGTTAGTTGA
This sequence comes from Microcoleus sp. AS-A8, assembly GCA_039962225.1. Lineage (NCBI taxonomy): Bacteria > Bacillati > Cyanobacteriota > Cyanophyceae > Oscillatoriales > Microcoleaceae > Microcoleus > Microcoleus sp. AS-A8. Next base: position 93,165 of record JAMPKV010000007.1, read on the forward strand.
GAAAATTCGGCAGTACGTACCTAGTTGTCAAATCCTCAACCATTACGGGCCAACTGAAACGACTGTCGGTGTCTTGACTTATCCTGTCCATGAGCGAATGAGGGATAAATCTGAGACAGTACCCTTAGGGCGTGCGATCGCAAACACCCAAGTTTATATTCTCGACCATTACCTGCAACCTGTACCCATCGGGGTGGCTGGTGAGCTGTACATTGGTGGGGATAGTGTGGCGCGGGGCTATCTCAATCAACCGCAACTAACGGCTGACAAGTTTATTACCATCGAGCATTTGGGCAGGCAGGATGCCCACCCCACAAGAGTTTACAAAACTGGGGACTTGGCTCGTTATCTCCCAGATGGCAATATTGAGTTTTTGGGTCGGGTAGATGACCAAGTCAAGATTCGGGGTTTCAGAGTTGAGTTAGGAGAGATTTCATCCCTACTTGCTCAACATCCCAGTGTCAGGGAGAGTGTAGTTCTGGTTCGGGAAGATGAACCGGGAAATCAGCGTTTAGTTGCTTATATTCTCCCCCATCCCGATGCTAAACCTGTCGTCAGCAACTTAAAAGACTTCTTGCAAGAACAGTTGCCCGACTACATGATACCCACTGCCTTTGTACTGTTAGATGCTTTTCCGCTAACGCCCAATGGCAAAATAGACCGCCTTGCCTTGCCTGCGCCAGACAGCGCTAGATTCAATTTAAAAGAATATGTAGCTCCTCAAACCCCCATTGAAGAAGTGCTAGCTGATATCTGGGCTGACATCCTGAAAATCGAACGAGTGGGAATTCATGACAATTTCTTCGACTTGGGTGGACATTCCTTGCTAGCCACTCAATTGATATCGCGGGTACATAAAATCTTACGAGCGCAATTAACTCTGCGCGACTTATTTGAAGAACCAACGATCGCAAATCTGTCAAAAATCCTCATCGCCAATGAAGCCAAACCGGGGCAGACAGAAAAGATTGCTCTCACTCTAAAGAAGATTAAGACGATGTCTGCCGAAGAGAAGAAAAAACTTCTAGCTCAGAAGAAGAAAGAAGGAGTTCGCGTCTAATGCATCCAACCAATTCTCCAAATCCGACTGCGCTTTCTGCCGATGAGCTTGAGCTTCTCGATTTCCTCCTTGAGGATGAAGACATCGAAGTCTCTGTGACGCAGACGATTTCCCGCAGAGAAAATTTAGAGGAAGCGCCTCTCTCCTTTGCTCAAGCTAGGCTGTGGTTTTTAGATCAACTGGAACCCGGTAGTTCTGCTTACAACATACCCGCTGCTGTGCGTTTGGTTGGGGTACTCAATGGGGCGGTGCTAGAGCAGAGTTTGAATGCCATTATCCAGCGTCACGAAATCTTACGCACGAGGTTTGTACTGGTAGACGAGCAACCCGTCCAAGTCATCACCCCAACCCTGACTGTAACGCTGCCAGTGGTAGATTTGCAGCAACTTACTGACCCGGAAGCCGAAATTCAGCGGCTTGCTGCCCAAGAGGCTGAGCAACCCTTCGACCTCACCAAAGGGCCGTTGCTACGAGTCACGCTGCTGAAATTAGGCGAGACAGAGCATATACTCCTGTTTACCATTCACCATATCATCTTCGATGCTTGGTCAAGAGAGGTACTGATTCGGGAACTGGCAACGCTTTATGAAAGCTTCTCCCGTGGACAATCTGCCCTCCTGCCTGAACTTCCTATCCAATACGCTGACTTCGCATACTGGCAACGGCAGTGGTTGCAAGGGGAAGTACTCGAACAACAACTAACTTACTGGAAGCAACATTTAGGGGGCAACCTCCCCGTGTTGCAACTCCCTAGCGATCGGCTTCGCCGGTGCCCCTTGGGCAATCGCGCACGACCCCCTGTTCAAACGTTCCGGGGAGCTACCCAGGAGTTTGAGGTAACAGCACCTCTGACTGAAAAACTCAAACAGCTAGGCCAGTCCGAAGGCGTTACTCTGTTTATGACTTTGCTGGCGGCATTTGAGACACTCCTCTACCGCTATACCAACCAAGAGGACATCTGTGTAGGCTCACCGATTTCCAATCGTAACCGCAGCGAGATCGAACCCCTGATTGGTTTTTTTCTCAATACTCTGGTATTACGCACCGACTTATCAGGCAATCCTCCGTTTCAAGAGTTATTGGCACGGGTGCGGCAAGTCGCTTTAGACGCTTATACTCATCAAGACCTTCCTTTCGAGGTACTGGTAGAAGCTCTACAGCCAGAGCGTTCCCTATCGCACACGCCATTGTTCCAGGTCATGTTTATCTTACAAACTGCACCCTTGGAGCCTCTGGAACTGCCAGGAGTTACCCTCACTCCCTTGAAAATGCCCGGAGTGACGGCAAAGTTTGATTTGACTTTATATCTCAGGGAAACTGAGCAGGGATTAACGGGAGCATTTGAATACAGCACCGATTTATTCGACGAGGCGACCATTGCGCGGATGGTGGAACATTTCCAAAGCTTGCTCGAAGGTATCGTTGCCAATCCCGCTCAACGTCTCTCAGAATTGCCACTCTTGACGGAAGCTGAACAGTATCAATTACTGCTGGAGTGGAATAACACTCACTCCGAGTATCCTCAAGACCAGTGTATTCATCAACTCTTTGCAGCCCAAGTCGAACGGACACCCGATGCTGTCGCCGTTGTCTTTGAAGATGAACATTTGACCTATCGACAGCTCAACGAGCGGGCAAATCAGCTAGCGCATTACCTACAGCAGCTAGGAGTATGGCCAGAGGTACTGGTGGGGATTTGTGTAGAGCGATCGCTCGAAATGGTAGTCGGACTTTTGGGCATCCTCAAAGCGGGTGGAGCTTACGTCCCTCTCGATCCAGCTTATCCCCCAGATCGCTTGGCGTTCATGCTCGAAGATGCCCAAGTTTCAGTGCTGCTCACTCAGGAGAACTTGGTCGCTGCGTTACCGAAACATCAAGCTAAGGTTGTATGTCTAGATGCCGACTGGGAAGGTATTAGTCAAGCCAGCGATGACCCTAGCACCAACACGGCAACCCCCGAAAACTTAGCCTATATCATCTACACGTCCGGCTCTACTGGCAAACCCAAAGGCGTACAAATTCCCCACAGTGCCTTAGTGAACTTTCTCACAGCAATGCGCCAGACGACCGGGCTAAATGAGAGAGATATCCTTTTATCTGTCACCACACTCTCATTTGATATTGCCGCACTGGAATTGTACCTACCGCTGATTATGGGGGCTTGCACCGTTATTGTTAGCCGTGAAGTTGCTGCTGACGGCACCCAATTATTAAAACGCCTGTATGGCACAAAAGGAACAATTATGCAAGCTACTCCCGCTACTTGGCGGCTATTATTAGCGGCGGGATGGCAGCAGAACTATCCCCTAAAAATCCTCTGCGGAGGTGAGGCTCTATCGCGCGAACTTGCCAATCAGTTGCTCGAACAGGGGACTGAAGTCTGGAACTTATACGGCCCAACAGAAACAACGGTTTGGTCAGCCGCTTATAAAGTAGAGTCTAAAGAGGGTATTGTTGCGATCGGGCGACCGATCGCTAACACTGAATTTTACGTTCTCGACTCCCATCAGCAGTTAGTTCCCGTAGGGGTTCCCGGTGAATTGTACATCGGTGGTGCTGGGTTAGCTCGTGGTTATCTCAACCGAGTCGAACTGACGGCAGAAAAATTTATTACTGTAGAGCATTTGGGCGGCGAGGATGCCCACCCCACAAGGCTTTACAAAACGGGAGATTTGGTGCGCTACCGACCCGATGGAACGCTGGAGTATCTGGGACGGATTGACGATCAAGTTAAAGTCCGGGGTTTTCGCATTGAGTTGGGAGAAGTTGAAGCGGCACTCAGTCAACACCCCGCAGTAAGAGAAACAGCGATCGCACTTCGGGAGCATGAACCCGGAAATTCGTCCTTAGTTGCCTATGCCGTCCTGCACCCAGAGCAGACTTTAACGATAACCGAGTTGCGCCAATTTTTGGAGGCAAAGCTACCGAAGTACATGGTGCCATCTGCGTTAGTACTGCTCGAAGCGCTACCTCTGACACCCAATGGCAAGGTGAACCGCCGCGCACTGCCAGCGCCAGATTGGTCGCAACGCAACTCAGAGCAGGCTTATACTGCACCTCACACCCCCGTTGAGCAGGTTATCGCTGACATCTGGGGAGAAGTGCTAGGTGTTCAGCAGGTGGGGATTGATGACAACTTCTTTGAGCTTGGGGGGCATTCCTTATCGGCAACTCAGCTAATTTCCAGGTTGCGAAATGTTTTCCAACTCGAACTGCCTTTGCGCCATATCTTTGAGTATCCTACAGTGGCAAGTTTGGGGAAAGCGATCGCAAAATTGCAGCAATCCAAAGATGATGTACAGGTTTCGCCTCTACAACCCATCTCTCGCAATGGCAACCTGCCCCTTTCCTTTACCCAACAACGATTGTGGTTCCTCGATCAGTTGGAGCCAAACAACACCACCTATAATATGCCTGCTGCGGTACGTCTGATGGGTGCGATCGACATTGCAGCACTAGAGCAGAGTTTCAACGAAATCGTGCGGCGTCACGAAGTCTTGCGTACCACCTTTATCGTTGCTGATGGGCAACCCGTTCAGGTTATCACCCCAACTTTGACCCTAACCATTCCGGTGGTGGACTTGCAAGCGTTACCGGAAACCGAACGAGACGCTGAAGTTCTGCGACTGGCAAAGCGAGAAGCTCAATTACCCTTTAACTTAACCAAGGGTTCATTGCTGCGAGTCACGCTGCTGAAATTGAGTGCATCGGAACACATCCTCCTGTTCACAATTCACCATATCATCTGCGATGGTTGGTCGCTGGGAATATTCATCCGAGAGTTCACCACGCTTTACGACGCCTTTTCTCAGGGAAAACCATCACCCCTACCAGAACTCCCCATCCAGTATGCTGACTTTGCTCACTGGCAGAATCAGTGGTTACAGGGAGATGTGTTGGAAAACTTGCTGTCTTACTGGCAGCGACAACTCGCAGGTGCGCCTTCAACGCTAGCACTACCGATGCAGCAACAGCGCCCTGCCGTTCAGAGCTTCCGAGGCGAAACCCAATCGTTCCAACTCTCTGTTGCCACAACCGAACAACTCCAAATTCTCAGCCGCCAAGCAGGGGTTACCCTGTTCATGATTCTACTGGCAGCCTTTCAAACCCTGCTACACCGCTACACCCATCAAGATGATATTGTCGTAGGCACCGATGTGGCCAATCGCAACCGCCACGAAACTGAATCCCTCATCGGGTTTTTTGTCAACCTCTTAGTCATGCGGACTGACTTATCTGGCAATCCCAGTTTTCGGGAGTTACTTGAACGGGTGCGCGAAGTCGCCTTAGGAGCCTATGCTCACCAAGACTTACCCTTCGCCAAGTTAGTAGAGGCTTTACGTCCAGAGCGAAATTCAAGTCATACGCCACTATTCCAAGTATTGTTTGTGCTGCAAAATGCTCCCTTGCCAGCATTAGAGCTTTCCGGTTTAACCGTTACGCCAATAGAGATGAATACCGGAATCACTAGATTTGACTTAGCTCTATTTATGGAAGAAACAGAGCAAGGAATTATTGGGACTTGGAAATACAGTACTGACTTGTTTGAAAAATCTGCGATCGCTCGCCTTTCAGGTCATCTTGAGACATTACTTAGCAGCATTGTCAAAGACCCCGATACTCGAATTGATACCTTAGAAATGTTAAGTGAAGCTGAAAAACAAAAACAACTTGCCGAACAAACCCAGCGCGACAAAGCAAAGTTCAACAAATTCAAAGCCATTAAACCCAAAGCGGTCAGTTTACCCCAAAAGCAATTAATCAAAACTAGTTTTCTTCAACCCGAACAATCCCTACCTTTAGTCATTGAACCGGATAGCGATGAAATCGACTTAGCCGACTGGGCAAGTAGCCACCGAGAATTCATCGAAACTAACTTGCTCAAACACGGAGCTATCTTATTCCGAGGATTTAATCTCAATTCTGCTGCCGATTTTGAAAACGTGGCTAATGCCATTCACCCGAATTTGTTCGGAGAGTATGGAGACTTACCTCGCGAAGGAGTTAGCGGTAAAGTTTACGGTTCCACCCCTTATCCACCCGATAAAGCCATCCTCTTCCACAATGAAAGTTCTCACTTGCACCGCTGGCCCCTAAAAATCTGGTTCTTCTGTGTCCAACCCGCACAGCAAGGGGGAGAAACTCCTATTCTTGATTGTCGAAAAATCTATCAACTCCTCAATCCAAAGTTGCGAGAAAAATTCGAGAAAAAGCAATTGATGTACGTTCGTAACTACATTGAGGGCTTAGATGTCAGTTGGCAAGATTTCTTCCACACCACCGACAAAACCGAAGTTGAAAACTACTGCCGTCAAGCAGGAATGGAATTTGAGTGGCTAGAGAACAATGGCTTGAAAACTCGCAAAATTCGCCCCGCAGTAGCGGGGCATCCCAAAACTGGGGAGTTGGTATTTTTCAATCAACTTCAGTTACACCATGTATCCTGCTTAGACTCAGTCGTTCGCCAATCGCTGCTGTCTTTATTTGGGGAAGATAAGCTACCGCGCAATGTTTATTACGGTGATGGAACTCCCATTGAAGATTCAGTAATGGCAGAAATTGGAGCCATCTATCAAGAAAATCAAATTAGTTTTTACTGGCAGAAAGGGGACATCTTGATGTTGGATAATATGCTGACTTCCCACAGCCGCAATCCTTATGTCGGTTCCCGCAAAATTGTTGTCGCGATGGGAGAATTGATAACTAATGCGAACGTTTAGTGTTGATGGATGATTAGGCGTGTCTGCTCATATCTTGCATCATTCTCAGTAGATAGCATAGCCCACCGTTTTAGTAAGCGTTTAGTCCTCTTAAGAGGACTTGAGCTATTAGCCAGGGATTTGAATCCCTGGCGGGTGATTGGGATTGCGAAGATATGAAAGATAGATAGGTCGATTTTTTCGCTTCCTCACTAGAAGGAAAGGAAAATTTAAAAGATAAAATTGGTAGAATTCAGGATTAATCAATGCAAACTCTTCAAGGATTTCGGCTATCACCCCAACAAAAGCATCTTTGGTTATTACAACAAGATAGCTTGGCTTATTGCGCTTCTTGTGCTATCCAAATTGAAGGTAATCTTAACGTACAAGCCTTAAAATCAGCCTTAAATCAAATTGTTAATAGGCATGAAAGTCTCCGCACCACCTTTCACCGACAGCCTGGAATTAAAATTCCCATCCAAGTCATAGCAGAGAGTGGAACCCTATCTTGGAATCAAGTCAATCTGAAAGAATTAAATTTTCAAGAACAATCAGCATACATTGAGCAACTATTTCAAGATACAGGAGGCTTTAATTTCAAATCTAAACCAGAATCTATCTTGTCTTCATCTTTATTAACGCTGTCAGACAATCAGCATATTTTGCTCGTAACGTTGCCAGCGTTCTGTGCAGATAGTTGGACACTAAAAAACCTGGTTAAAGAAATCAGCCAAACCTATCAAGCTTATTTCAAGGACGAAAATTTACCCGATGAAGAACCCGTACAATACATCCAATTCTCTGAATGGCAGAATGAACTTCTAGAGGACGAGGATGCCGAAACTGGAAAAGGTTACTGGCGTAATCAAGCTTTTCCAAATCTAGCGCTTCCGTTTGAGGGTAAATCTCAGAGTTCAGCGCGATTTGAGCCGGAAGTTTATACTGTAAAAATTAATCCCGATGTTGCGGCTAAGCTGGATGCGATCGCTACTTTATATAAGACCAGCCTTTCTGAAGTATTATTTGCCTGCTGGTATACCTTACTTTGGCGACTCACAGGACAGTCAGATATTGCCATCAGCACGGTTTACAGTGGCAGAAAATATGAAGAATTGCATGAAATTCTAGGACTGTTAGCAAAATGGTTGCCTGTCCGCTGTTCTTTGCAAAAAAACTTTAATTTTAGCGAAGTCTTGTCACAACTTGGCGAAAATTTGCGTGAAGTTGACCAATGGCAGGACTATTTTGTAGGGGAAGAAAGAACAGATTCTGTTAACGATGCTGTAAACTTCCCGATTAGTTTTGAATTTGAGGAATGGTCCGAGCAGTATCGTGCTGGTGATGTTTATTTTTCGATTTGTCAGCAGTATGTCTGCTTCGATCGCTTCAAGTTGAAGCTTAACTGTGTTCGTAGAGAAGAGTCTCTTACGGCAGAATTTCACTACGATACTGAGCTATTTGATCAAGAAGCAATTCAATGCATAGTAGAGCAATTTCAGACATTGGTTGAAAGTGCTGCCAACAATCCAGAGGCGGTAGTGAGTGAGTTGAATATAATTAGCGATCGCACTCGCGATCACCTACTCGTTGAACTCAACAACACCCAATCCAACTATCCTCAAACCCAGTGCATTCATCATCTATTTGAACAGCAGGTAGAACGCACACCGGATAACATTGCCGTTGTCTTTGAAAACCAGCAGCTAACTTATGCCGAACTCAATGCAAAAGCTAATCAACTCGCGCATTATTTGAAGCGGCAGGGTGTTGGTGCTGAGGTGTTGGTGGGAATTTATGCCGAGCGATCGCTCAATAGTATCATCGCTTTACTCGGTATTCTCAAAGCTGGTGGAGCCTACTTACCCGTCGATACGGCATTACCTCAAGAAAGTTTAGCCTTCCGGTTGCAGGATGCTAAAGTTCCCGTTCTGTTGACGCAACAAGGACTCCTCAAACGGGAGGATGCTCAACCTCAGACTGTGGTTTATCTGGATGCAGATTGGGAAATCATTGCTCAAGAATCTGATGCCAATCCTACCAGCGAACTAACACCGGAAAACTTAGCCTATGTACTCTACACCTCTGGTTCTACAGGTCAACCTAAAGGTGTTGCCATTGAACATCAGCAAATGCTGAATTACCTGCACGCCATCTTGGAGAAATTGGAACTGCCTGCTGGTGCCAGCTTCGCGATGGTTTCCACCTTCGCCGCAGATTTAGGCAACACGGTAATTTTTCCCGCTTTGTATACGGGCGGATGCTTGCATATCGTATCCCAAGAGCGAGCTTCTGACCCCGAAGCGTTAGCAGAGTACTTCCAGCGCCATCCCATCGACTGTCTTAAAATCGTTCCCTCCCACCTCGCTACCCTCTTAGCCTCCTCGGCGTCCTCCTCTCTCCTGCCGCGCCAATGTCTTGTGCTGGGTGGTGAAGCGGCAAGTTGGGATTTAATTGAAAAAGTCCAGCAGTATGCACCAAACTGTCGAATTCTCAACCACTACGGGCCGACAGAAACTACCGTTGGCGTTCTCACCTATCCAGTTAAGAGCAAGGGCGATAGTTATAACGCCAAAACCGTTCCCATTGGTCGTGCGATCGCAAATACCCAAGTTTACCTACTCGACGAACAATTGCAACCCGTACCCATCGGCGTACCAGGAGAAATTTATATCGGTGGTGCCCCTTTAGCTAGGGGTTATCTCAATCGTCCCGAACTAACTGCTGAGAAGTTTATTCCTGTAGAAAATTTGCGGGGACAAGATGCCCACCCCACAAGAGTTTACAAAACTGGGGATAAGGCACGTTATTTACCCGATGGCAATATTGAGTTTCTTGGACGGGTAGACTATCAAGTTAAAATCCGAGGTTTCCGTATTGAACTCGGAGAAATCGAGGCGGTACTGAGTCAGCACTCAGGAGTGCGGCAAGCAGTTGTCTCGCTGTCTGAAGATGAATCGGGTACCAAGCGATTAATCGGTTATGTAGTTCCCAAGCAACAGCAGGCACCCAACATTAGCGACTTGCGCCAGTTCTGTTTAAACAAATTACCTGAATACATGGTGCCTTCAGCGTTTGTACCGCTCAAATCACTGCCACTAACGCCAAACGGTAAAATTGACCGTCGTGCCTTGCCAGCACCAGAACAAACTCGTCCCGAACTTGAAGGAATCTATGTCGCACCGCGCACTTCAATAGAGGCACAGTTGGCTGAGATTTGGACGAAAGTCCTCGGTTTGGAAAAAGTAGGCATCCACGACAATTTCTTCGATTTGGGGGGACATTCCCTACTCATTACTCAGCTACTTGCTAAGGTGCGAGATACTTTTAAAGTCAATCTATCCTTGCGTAGTCTGTTTAAAGACCCTACTGTAGCTAACATCGCCAAAAAAATTGCGATAGCACAACAGGCAAAACCGGGTAGCAAAGTTGAGGAAGATGCGATCGACCTGAAAGCTGAGGCAGTTTTAGACTCCACCATTCACCCAAATGGTATTCCTTATAACCCGGATATTGCCCCGACAACTATCTTTTTAACTGGCGCAACAGGTTTCTTAGGAGCTTTTTTACTTTACGAACTCCTACAGCAAACTCAATCCGCTATTTACTGCTTAGTGCGTGCTGAAACTATTGAGTCAGGTAAGAAGAAGATTCAACACAGTCTCGAATCTTACTTACTTTGGGATGAATCGTTGAATTCCAGAATTATCCCAGTCCTCGGAGACCTATCTCAACCCCTTTTAGGTCTTTCCGAAGAAATGTTTCAACAGATGGCAAGTCAAGTTGATGTCATCTATCACAATGGTGCGTTCGTTAACTTTACCTATCCCTACTCTGCACTCAAGGCAGCGAATGTACTCGGCACTCAGGAAGTTCTGAGATTAGCTAGCCAAATTAAAGCCAAACCCGTCCATTTCATTTCGACTATTAGTGTTGTTGTCCCGAACAATCGTGATGTTTCACTTGTTCGAGAGCAAGACAGCCTCGATGAGGCTAAAATCCCATCGAATGGCTATACTCAAAGCAAATGGGTGGCTGAAAAGTTAGTCACGATTGCGCGAGAACGAGGACTTCCTATCTGTATTTATCGTCCGGGACGCATATCAGGACACAGCCAAACGGGAGCTTGTAATCCTGGCGATCATACCTACAGAATGATTAAAGGCTGTATTCAACTTGGAAGTATCCCAAACCAGGATATCCAGTTAAATTTCAGTCCCGTTGATTATGTCAGTCAAGCCATTGTTTCTCTCTCAAACCAGAAGGAATCCATAGGGAAAGCATTTCATCTGGTCAATCCTCAACCGTTACCGTTGAAGGAGATGGCTAACTATATTCGCTCCTTGGGTTATCCGATTGAGTTAGTAGGTTATGAGCAGTGGCGATCGCAACTAATTAATACAGCAGATTCCTCAGAAAATGCCTTGTATCCACTGCTGTCTATTTTCGCTGAAGAAACCAGCAACACCCAGTCCAAAAACTCAGCAATCCGAAAATTAGATTGCCAGAATACTCTCACTGGACTTGCCAAAACCTCAATCAGTTGTCCTCCAGTTGATGCTGAATTATTCAGTACTTACTTCTCATACCTGATTCAAACGGGTTTCCTGAATTCTCCGGCGCTTCAACTTCAAACGACTTAGGACTAACAATTAGCCCCCCTTAAAAAGGGGGGTTAGGGGAATTGTTGTCCTACTTTACCGGATTATGCTTATCAGAATTTAAGCGTTCTCGTTATCACTATAATTCAACATCAATCATGACATTAAAACTACAGACTCAAACAGGCCAATATCTTAAAGATTTTATCCAACACTACAACCAGCGCACAAAAAAATCCAAACAAATTTCTCAAAAAATCCGCCCCTTTTTAGCTGATAATAAAGCTTCCTCACTTTTCAGTCTTCCCTTAAAGGAAATATCTTATCCGATTGTAGGAAAACGCTCTTTTGGCTCCAAAATATGGGATGTGGATGATAACGAATACATAGACCTGATAATGGGATATGGAGCGAACTTATTTGGTCACAACCCACCGTTCATTAAACAGGCTATAGAAGAGCAACTAGATTTAGGCATCCACCTCGGCACCCAATCAGAAGTTGCGGGTGAAGTTGCCGAGTTAATTTGTGAACTAACCCAGATGGAGCGGGTAGCTTTTAGCAATACGGGTACAGAAGCGATAATGACGGCAATTCGACTCGCTCGAACTGTAACTAACCGTACCAAAATTGCTTTATTTTCCGGGTCTTATCACGGTCATTTTGATGGAACGCTGGTTAAAGCACAACCGGGAAATGGCACTCTTCACGCCGCAGCTAAGGCACCGGGAATTCCAGCCAATATCGTGAAAGATATTTTGATTTTAGAGTACGGAAATCCTCATTCACTCGATATTATTAAAGACCACGAAAGCGAATTAGCCGCTGTTCTCGTTGAACCCGTACAAACCAGCAACCTCAGCTTACAGCCCAAAGAATTTCTCCAGCAGTTAAGACAACTGACAAAAGAAGCTGGAATCGCCTTAATTTTTGATGAGATGGTGAGCGGTTTTCGCATTCATCCAGGTGGGGCGCAAGCGTGGTTTGGCATTCAAGCCGATTTAGCCACCTATGGAAAAATTGTTGGCGGTGGAATGCCGATAGGCGTTATTGCGGGTAGGGCGGCTTACATGGATGCGCTCGATGGTGGAATGTGGAATTATGGAGATGACTCCTATCCTCAGGCGAAACAAACATTTTTTGCAGGCACTTATTGTAAACATCCTTTAGCAATGGCGGCGGCACGAGCTGTACTTAATCATTTAAAGAGGCATGGTGCTTCACTTCAGGAACAATTAAATCAACGCACTTCGCAATTAGCTGAAGAATTAAATGCTTATTTTGAAGAAGATAAATTATCACTTAAAATCGAAAATTTTGGTTCACTTTTTGGCTTTACCGCTTCTGGGAGTTTAGCTGTATCGCAGGATTCTGATTCACAAACTATTGCACAACTCTTAATCTACTACAAACTGCTTGACAAGGGAATCTTACTAAGAGGAAATGGTGGTTTTATATCCACAGCCCATACTGATAAGGATATTAACTCTCTAATTCAAGCTGTTCGAGATAGCATAACAGAACTGCGAAAAGGAGGATTATTAGGGTGAAACTAAGTCGGGCTGTTGCCAACCTAACTCTCCTTCAGAACTGTGCGTGAAGCGATAGAGTCGCACATGTCGCACATATAGTGCGGAAGGAGAAGTGTCGCCTAGTAAGCTGTCGTGCCTCCAAGTTGCATAAAATTGGCAACTAGCAATGGATAAGGCAATCCCTACCTGGAGATTTTGGCAGCTGACATAGTTTATTAGAGGTGGTTCCAATTCTACATCGGCTCCTTGGACTTTCCTGAACGCTTACATTTTTGATGAATATGAACTGAACTAGAGCTAGGCTTAACCTAGAGAGTGCTCTGTAAGTGGCAGAGTTTTCTCATTGTCCAGTCAGTCCTTGGAGTTCGCGGTCATCAGCCATTATGAAAATTTTACTGGTAGAGGATGATGCGCTCATTGTTGAGCCACTTGCCAAAGCCCTGATTGACCAACGCTATGCTGTTGATGTGGCGACAGATGGTCAAGCGGGTTGGGAATTGCTTGAATCCTTTGCCTATGATTTAATCCTGTTGGATGTCATGCTGCCCAAGCTTGATGGGATGACGCTTTGTCGGCGGCTGCGATCGCAAGGCAATCAAACCCCAATTCTCCTATTGACTGCCCAGAAGACCAGCAGCAATACAGCCATAGGTTTGGATGCAGGGGCAGATGACTATGTTGCCAAACCTTTTAATTTGCAGGAGTTATTGGCTCGTGTCCGCGCCTTACTGCGGCGGGGGGGAGCAGCGTTACCACCGCTCTTGGAGTGGCGAAACCTAAAGCTTGACCCTAGTATTTGTGAAGTAACCTGCGATGGTCAATCGGTACGTTTGACGCCCAAAGAATATGGTCTGCTAGAACTTTTCCTACGCAACCCGCATCGCATCTATAGCACTGGTGCATTGATTGACCACATCTGGTCATTTGAAGAACCGCCTACAGAAGACACCATCCGCTCCCATATCAAGGGATTGCGCCAGAAGATCAAGGCAGCAGGGGCTTTAAATGACCCAATTGAGACAGTTTATGGTATTGGCTATCGACTCAGACCAGTAGAAGAAAACAACAAAGGAGCAAAACAGCAAAAGAGTAAAAACGGAAAGGGGCAGGAAAGCAAAGCAGTAGAAGAATCTACAGTCGAATCCGAGACTCTAGCCGGAATCAGTGATATTTGGGAACAGGTTAAAGAGGATACCAATGGTCGGGTTGATGTGCTTGAGCAAGCGGTAGCGCTATTGCTCCAAAATAAGCTGACTGACGAATGGCGGCAACAAGCAGAGTCGGCGGCTCACAAGCTAGCAGGCTCGTTGGGCATGTTTGGGGCTGATGAAGGCTCCCGTTTGGCTCAAGAAATCGAAACGTTATTGGAAAAGGGAGTATCGCTGGATCGCAATCAAACGCAGCACCTCTCCCAACTTGTCACAGCGCTGCGTCAGGAAGTGCAACGCATGAACACCGGGCAACTTCCTGAAATAATCTCAGCAGGTGAACCCATTGATGAGCGTCCTTGGCTGTTAATTGTGAGTCCGAATCGGTTACTGGCTGAACAATTGGCGGCGGAGGCAGCGAGTTGGGGAATGCGATCGCAAATCACATCAAACCCCGTTGTCGCTAGAGAGCAGATAACTGATGAGCGCCCGAATGCTGTTTTGCTGGATTTTGCTGGGGCTGACACCCTTGATAACAATTTGACATTGTTAGCGGAATTGAGTGCTTGTACTCCACCAGTACCCGCTCTTGTCCTCACAGAGCGGGATAGTTTGATTGATCGCGTGAAAATCGCTCGTCTGGGCGGCCACCGGGTTTTACAGCAGCCTGTCACTGCTACTCAGGTATTAAAGGCAGTCAATCAAGTACTGCAAAATACCCGTCTGACTAAAGCAATGGTGATGATTGTAGACGACGATCCGCAGGTATTAATGGCACTACAGCATTTACTGATACCTTGGGGGCTTTATGTGTCCGTTCTCGACAATCCGCTCCTATTCCTGGATACGCTGGAGGCTACCCCACCAGATATATTAGTTCTGGATGTAGAGATGCCCCATATCAGTGGGATTGAGCTATGCCAGGTGGTTCGCAATGACCCACGATGGAGTGGATTGCCCATCCTGTTTCTCACGGCTCATACCGATGCTGAAATCATGCATCGGGTATTTGCCGCAGGTGCAGATGACTATGTGAGAAAGCCGATTGTTGGTCCAGAACTCGTCAACCGGATTTTCAATCGCTTGGAGCGATCGCGTCTGCTCAAAACGCTATCAGAAACTGACGCCTTGACTGGAGTTGCCAATCGTCGCAAGTCCACTCAAGAGTTGACTCAATTTCTTGAATGGAGCCGACACTGCCATCAACCACTTTGCTTTGCGATCGTGAAGCTAGACCATCTCGGTCATATTACTCAACAATACGGTCATGCGGCTGGAGATGAAGTGCTAGCCCGATTTGGGGAACTGTTACGGCAAACATTCCATAGTGATGATGTTGTCGGTCGCTGGGGAGGTGCAGAGTTTGTGGTAGGTATGTCCGGCATGACGAAAGAAGACGGTGTGCGACGGCTTTCGGACTTGCGGAAGATGCTGCGTCAATTTGAGTTCAAGGCGGAAAACGGCACCTCGTTTCGAGCGACCTTTAGCGTGGGAGTCGTTCAGTATCCTCAAGATGGGGATGCGCTACAGTTGCTTTATCGAGCTGCTAGTGCTGTGTTGGGTCGAGAGGATGTGAGGGGCGATTCTGCCTAGGGGGTGTTTTCAAACCCTTTGATCCCCCCCAGCTCCTCACTAAAGCTCCGGCCTTAAAAAGGGGGGAGAATTTAATCAAAGTCCCCCTTTTTAACTCTGATTTAGAGGGATCTTCTAGGATGAAATGTAATAACAAGTGGTTTGAAAACACGCCCTAGGGGGTGTTTGGCGATCGCATTGAGATGTCAGGTGTTCAGATTCCCGACTTCTTAAAGAAGTCGGGAATCTCGGCTTCACGAAGAGTTTTAATTAAAGGTAAATACGACCATGAATATTGCTGGCTACACCGTCTTAGACGTGATTTATGAGGGAATAAACACCGTCATTTATCGTGCTGCTAAAGAGCCAGAGCATACCTGCGTTATCATCAAAACCCTAAAAGCTGAGTATCCCACAATTGAAGAACTCACAAAACTGAGGCATGAGTTTAAAATCCTCCAGCCTCTAGATATTGATGGAATTCTGAAACCAATTGCTCTAGAAAGTTACCAGAATGGCTTAGCGCTAATTCTACCCGATTTTAAAGGAGAAGCACTGACAAGTTTTTTCTCGGCTCAAGCACTTGAGTTGAGCAAATTTTTGCAAATTGGTATTCACTTGGCTTCAACCTTAGCTCAGCTTCATCAGAATAATATTATTCATAAAGATATTAAACCCCATAACATCCTGATTGATTCAACAACAGGTAAAGTTAACATTATTGATTTTAGTATTGCTTCTCGTTTATCTAGAGAAAATAAAACAGTTAATAATTCTAGTTCGTTGGTTCACGAAGTATCCTCCACTGTTGGTGTACCGCAGGACATCGGAGTAGGCACGCTTGCCTATATGGCACCCGAGCAAACCGGGAGAATGAATCGTGCGATCGATTATCGGACTGATTTTTACGCTTTAGGCGTTACGTTTTACGAAATGCTAACGAGTCAGTTGCCCTGTCAGGCGACTGATGACCCACTAGCAATGGTTCACTGCCATATTGCGAAAACTCCAACCCCACCACAGGAACTAAATCCAGCCATTCCTCTGGCGGTATCTGACATTGTAATGAAACTCCTTGCTAAGACAGCAGAAGACCGTTATCAGAGTGCGCTGGGACTGAAAGCCGATCTAGAAGTTTGTTTGAGGGTGCTGCAAACGTCTGGAGAGGTTGCTCACTTCAAAGTTGGAGAACTGGATTTATTTAGTCAATTTTCGATTCCGCAGAAGCTGTATGGACGCGAACAGGAAGTTGGTTTGCTAATGGATACTTTTGACCGTGTCAGTTCTGGCAGAACAGAGATGATGCTGGTCAGTGGTTACTCTGGAATTGGAAAATCCTCGCTGGTGAATGAGGTTCACAAACCAATTGTGCGTCAGCGAGGATACTTTATTTCTGGTAAGTTTGACCAGTTCAAGCGCAATATTCCCTATGCTTCTATCATTCAAGCGTTTCAGGACTTGATGCGGCAGCTACTGACGGAAAGCGATGACAAAGTAGCAATTTGGAAATCAAAACTTTTAGAAGCCCTCGGTTCCAACGGTCAAGTCATTATTGATGTGATTCCCGAAGTAGAACGAATTATTGGACTACAGCCAGCGGTTCCTCAACTTGGTGCATCTGAATCGCAAAACCGATTCAATCGAGTATTTCAACAATTCATCCACGTCTTTTGCCAACCCGAACATCCGCTTGTTGTCTTTCTAGATGACTTGCAGTGGGCCGATTTATCTTCTCTCAAGCTCATTGAGCTAATCGTGACCGATCCGGATAGCCAATATATGCTGCTAATTGGGGCATATCGAGACAATGAGGTCAGTGCCACTCATCCCTTAATTCATACATTGGAGCAAATTCAACAGGCTGGAGCGGTTATAAATAACATCATTCTCCAGCCGTTGAATATTGTTCATGTTAGCCAATTAGTCGCTGATACTCTCCACAGTGCTGCTGCCCAAGCTAAGCCACTAGCTGATTTAGTTTTCAAGAAAACACAAGGTAATCCTTTCTTTTTAACTCAGCTACTCAAATCACTTCATCAGGAAGACCTCCTGACATTTAATTTCAGTCAAGGTTGCTGGCAGTGGGATATCGATGTTCTTCAAGGCATTGATATCACTGAGAATGTTGTCGAACTGATGGTCAGTCAAATTCAAAAGCTGTCCCCCAAGACGCAGAATGTCCTAAAGTTAGCCGCCTGCATTGGGGACAAATTTACGTTAGATGTTTTAGCCATTGTCAATGAAAAATCTCAGTCAGAGACAGCAACGGATTTGTGGGTTGCCTTACAAGCAGAGCTGATTTTACCGCTTTCGGAGGCTTATAAAACTCCGATGGTGTTTGACATAGAACCCTCAACCGCTTTGCAAGTTGAGCCGTTAAGCGTTGGCTACAAGTTTTTGCACGATCGCGTCCAACAAGCCGCTTATTGTCTCATTCCAGATTCACAGAAGAAAGAAACTCACCTCAAAATCGGTCAGTTGCTTCTACAAAATACGACGCCTGAAGAACAAAAAGAAAATATCTTCGCGTTGGTGAATCAACTGAATTACGGCACCGACTTACTTACCTTAGAGTCGGAACGATATAAGCTGGCTGAACTTAATCTTATGGCAGGTCAGAAAGCGAAAGCAGCGACAGCGTATGAATCTGCTATCCGCTACCTGAAGGTTGCTTTGGGGTTATTGGCAGTAAATAGCTGGCAAAGTCAGTACGAGCTAACACTAGCACTTTATGAATCAGCGGTAGAAACAGCGTACCTGAACTGCGATTTTGAGCAGATGGAGAAATGGGCAACAGTTGTCCTGCAACAGGCAAAAACCCCTATCGACAAAATGAAAGTTTATGAGGTGAAAATCCAAGCCTACATGGCGCAAGTTAAACAGCTAGAAGCTGTCAAGATGGGATTGCAAGCGCTGGAAAAATTGGGGGTAAGGTTGCCAGAGGTGCCCAGCGCCTCAGATATTGAGCAAATACTAGCTAAAACAGCGGCTAATTTAACGGGTAAGAATGTAGAAGACTTGATTAACTTACCGTTAATGACGGAGGTAGAGAAGGTGGCAGCTACACGGATGCTAGCGAATATGGGGTCTCCTACCTATCAAGCAGCACCTGCACTGTTTCCGTTCGTTGTATGCGAACAAGTGAATTTATCGATCAACTATGGCAATACACCTGCTTCAGCCTATGGTTATGCTTGTTACGGTCTCATGTCAAACGGGATACTTCAAGATGTTGAATTGGCTTATCAATTTGGCAAGTTAGCTTTAAACCTAGTAGAACGATTCAATGCCTTACAACTCAAAGCGAGCGTATATTTTGTGGCAGTGTCATCAACGATTCATGGAAAAGCTCATGTTAAGGAGACGTTGCCACTTTTACTAGAAGGATACCAAAGCGGGCTGGAAAACGGACATTTTGAATATAGTGGCTATGCTGCTATGCAAAGGTGCCAACATTTCTATTTCATGGGGCAGGAACTGCCAAGAGTTGAACGAGAAATGGCAACAATCAGTGATAGCCTTGCTCAACTCAAGCAAGAAAACGCCTTGAGCTGGAATCAAATCTTTCAGCAGTCTGTCCTTTCCTTGCTCGATGCCGCTGAAAATCCGTGCTGCTTACTCGGTGAAGCTTACAATGAGGAGAAATCATTGCCGCTTCTTAAGGAAGCCAACGATAGAACTGGGCTTCACTACTTTTATATAAACAAACTTATTCTTTGTTATTTATTTGGAGAATACCAGCAAGCCGTAGAAAATGCAGCTCAAGCCGAACACTATTTAGATGGCGTAAACGCGTTCCTAGTTGTTCAAATCTTTCATTTCTATGATTCTTTAGTACAACTTGCGCTCTACCCAACAGCGTCACCCTCACAGCAAGAACATCTCTTGAGTAAAGTGACGAGTAATCAGGAAAAAATGCAAAGATGGGCAGACCATGCTCCGATGAATTTTCAGCATAAGTACGAGCTTGTGGAGGCAGAGAAAGCACGGGTATTGGGGCAATATTGGCAAGCAACAGAGTATTACGATCGCGCGATCGCAGGAGCCAGAGAGCATGGATACATCCAAGAAGAAGCTCTAGCCAATGAACTAGCGGCAGAATTTTATTTCTCGCTTGGTAGGGAGAAGTTTGCTCAAATTTATCTGACTGAATCCTATTATGGATATGCTCGGTGGGGAGCAACAGCGAAACTAAAACAGTTAGAAGGAAAATATACAAATTTTTTATCTCGGAGAGCTAACCAAGAAACTCCCAGTAAGGAAGGAGCGCGAAGAACAGTATCAACAACTGATAATACTGCATCTCTAGATTTAGATACAGTTCTCAAGGCATCACAAGCTCTGTCTGGCGAGATTGTTCTCGAAGAATTACTGGTTAAGTTAATGAAGATTGTAATTGAGAATGCTGGTGCTGAAACTGGATTCTTAATTTTAGAAAAGTCAGGTGAATTGCTCATAGAGGCTCAAGGAACTACCGAAAAAACTGAGGTTATGGTACTGCAATCGCTACCATTAGCTACTAGCCAGCAATTACCTGTCTCTATCATTAAGTATGTAGAGAGAACTCATGAAGACGTTATTTTAAAGGATGCATCCTCTACAGGAATTTTCACAACTGATACTTATATCATTAACAAAGAAACAAAATCGGTTTTATGTACGCCACTGATTCACCAAGGTAAGCTTGTAGGTATTCTTTATCTAGAAAATAATTTAACGACTGGAGCCTTTACTTCCAATCACCTAGAATTACTAAAGCTTTTATCATCTCAAGCGGCGATATCAATAGAGAATGCGCGTCTTTATAAAGACTTAGAAGCAGCCAATAAAAGCTTAGAAAGCAAAGTCCAACAGCGCACGCTAGAGTTGCAACAAGAAATTAGCGATCGCAAACGCGCAGAGGAAGTGGCTGACGCTGCCAACCGAGCCAAGAGTGAATTTTTGGCAAACATGAGCCATGAACTCCGAACTCCCCTGAATGGCATTTTAGGCTATACCCAAATCCTGAATAAGGACAACACGCTCACAGACTTACAAAAGAGTGGTGTTAATACCATCCATCGCTGTGGCGAACATCTGCTGATGTTGATTAACGATGTTTTGGACTTGTCCAAAATCGAAGCTCGAAGAATGGAACTCTACCTGAACAATTTCCAACTTCGAGACTTTCTGGAAGGGATTGTTGCAATCTGTCGAATCCGGGCAGAGCAAAAAGGAGTTTTGTTTACTTATAAAGTGCTTTCGTCACTTCCCCGATTAATTCGGGCAGATGAGAAACGGTTGCGGCAAGTTCTGATTAATCTACTGAGCAATGCGGTTAAATTTACCGAAAACGGTGAGGTAACCTTTAAAGTTGGATATGTCGATAATTTTGAAGGCTCAGCCTTAACTCAAAACTCAAAATCCCTACGGGGCGCGTCTCCTTATTCGGAAAAGGTTCCGAATACCGACGCACTTCATACTCAAAACTCTTCCAAACTTCGGTTTCAGGTAGAAGATACGGGCGTTGGAATAACACAAGAGCATCTCCAGGAAATCTTTCTGCCATTCCGACAAGTGGGCGATCGCTATCGGCAGATTGAAGGAACCGGCTTGGGTTTAGCCATCAGTCGCCAACTCGTTCAATTGATGGGAAGTGACATCAATGTGCAGAGTACGCCTGGAAAAGGAACCATTTTCTGGGTTGATTTAGATCTGGCTGAAGTTGACTGCCCGTCTGATATTGCCTCTCCCGATCGTCGCTGTGTTCGTGGATTCAAAGGCTGCAAGCGAACAATCCTGGTAGTAGACGACAGGGAGGAAAACCGCCTAGTTCTGATTAATCTACTACAGCCGTTAGGATTTGAAGTGATAGAGGCGATCGATGGTCGAGATGCTCTACACAAGGCACACCAGTTTCGACCTGATGCAATTTTGATGGATTTGGTGATGCCTGTTATGGATGGGTTCGAGGCAACCCGTCAAATTCGGATGTCTCCAAGCTTACAGCAGACAGTTATTATTGCGACCTCAGCTAGCGCATTTGATATGGATCGAGAGCAGAGTCGAGAAGTCGGCTGCCATGATTTTCTACCGAAGCCAATCCACGAAGCAGAGCTATTGGAGCGATTATCCCTTCATCTGAAGCTAGAGTGGATTTATGAAGAATCAAGCGCTGAGCGAAAGGACTCAGTTCAACCTACTCTACTGGAAGGACAAAGCCCTCCAGCACCCAACACTCAAGATGCTTCTCCATTGATAGCTCCCCCTGCTGAAGAAATTGCAGCTTTACTCAACTTGGCAATGATGGGCGACCTCCAAGCAATTGCTGAACGAGCAGCTACATTAGAAACGCTCGATCCACAGTTGATTCCCTTTGCTACCCATCTTCGCCAACTTGCTAAAGGCTTCAAAGCGCGGCAAATTCGGGAGTTTATCAAACAATTTCAGAGGTCAGAATAAGCGCTATGACTGACACGGGAGTCATCTTAATCGTGGATGACACACTGACCAATTTAGAAGTCCTGTTTGGCTGTTTGACCAATGCTGGCTTCAGAATCTTAGTGGCGGAAGATGGGATGAGTGCGATCGAGAACGCACAGTATGCCTTACCTGATTTAATTCTGCTAGATATCCTAATGCCCGGTGTAGACGGGTTTGAAACGTGCCGTCGTCTGAAAGCGGATGAAGCAACAGCAGAAATTCCCGTCATTTTTATGACCGCACTGACTGAAACTATAGATAAAGTAAAAGGCTTCAGCTTGGGTGCGGTGGACTATATTACGAAGCCCTTTCAACAAGAAGAAGTGTTAGCTAGGGTTCAAACCCATGTGAATCTCCGACATCTGACCCAGCAGCTTCGAGAACAAAATACACGACTAGAACAGGAAATCCAGGAACGTCAGCAGAAGGAGGCGGCACTGTCCGAGAGTGAGGAGCGATTCCGCCTGCTGGTTGAGAAGGTCAAAGACTACGCGATTTTTATGCTCGACCCCAGCGGACGGGTTGTGAGCTGGAATAGTGGAGCAGAGCGGATTAAAGGATATCGGGCAGACGAGATTATCGGTCAGTCCTTCTCCCGCTTTTATCCCGACGAGGAGATTCAGCACGGTTATCCTCAACGATTGCTAGAAATAGCAGCCGCCGAGGGTCAAGTAGAAGATGAAGGGTGGCGCGTTCGTAAAGATGGATCGCGATTTTGGGCGAATGTTGTGATTACCGCCTTGCGAGATGAGACGGGAAACCTGCGTGGCTTTACAAAAGTGACGCGAGATATTACGGATCGCAAACGGGCAGAGGAGGAGCGCGATCGCTTTTTCAACCTCTCTATGGATATGCTAAGCGTTTCTGGTACCGATGCTTACTTCAAGCGTTTGAATCCAGCGTTTGAGCAAGTACTTGGCTACACCAACGAAGAACTACGACGACAACCATTTCTCGACTTGGTTCATCCCGATGACCGGGCTGCAACCCTTGCTGAAGTTGAAAAACTTGCTGAGGGTCATCTAACCCTTGATTTTGAGAATCGCTATCGCTGTAAAGACGGTTCGTACCGATGGGTTTCCTGGAAAGCCTTTCCCATTGTTGAAGAAAACTTAATTTATGCGATCGCCCGCGATGTTACCGAGCGCAAACAGGCAGAAGCAGAACGCCTGCAACTTCTCGCTCAAGAGCAACAGGCAAGGGCTGAAGCAGAGGCAGCTCGGAACCAGAGCGTTAATATTCTGGAAAGCATTACGGATGCGTTCTTTGCACTGGATAAAGATTGGCGATATACCTACTTAAATCGACAAGCAGAACTGCTCTTGCAGCGAAAGCGGGAGGAGTTGCTCGGTCAAGTGATGTGGGATGAGTTTCCTGAAGCGGTTGGCTCAACCTTTGACCGAGAGTATCACCGGGCAGTGTCGGAGCAGGTGAGTGTTGAGTTTGAATCGTTCTATCCGCCGCTGAATGTCTGGTTTGAGGTACACGCCTATCCTTCTAGAGAGGGTCTATCCGTCTATTTCCGAAATATTAGCGATCGCAAACGGGCAGAGGCAGCATTACGGGAAAGCGAAGAACGGTTTCATCAGGCGTTTGAAAATGCCGCGATCGGGATGGCATTGGTATCGCTGGATGGTTATTGGCTGCAAGTCAATCGTTCTCTGTGTGAGATGCTGGGTTACTCAGAGCAGGAATTGCTAGCACTCACCT
The DNA here is from genome assembly GCA_039962225.1 of Microcoleus sp. AS-A8. NCBI lineage: Bacteria > Bacillati > Cyanobacteriota > Cyanophyceae > Oscillatoriales > Microcoleaceae > Microcoleus > Microcoleus sp. AS-A8. The sequence continues at coordinate 116,946 of JAMPKV010000007.1, forward strand.
TCCAGGCCGTTACCCATCCAGATGATTTGCACCTTGGACTCAACTATTTTCAGCAAATGCTGTCCGGCGAGATTCGCTCATGCCAGTTTGAAAAGCGGTATTTGCATAAGCTCGGACATACGGTTTGGGGAATGTTGAGTAGTTCAATGGTTCGTGATGGGCAAAACCAGCCATTGTACATCGTTACCCAAATTGAAGACATTACCGAGCGCAAACAGGCTCTTGAGGAACTCCGCAATCTGAGCAAGGCACTGGAAAGTGCTGTTGAGGGTATCGCTCAAGTCGATAGTCAGGGGCGTTACTTCAAAACTAATCCAGCTTATGCCCGCATGTTGGGTTATCAACCCGAAGAATTGGTTGGGATGAATTGGAAACAAACGATTTATCCAGATGAATTGGAAACCATAGAGACTGCCTACCAACGGATGCTGATTGACGGTAAGGCAGAGTTTGAAGCTAGAGCATTACGCAAAGATGGAACCGTCTTCGATAAGCAAGTGGTGATGGTTAAAGCCTACGACCAACAACAGCAGTTCATTGGGAACTACTGTTTCATGAAGGATATTAGCGATCGCCGCGAAATTGAACGATTGAAGGACGAATTCATCTCAGTTGTCAGCCATGAACTGCGAACACCGCTCACCTCCATTTCCGCTGCTTTGGACTTACTAGCCGGTGGGGTCTTGCAAAACCAACCAGAAGATGCTCAACAGATGTTGAACATTGCGGCGAATAACAGCGATCGCTTAGTTCGTCTGATCAATGACATCTTAGACATCGAACGCATTGAGTCAGGCAAAATCATTATGACGAAACAAGCCTGCGATGCTGGTGACTTAATGAATCAATCTGTAGAGGCAATACAGGAGATAGCAGAAAGGGATGGAGTCACCCTATCCGTTTCTCCTGTGTCAGTCCGCCTCTGGGCAGACCCCGATCGCATCATCCAAATCCTCACGAACTTACTCAGTAATGCCATTAAGTTCTCACCTCAAGGCAGTACAGTCTGGCTAAGTGCAGAGTTGATCAGGAGTCAGGGGTCAGGGATCGTTTATCCCTCATCCTCTCCTGACACTCTGCTTATTAAAGTTAGAGACCAAGGACGCGGGATTCCGTCTGACAAGATTGAATCTATTTTTGAACGCTTTCAGCAGGTTGATGCCTCGGATTCGCGTCAAAAGGGGGGAACGGGTTTGGGTTTAGCCATCTGCCGCAGTATCTTACAGCATCATGAAGGACGGATTTGGGCAGAAAGCACATTAGGAGAAGGTAGCACGTTCTACTTTACCCTACCCATCCTTAGCGATGTCCAACGTCCTGAGTTTGTCCCGCCTGATGATGGGCCCGCTTCGCTAACAGTTTTGAGTACTCAGTTAGGAGATTCAACTCAAAATTCTCCCCTTGTTCTGGTCTGTGATGATGACTCCTCTGTTCGGACTGTGGTACAAGCCATGCTAGAACGACAAGGCTACCGAGTGCTGACCGTCGCATCGGGACATGAGGCGGTACAACAGTCCGTTACCCATCCGCCTGATATAATTCTTCTCAACCTCATGATGCCAGAGATGGATGGGTGGGAAACTCTGGCCGTTCTGAAACAGCAGACAGAAACTCAAACGATTCCAGTTATTATTCTCAGTGGGCTGTTACCGGATGCAAGAGAAGCCCCCCATCCGGATGTCAGCGATTGGATTGTGAAACCTCCAGAACCCAGGATATTACGTCAAGCTCTAGAGCGAGTATTAGCTGATCGCAATCAAACCATTAAAGTTCTGATTGTCGAAGATGATTTAGAACTGGCACAGGTACTCGCCACCATGTTTTCTCGCCACGGGATAGAAACCTTTCAGGCCCAAACCGGACGGGACGCCATTCACTTGAGCCAGCGCATTCTTCCCGATCTACTAGTACTCGACTTGGCACTGCCAGAATACAATGGTTTTGCTGTAGTGGACTGGCTGCGGCAGCATAATCGCTTGCGTCAGGTTCCACTCGTTGTCTATACTGCCCAAGATTTAGATGAGAGCGATCGCCAACGGTTAAAACTAGGACAGACGCTTTTCTTTACTAAAGGACGCATTACTTCACAAGAATTTGAACAGCGAGCGATCGACCTGCTCAACCGCATGATTCGAGGCAAGACGGGAGATACCCCTGATGACCACTAGACGCATTATGATTATTGATGACGAATACGATATTCGGGCAGTAGCTCAACTCACCCTCAAAACGGTCGGTGGCTGGGATGTATCGATTGCTGCATCCGGTGCGGAAGGACTGCGTCAGGCAGCCGATGAGCAGCCTGATGTCATCTTATTAGATGTGATGATGCCGGATATGGATGGCATAGAAACGTTTCGGGCGTTGCAGGCGAATCCAGCGACCCAGTCTATTCCTGTAATTTTAATGACAGCAAAGGTGCAAGCGGCAGAGCAGCGACGGTTCGCTGAACTCGGCGTGGCAGGAATTATTCCCAAGCCATTCAAGGCAATGAAACTCCCCGGTCAGATTGCGAAAACTCTCGGCTGGGATGAGTAACCAGATTTTTTCGGTTTGATTTGGAGTCTACACAAGTTCTGCATTTTTCCGCTCTAACTTAGAGACTAACCCGGATTAGACATGAAATCGTCAGTTTCGGCATCTACCCTCTGGCCGATATTTCTACAACCTCTCCCCTATTGAGTCCTTATTGTGAATAGCCCAACTGTACATCACTTGAGTCCTGCATTGCGCCCAATTCGCCAATGGTTGGAATCTTTAGAAATTCGCGATGCTCATGTGGCGCGATCGCTCTGCAAAATCATTCCGGCTAGTTGTCCCTTTGAGCGAGAAATTAAATTTCTTGACCGCACTATCGTTCGCATTCCACCGCTGTGCAAACTGAATCCTTTCTACGAGCAAATCGTTTGTATTCGCTTCAAATCTTTAACCTATTTGGCAGACCAATGTGGTGAAGATGTAACGCTTTACTGCTAAATTATTTGTATTAGTTCCATCCCTACATTCACAACTGCTTTAGCTGTCCATACCGCCGGGACTTAAACAAAGTTCAAGCCCAAATAAAGCCAAAATTCTCTATACCGCTCTTCCATCAGTCTAGGCAGAGAAAAATAATAAATCTTCTGAATATGAGGTGTCTGGAATAGAACCTCGCAATCGATCACAATGATGCAACCTTAGAAAAATCATGTGAGCTATTGTCCGCAAAAGGCCAGATTCAAATAAGCCGAAGTACGGTGGACTGGTTATTGCAAAAGATACAATTGACTCGCAAAATTCTAGGTAATTAATTTGAGTAAAATTTATTAAATAAGCTTACTCAATTGCTGAACATTCGACAGCAAATCTTGCCAGTCCACCTGGTGAATAAATCAAATTTTTAATATAAATTCAGGCTGCCAACAAGGCTATCAATTACTCCGGCATACCATTGTTCTGGAGTAATATTCCAGGCACCGCTCACCGTAATATCAATCGCCGCACAAGCCAAATCCTCTGCTTTTAGACGCTGCATCCTTCGTACCCGTAAACTCGATTGCCCCATCTGCCGGGAGTTGAGTACGTAACAAAATTCCCCAGCTTTGAGTCCGTTATATCAATCAGAGTCTGCCTGTCGCATTACATAACTAGCGGCATCAATTGGCAAACTTCCCCTAAATTGATATTCATATACCGGATTGGATGAGACATTCATGGAATATAACAATGGAACCGTCAATTTGGGTTAGGTGACTGTAGTCCCTATCTCTTGTATGTGTCTTCTTATGCAAGAACTTCGCTCAATCTCTGTCTACAACTATCGTTAGGAATATCTTTCACTTCCTTACGTCCTGATTTTCAATTGAACAACTAGAAAGGGAACCTAGCCTAATATTGCGGTGAATGTACCTTCATGATGAACAGTGAAATCCGATGCTTGACCCCGCTTGGTGCGACCACTCTATGACCCACTGGCTGACCTTGAAGAACCTGTTTTCTCAGTGGCTCATGACACCGACCTTAATGTTAGTTCCACTGGTCATAGTGGTAGGATTCCTTTGGCTGATTCCCCGACGGCGTTGGAAGCATTTATTCGCTGGTTTAGGAATTATTTTATTGGTGATTTATTTTACAGCCACTTCTTCATTAACCGTTGCTTTAGCCAGTCAAGGATTAGTTGCTTTTTTACCTAAAGATTCTGGTGAAACGGTGGATGCAATTGTTGTGTTAGGACGTGGTTATCAATTTAGAGCATCTAGAGTAGAAGTGGCGGCTAAACTTTGGCAAGCCCATCGAGCACCCTTAATTTTTGCTAGTGGTGCAGGAGATGCTTCTGAAACAATTGAGCTATTCACCGCAGAAGGTATTCCCAATCAAGCGCTAGCTCACGAAGATTGTTCTCGTACCACGAAGGAAAATGCTGAATTTACAGCAGCAGTGCTACAACCTCAAGGAGTTAGGACAATTTTACTCGTAACTGACCCCCCTCACATGTTGCGATCGCTCCTTACCTTTCGTCATTTCGGGTTTCAAGTTATTCCCCATAGCAGTCCGCTACCGTCGGATTTAGCGCCTAAGAGAAAAGCTCTGATGGTATTCTACGAGTACCTGGCTTTCATCACTTATGGATTACAGGGGCGGTTGTTTCCACAAAGCATTCCTGAAGCAACCAGTGTTCAATTTACTCTGAAGTAAGAAGATAGAGACATTTATTCTACTTACAATCAACTGAATATATCTAGTTGACTGTAAATACTGACGGGATGGCTAATGATGCCAGGACAAAGGCTACGGAGTTAATACAAACAGAGAAAAGAAATCGGACAATTGGATCAAATGACTGAAACAAAGCATTATGTGCATTTCTAATTGTCAAAGTTAGTCCAGTTGCAGCAACATCATCGTTCCCTCCGCCACCAAGATCGCACCAGTTGAATTTCCTCATAACTATATTCCTCTCCCAAATGTTCCCGAATGGTTTTAAGCGACCCCTCACCTACAGCTTGAATCCCTTGAAGTATAGTTTTTTGCCGTTCCGGAACCACCAACTGATTTAAATCCACTGGCTGTTTCATTTCCAGTAACTCACTCAAATGAGTCACAATTGTACGAGGAGTAAAACCGCGTTTTTGAGCAATTTCTTCAACACTCAACCCTTGCTGATAGTATTGCAGCGTCACCATGTGAGTATTGGCAGGCAGAGGAACAGGTAATTTTTGTTCTTGACAAAATGCCCGAATTTCTGAAACAAATTTATCCCCATATTGATTAACTTTATTTGTCACAACCCCGGAAATTTTGGCAAACGCTTCCAGGGTTTGGGGTTGTTGCTGCGCCATCAATCTTAGGCTAGAATCTGCAAAAACAACATAAGGCGCAACCGAGTGAGCATCGGCTATTTGTTTGCGTAACTTTCGTAGGCGTTCCAACAACATTTCGGCTTCAGCGCTTCTAGGATTAATCTCTGCTAACGCTTTAGCAACTGGAGTCTGAGTAATAGCAATTTCAACCGTTCGCTGACTTCGCAGGACTTCCCAACTCAATTTATTTAGCTTTAAAATTCGGTAACCATCGGTCGTTTCATCGAGTAATCCTTGATGTAAAAGCGATCGCCCCAACATCTTCCAATCATCAGCACTTCTATCCTTGCCAATCCCATAAGTAGAGAGCAGGTGATGCCCATACTGCTCAATCTTCTGCTTTCTAGAACCCCTCAGCACATCAATAATATGAGTTATACCGAAACGTTCTTTGCAACGTGCTACGCAAGAGAGAAACTTTTGCGCTTCAATCGTCCAATCTTCTACCGGTTTGGGGTTACGGCAGTTATCACAGTTTTCACAATTCCCTTTAAACCGTTCGCCAAAATAACGGAGTTGAATGGTCCGGCGACAATCGGTTCCTTCCGCGTAATCGATTACCTGACGCAACTGCTGACGGGCAACTCGTTGTTCTTTGGGATCGGGTTTTTGCTCGATGAGATAATCAATGGTGCGGATATCAGCCGCACCGAAGAAGAGGGTACAATGTGCCGGTTCGCCATCGCGTCCTGCGCGTCCTGATTCCTGATAGTATCGCTCTAAATTGTGGGGTAAGTCGTAGTGGATGACGAAGCGGACATCGGGCTTGTTAATACCCATCCCAAACGCAATGGTGGCTACCATCACCTGCACATCATCCCGAATGAAGCGCGTTTGATTGGTTGCCCTGGCTTCATCACTCATCCCCGCATGGTAGGGCAATGCATCAATTCCATCTTTCTGGAGGCGAAAGGCGACTTCATCCACCGCACGACGACTTAAGCAGTAAACAATGCCTGAGCCTTTATGGGATTTAATTTTTTTTAAAAGTTGGTTGTAGCTGTGGCGTTCTTTGGGTTGAACTTCGTAGTAGAGGTTGGGACGGTTGAAGCTGGCAATGTGAACTCCCGGTTGCCGCAACGTCAGTTGTTCTAGGATATCCTGTTGCACACGTTTGGTGGCGGTGGCAGTGAGGGCGAGAATGGGGATATCGGGATAACGCTGGCGCAATTGTTTCATTTGGCGATATTCCGGACGGAAGTCGTGCCCCCACTCCGAAACGCAGTGCGCTTCATCAATGGCAAAAGCGGAAATGCCAATTTGTGCCCGCACTTTCTCCAGAAAGGGCAGAAATTTCTCTCCCAGTAAGCGTTCCGGTGCGACGTAGAGCAGTTTAATTTTGCCGTTGAGGATGGCGAGTTCACGCGATCGCACATCGTCCCAACTCAGCGTACTATTGAGGAATGTAGCCCCAATCCCATTATCCACGAGGGCATCCACTTGGTCTTGCATTAGAGCAATCAAGGGGGATACCACGACCGTTAAACCCGGTTTCAGCAGGGCTGGCAGTTGGAAACACAGAGACTTCCCGCCTCCTGTGGGCATGATAACCAGTAAATCCCGTTGCGCGAGCGCTTCTTCAACAATCTGTCTTTGTCCTGGACGAAAGGCATCGTAACCAAAGAAGTGTTTGAGTGCTTCCTCCAGGGATTGCAACTGGTACATGATTGATGGTTTTTGCGCTGACGATGCGATTATTGTACCAACCGCAGATTTGAACCTTGTTTGGCCTCGTTCAGGTTCTGGCCTTGAACTCAGGTCATAATAGTATCTGGAGCGTTTATTAAGTAAAGTAACAATGCCAAAAGCAATCTGGAATGGTGCGGTTATTGCCGAGAGCGACAAGTGCGTAGTGGTGGAAAACAATCAATACTTCCCCCCAGACGCCATCAAGAAGGAGTACTTTAAGGAGAGCAATACCCATACCACCTGTCCTTGGAAGGGCGTTGCTAGCTACTACAGCGTTGAAGTGGACGGACAGGTTAACAAGGATGCCGCTTGGTACTATCCGACAGCGAAAGACGCGGCAAAGAATATTGAAGGCTATATAGCGTTCTGGAAAGGCGTGAAAGTCGAGGTGTAGTGAGTCATTGTCAGGGCAAGGCATGTCTTGCCCCTACATGGATTTTCCACTTTTTTTAATGGCATTAATCAGTTCAGTTCGGTAATCTACATCAGCTTCGACGTTAGCACTGGTTAAAGTGCTGCCGACGGCTCGATTCACCTTGAGTTCATTATTCAGCAGCGTGTTGAGGATATCTAACTGAGCGTCGAGAATTTTGGGACGCTTTTCGTACCAAGTGGCAATTATTTCTGATATCTTCTCTTCATCCTGAGGCAGGGAAGCGGCGAGCTTATCTAGGATTGCCCAATCTTGAGGAGAAAAGAGCGATCGCTTAGTTTTCAATAACTCAATGAAGGCTGCGATGTTCTGTTCATGAAATGACATTACCAGAGTCCTCAAAATTGTTGGCCTGCCGCTTGACGCGGGTGTTGTTTGGAGGTATTGACTAGCTTGCCTCAAGCACTATGCATATTACTACTGTAAGAGAGCGATCGTTCTGTTGAGGAATAACATCATCATTTTCTATCATCAAAACGGTTGAATTAGCTCCAACCGAGACTCAATCAGACTTATGATTTTTTAGATAGTGATACTCCAGCCTGGATGAGTTAACAAGGGCACACTAGCCATTATTTCCATACACCAATAATAGCCATATGGACAATTTAATTTTAATCATAGGCTTGATCGCCTTGATCGTGGGTTCCGTAGCCATTTGGTTGAACAAGCAGACAAACGCACGTAACCGCATCAGCCATGAGCGCGCCAAAAACGCTCTATTACAGTTTGAAACACGCTTAGATGATCTAGATAGGCAATTACAGCAGGAACGTACTTCACTTCCTGCTGAACTCACAACGTTACCGACTCAGATAGAAAGTATCCAGCAGAATTACTCCCAGCTCCACTCTCAAGTCTCAGAACTCCAAACCCATGTAGACACCAAAGATGAGGAGCGTCTGCAACTCAATTCCCAAGTAGCAGAACTGCAAAACCAGTTTCTCACGATTCAGCAAGAACGCAACCAACTGTTCTCTCAACTTCCCCAACTGCAAACTGAGTTAGAAGCAATCACTCAAGAGCGCGAGGAGCTAAACTTCCAACTCTTAGAACTGCAAAACCAACTGGAAACCCTAACTCAGGAACGAGAGCAATTGTATGGGCAACTCTCACAACTGCGCCAGCAAATTGAAGGCGTTCAGCAGGAGAACGTACCGCTACACTCGGAGTTTGCTGAACTACAAAACCAGTTTCTCATGATTCAGCAAGAGTGCAGCCAACTGTCCTCTCAACTTCCCCAACTGCAAACTCAGTTAGAGGCAACCACTCCAGAACGTGAGTACCTAAACTTCCAATTCTTAGAAGTGCAAAGCCAACTGGAAACCCTAACTCAGGAACGAGAACAATTGCATGGGCAACTCTCACAACTGCGCCAGCAAATTGACGGCGTTCAGCAGGAGAGCGTACCCCTACATTCGGAGTTCGCCGAATTCCAAAACCAGTTTCTCACGATTCAGCAAGAGCGCAGCCAACTCCACTCGCAACTACCCCAACTGCAACAGGAATTAGACACGAGCAACCAAGAGCGTGAGTATCTCAATTTCCAATTCTTAGAACTGCAAAGCCAACTAGAAACCCTAACTCAGGAGCGCGAATATCTATCCTCCCAACTGTCTCAATTGCGTCAGCAAATCTACAGCCTCACCTCAGAACCTGCGCCGCTACATTCGGAGTTTGCCGAACTCCAAAACCAATTGCTCAATGTCCAGCAAGAGCGCAGCCAACTACATTTACAACTTCCCCAACTGCAACAGGAATTAGAAACAAACAACCAAGAGCGCGAGTATCTCAATTTCCAACTGTTGGAACTGCAAAGCCAACTAAAAACCCTAACTCAGGAGCGCGAATATCTATCCTCCCAACTGTCTCAATTGCGTCAGCAAATCTACAGCCTCACCTCAGAACCTGCGCCGCTACATTCGGAGTTCGCCGAACTGCAAAACCAATTGCTCAATGTCCAGCAAGAGCGCAGCCAACTACATTTACAACTTCCCCAACTGCAACAGGAATTAGAAACGAGCAATCAAGAGCGCGAGTATCTCAATTTCCAACTGTTGGAGCTGCAAAGCCAACTGGAAACCCTAACTCAGGAGCGCGAATACCTATCCTCCCAACTGTCTCAATTGCGTCAGCAAATCTACAGCCTCACCTCAGAGCCTACGCCGCTACATTCGGAGTTTGCCGAACTGCAAAACCAGTTGCTCAATGTCCAGCAGGAGCGCACTCAACTCGACTTACAACTGCCTCAATTACAAAGCCAATTCGAGCAGACTCAGCAAGCGAGTGAGTACCTAAACTTTCAACTGCCCCAACTGCAAAGTCAGTTAGAAACCCTAACTCAGGAACGAGAGTATCTGCACTCGCAACTGTCCGAACTGCGCCAGCAAATCGACAATGTTCAACAAGAACGTGCGCCGCTACAGTCCGAGTTCACTGAACTGCAAAACCAACTGCTCACTCTTCAGCAGGAACGCACTCAACTGCACTCCCAACTTTCTCAGTTGCAACGCCAATTAGCCCCAGTGAGTCAAGAGCGAGAGCCATTGCGCTCCCAACCATCCCAACTGCAAAACCCATTAGAAACGCTCACCTCAGAGCCGATATCCAGCCAGCCGCAGCCTGTTGAAGTATCACAACCGATGGACATCTCTCCGTCGGACGTAACCGTTTCCAGGAAGGAAGGTTGGATTGTGTCTCAACAGGGTCAAGGGGACTATCGTACCATTCGTGAGGCCATCCGCAACGCCAAAGAGGGCGATCGCATTTTCATCCGTCCAGGGTTATACCAAGAAAGCTTAATGATCGACAAGACCCTAGAAATTATTGGCGATGGGGAACTAGAGGAAATCATTATCGAGAGTGAGGACTCGAATTGCCTACGGATGCAAACTGAATCTGCCTTGGTACGTGGTTTAACCCTGAGCGAGCTAGGCAGACATTACACCGTGGATATTTCCCAAGGGCAACTCATCCTCGAAGACTGTAATATTACAGCCAATTCCAACTATAGCGTGGTGGCGATTGGTGGCCCAACAGCTAACCCCGTCATCCGTCGCTGCCACATCTATCAAGGGAAATGGAATGGAATTTGGGTTTCCAACAATGCCAGGGGCACGGTGGAAGACTGCGATATTTTTGAAAATGGCAGTTCCGGGGTAGGAATTGGACAAGGTGCCAAATTAATCATCCGGCGTTGTCAAATTAATCAAAACGGCGGAAAAGCGATCGCCGTCTACAACAAAGGTGAAGCCACCGTTGAAGACTGTAACTTGACAGGCAACGCCGGTGGTGCATGGGAAATTGCCCAAGGCGGTTATGTCCGCAGCACCAGGAATGTCGATGATGAAGGCTAACCGCTTCAGACTTCCCTCACAAGAGGGATGATCATCTCTTTCCCTTTGTTGAACCATCAAATTAAAGAATTAAGGGAGAATAGGCCATGCCACTGACAGGGAAAGTCGCATTAATTACAGGTGCCGGTTCCGGTATCGGGAAGGCGGCTTCCCTAATGCTGGCAAAAGAAGGGGTAAAAATCGCTGCCTTAGGGCGAACCGAGGACGAACTGCAAGAAACGGTTGCTCAAATCCAGAATTCTGGGGGTGAAGCCATACCCGTCGCTGCCGATATTTCCCAACCCGATGAGATGCAACCGGCGGTGCAAAAGGTAATCAATCAGTGGGGGCGTCTCGATATCGTTTTCGCCAATGCTGGGATTAATGGTGTCTGGGCACCGATTGAGGAGTTAGAACCTCAGGAATGGAATAAAACGATTAATGTCAATCTCACCGGCACCTTCTTAACGGTTAAGTATGCCGTGCCTTACCTGAAAAAACAGGGTGGCTCCGTGATTATCACCTCCTCTGTGAATGGCACACGCATCTTTAGCAATACGGGGGCTACAGCTTACTCTTGCACCAAAGCCGCTCAAGTTGCCTTTACCAAGATGGTGGCATTAGAACTTGCCAAGCACCGTATCCGCGTCAATGTGATTTGTCCAGGAGCCATCACCACGAATATTAATGAAAGTACTGAGCAACGGGATTTAGAGGAAATTAAGGAACCCGTTGAGTTTCCTGAGGGTAGGATTCCACTGACGGATGGCAAATCAGGCTCCGCTGAGCAGGTGGCTCAGCTCGTGTTATTTTTGGCCTCAGATGCTTCCAGCCATATTACTGGCACGGAAATGTGGATTGATGGTGGTGAGTCATTGCTACAAGCTTAAAACCTAACAAGTGTCGTTTGGCACCTTAAAGCAACACCCAGAGGGGGGTGAGGGGTGGGGGATATCGCTACGTCACTCCTAATTTTGTGTAAAAGTATATGCGATCGCTGACTCTGTCAAATACCCCGGCCTACTGCGTTAAGGTCGGGGCTTAGACTTGTCTCCCCACCCTACTGCGTTGACTGGAGTTGTGCGGTGAAAAGGGAGACTTCTTTGGGGTTGTTGAAGAACTCTGATTCAGCGATTTGTTTTTGCTATGATACAAATTTTCAAACCCTCTGCTGGTAAAGATTCCGCCAAGGATAAGCCTGAAAACAAGCAGAACTGTCCAGTCCGCAGAAGTTCACCGTCAGGACAAAAGGATGAGGCGCAGATATCGCTATGACTTACGAAATTTTTGACCAACAACTCGCGCTATCCCTCCAGCGATTAGAGGCACTGTGGCGACAGGTGGACGAACTGCCAAAGCCATCGGCTCAGCTATGGCAGGATGCCGATGAAATTCCTGAAAAGCCGCAAGCACACCTAAGCCAGAGTTTGGAGGAACTCTCGCTTTCCCTGCAAGAGCTACAAGTGGCTGCCGAGCAACTCCGCCAACAAAATGAGGTGTTAGCCGAAAACTGCAACGCCACTGAGCAACAGCGTCAGCACTACCAAGAACTGTTTGAATTGGCCCCAAATGGCTACCTGGTAACGGATAAAGAATCTTCCCTGCTAGAAGTCAATCAGACGGCAGCACAGTTGCTCAATGTCCCCACAGAACGTTTGGTCGGTAAACCTTTAGTGGTGTTTGTGGCTCCTGAAGAACGTCGCGACTTCTACTCCCATCTGCGTCAGTTGCAAAAGGGCGAGTCGATTAAAAATTGGCAAGTTCAGCTTCAGCGTTGGCGTGGTGCGTCCTTTAGGGTGTCGTTTACTGTAGCACCGTTCAAGAATTCCCAAGGTGAGGTGGTGGGGTTGCGCTGGCAGATGCAAGACTTGACATCCCCCAAAAAGGAGTCTGCCCAAACCCAGAGCGATCGCCTGTTTCGTGCTATGTTTGAAAACTCGGCGGTTGGCATCGCACTCCTAGACAACCAGGGTCGCATACTCAAAAGCAACCGCACACTTCAGGAAACCCTGGGGTATAGCGCCCAAGAGTTGCAGTCTCGTTTCCCCACGTTGCTGAACTTGGATGAACCCGGTATGGAGTCAGCCATGTTTCAAGAATTGATGGCAGGACGGCGTTGCTCTTACCAGCTAGAAAAGTGCCTCTCGCATCACGATAGCTCGATGCAGTGGGGACGCTTGACCTTTTCTCTCGTGCGGGGAACTCAGTCTGAACCCACCTTGGCGACCTGTATCTTAGAAGATATTACAGCCCTGCGTCAGCTTAAAGCCGCACAGCAACATAGCATTGAGTATCAGGAAGCCATTAAACAGCAGCAAGCGACTAAGAAGTTAGAAATTAGTCTACAAGAGCAGAAAAATAGCTTAAACCAGTTGCTGGAAACTCCCAATCAACAACTGGCTCCCTTGCTGGAACAGTTAGGGAAAATCTTGAATGATATTCTTTCGAGTACGTCTGAATTCTTCTTTGTCTGCGATCGCACCGGCAAATACATCTATGTGAATCGAGCCGCGGCACAAGCTTTAGGTTGGACTCAAAGCGATTTTATCAGTAAAACCTGGCAACAGCTAGAGTTACCGGCGGAGGTGATGGAACGCTTGGATGCTCAACGCGCCACCGTATTTGCAACGGGACAAGCGATGGTAGATGAAGCCAGCTTTCCTACTGTAGACGGCATCCGGGATTATGAATATACCATGACGCCGATTAGTGACATCAACAATAAACCGGAGGCGGTTGTCGTCACGGTTAGAGATGTCACGGAGCAAAAACTTGCCGCCGTGGCGATGAGTGAAGCCTTAGCCAAAGAAGACGAATTGAGTACTCTCCAAGCTCACTTTTCTTACTTTGTCTCGGTCGTTGTGCGGGAACTGCGGAATCCACTCAACAATATTTTCGCTTGCACTAAGTTAATTGAAACGAACGCTCAGCCAGAAGCCGATGAAAAACTGCTCTACTATCTGCAACTGATTCAAGCGAATGTTAGACGCATCAATCAGCTCTTGCATAACCTGTTGTTGATTAAGAAGTTAGAAGCAAAAGAACTGAGCTTAAATCCGGCTTTGCTCAATCTAACCGAGTTCTGCCGTGAGTTGACCGAAGATGTACAGCACGGTGCAGGTTTCTTGCATCAACTTAGCTTCATCAGTGAATGTCATGGGGCCGATGTCTGTATGGACAAAAAACTACTGCGGCACCTGCTCACCAATTTACTGCTCAATGCGATTAAGTCTTCTCCAGAAGGCAGCAAAGTCAAGATGGAGCTGATTTGTCAAGAAGAACAGGTCGTTTTTCACATTCAAGATTCTGGCTCCGGCATATCTCCAGAAGACCAAGAATTACTGTTCAAGGCATTTCACCGAGGCAGTTCCCTTGGCAGCGTTGCTGCCAGCAGCTTGGGTTTATTTGTGGTTAAACAGTGCGTGGAATTGCAGGGAGGCGAGATTTTCGTAGCCAGTGAGGGGAGCGTTGGCACAACGTTTACGGTCACGCTGCCGTTGCCTCAACCTTAAGTTATTATGTATTGAATAATACATAAAATTTTCATGAGGCTCCTCTACAAGTCTATAGCTTGTACAAGGCTTCTCTAAAACCATGCATAGAGGAGTCTCTAGAAAAGTTGGGAGTACTTACTTACCGGGAATGATGAAGATAACAGCATCCACACATCCCCGTAAGTAAAGTTGCAATAAGATTGTGTAAATACTTCTTAAATAGACTTACATTTGTTGCCAAATATGGCAAGAATTATATATACACTTCTAACGAAAGAGGGTTCTTGTTAGGCCATCAAATTTTATCTTTCATCACCCCGGCAAGAATACAAAGCCGCTAGAGGATAGGTTTGAGCCTCCTTGGTTTTGTTATGCAGTAGATGAGTTTATAGAGTTTTATATTTTCTGAAAAAGACTATCGAGTTTTACCATAAGGGATTAGTTTTCAATAAACGAAATTTATCTTGATTGAATTTCAATAATTTTTCACTCTCTAAACTATCCCTTGATTGTGAGGAGAGTATTTTATTTTGTTGTCAAGAAAAATAAAATGCCAATTGAATTGGAGCCGGAAAAATCGATGCAGAGCTGCAACTCGGATTTCAATCACAGCTTAGCTCACATGACGGAATCAATTTTTAATAACACAGAGACAGAATGGACATTGAAAAAAGAACGAAAACCTATCTCTCCTAACTTAAATCAAGCCAATGCCTGGAGCAAACAGTCCGCTCAGCAAGACCAGTGGACACAGTTATTGGCTAAAATCACTCTAAAGATTCGCCAGTCTTTGCAGTTGGAGGACATTCTACAAACCACAGTTACGGAAGTGCGAGAGTTGCTGGAGGCGGATCGAGTTTTAATCTATCGGCTTTGGCCAGATGGAACCGGGAGCGGAGTGACAGAAGCGGTTTTGCCGGGTTGGCCAACGGTTCTGGGGCAAGTCTTTGAACCCGAAGTTTTTCCCCAAGAGTACCATCAGCTCTATGTCTCTGGACGGATTCGGGCGATTAAAAATGTAGAAAACGCTGATGTTTCTCCTTGCATGGTTGAATTTCTCCAACAATTTGGAGTGCAGTCCAAATTAGTTGTACCGATTGTCCTCCAAGAAGAACTTTGGGGTTTATTGGTCGCCCATCAGTGCGCTCATCCCAGGCAGTGGTCAACTGGTGAAATTGAAGTTTTGAAGCAACTCGCTGACCAAGTTAGTATTGCTCTATCCCAGGCTCAATATCAGGAACACCTGGAAGAATTAGTCGCACAGCGTACTGCTAAACTCACAACAACCTTAGAACGACTTCAGCAAGAAATCAATGAGCGAAAACAAGCTGAAGAACTTTTACATCTGCGTGAACAAGAGTTTAGAGCCTTGGTGGAACATTCACCGGACTTGATTGTGCGGTTTGATCCGCAATTACGCCATGTGTACGTCAATCCAGCCGTGGAACGCAGCACGGGGATACCGAGACAGACATTTATTGGCAAAACGCATCAAGAATTGGGTATGCCACAGGAGTTCGTGACGGGTTGGAATGAGGCATTGTTGGAGGTATTGGTAACTGGGCGGGAAGGGATGATTGAATTCGACTTTCCCACAGCCAGTGGTCTTAAATTTTATCAGGCTCGTATTGTTCCAGAGTTCGCCCAAGACGGGACGATCCGGTTTTTGCTCGGTGTAACTCGCGACATTACTCAATGTAAGCAGGCAGAAAAAGCGCTGCAACAACGCCTTCTCAAAGAGCAGGCGCTACATCAGCTTGTCCAATCCATCCGCAACTCTCTGGATTTAGAGACCATTTTTTTCACCGCCGTTGCAGAAATTGGCAAACTCTTGCCCGTAGATCGGGCGCTTGTAGTGCAATATTTGCCAGAACGCAAGCTGTGGTTGAATGTCGCCGATTATCGAGCCTCCTCCGATTTACCCGTCGCGTTAGGTTTAGAAACTCCGGATGAGGACAATCGGATTGCCGCTCGATTGAAACACTCAGAAGTAGTTTTGATTGATCACACAAATCAGTGTGAAGATGAAATTAACTACCACTTTTCTCAAACATTTCCCGGTGCTGGGTTATGGGTTCCGTTGCACTTTGGCTCCAAACTTTGGGGAAGTCTCAGCTTGTTTGTCGAAAATCGTGCTTACGCTTGGCAAGACTCAGAGGTGCAACTCGCCTTAGCCGTTGCCGAGCAACTGGCGATCGCCATTCAACAAGCGGAACTCTTAAATCAAAGTCGCATTGCCACTATCAAAGCCCAAGAGCAAGCGGAAGCGCTGAAACACGAAATGATGGAGCGCAAGCGCACGGAAGAAACCCTGCGAGCCATCTATAAAGTCAGCACAGCCCGAAAACTCAGCTTTGAGCAACGCCTGCAAGGATTGTTAGCCCTAGGACGCCGCCGATTTGGGCTGGAAATGGGGGCTTTAGGTCGGGTGAAAAACAATGTCTATGAAGTCATTGCTGCTCAAGTTGCGCCCAAATCTAGCTTTCCCATTGCCCAAGGCACAATGTGGAATCTAGAGCAGACGTATTGCAGCGTAACGTTGGGCACGAAAGAACCAATTGCGTTTGCATCGGCTGGAACTTCTTCCTGGCGTCATCTCCCTGCCTACAGATCGACGCGACTGGAAGCCTATCTTGGTATGTCAGTGGTGGTAGCGGGTCAAATATACGGCAGCTTAAGCTTTTTTAGTCTCCAGGCACGCCAACATCCTTTTACAGCCGGAGACAAGGCACTGTTGAAGCTGATGGCGCAGTGGGTGGGAGCCTTGTTGGAACACCAACAATCAGAAGAGGAACTTCGGCAATCAGAGGCTAGATTTCGAGAAATCGCCCAGAGGGAGGCTTTGCTGAACCAACTGGCGAGTCAGATTCGTCGTTCTCTCGACCTCAATACCATTTTAGAAACAGCGGTGCATGAAATTCGTAACTTGTTGCAGATTGACAGATGTTTTTTCTTGTGGTATAGAGCAGATGCTACTCAACCGGTTTGGGAGGTGGTGACCGAAGCGAGGAGTCCGGCTTTTCCGAGCGTTATTGGTCACTGTGTGCCTCTTGCCACTTTTGGCCCCTTGACCCGTCGGGTGTTTAACAAGGAAATCACTCGTGTGGATAATGCGAGGAGTTTAACAGATGCCGCCGAGCGCAAGTTTTTCTTCAGTTTGGGCTACACCGCGATGTTGGCACTGCCGATTCATACCACATCCGGCGAAATTGGAGTGGTTAGCTGTGGTCACTCAACGGGTTCAAGACCTTGGCGTGAGGAGGAAGTAGAACTGCTAGAGGCGGTAGCCGACCAAATTGCGATCGCCATTGACCAAGCCGAACTTTTGGAGCAAAGTCGCACAACCGCAGCGGCAGCTCAAGAGCAAGCAACCCAGCTTAAACAAGCGTTGCATGAACTCCAGCAAACCCAGGCTCAATTGGTGCAAAGCGAAAAAATGTCTTCTTTAGGGCAATTGGTGGCGGGGATCGCGCACGAAATTAACAATCCTGTTAATTTTATCTATGGCAATCTCACTTATGTGAGTGAATATGCCGAACAATTGCTCGATCTGATTCAACTTTATCAGCAATACTACCCCCGTCCTGCACCAGAGATTGGAACGGCGGTGGCGGAAATTGACCTCGATTTCATGAAAGAGGATTTCCCCAAAATCGTGTCATCCATGAAGGGCGGTGCTGATCGCATCCGTCAGATTGTCCTATCCTTGAGGAACTTCTCGCGGGTGGATGAGGCCGAGATGAAATGGGTGGACATTCACGAGGGGATTGATAATAGCTTGTTGATTCTCGCTCATCGCCTGAAAGCCCAACAACCCGAAGAACCAGATATCCAAGTCATTAAGGACTACAGGAATCTGCCCAAAGTGCAGTGCTATGCGGGGCAACTCAATCAGGTGTTTATGAATATCCTGACGAATGCGATAGACGCGATCGAATCTCGCAACGCTTGCGAGGCGATCGAAGGGGTTAACAAACAGGGTTCGTCTAACCTGTTCAAAAGCCATCCGGGATTGATTTGGATTTGCACAGAGGTTTTATCGGAGCGCAATGAGGTGATTATTCTGATTAGTGACAACGGGCCTGGGATGGCCCAGGAGGTACAGCGAAGGATTTTCGATCCCTTCTTTACAACCAAACCCGTCGGTTCCGGTACAGGTCTAGGGCTGTCGATTAGTTACCAGATTGTGGTGGAAAAACACGGGGGGCGATTGGAGTGTATTTCAGCACCGGGTCAGGGTACCGTGTTCTTAATTTCCCTTCCCATTCACCAATCTTCGTAGTGGAGGCTAGGCTGACTGGAATTCTTTTGCCTGAGTGTGTTCAATAATCTCAAGTTTTTGCTATGATTGCTAGTGCAAGTTAAGCGGATGTGGCGGAATTGGCAGACGCGCTAGATTTA
Organism: Microcoleus sp. AS-A8; assembly: GCA_039962225.1. Taxonomy (NCBI): domain Bacteria; kingdom Bacillati; phylum Cyanobacteriota; class Cyanophyceae; order Oscillatoriales; family Microcoleaceae; genus Microcoleus; species Microcoleus sp. AS-A8. The sequence continues at coordinate 135,637 of JAMPKV010000007.1, forward strand.
GGTTCTAGTACCGCAAGGTGTGAAGGTTCAAGTCCTTTCATCCGCATTTAATATCTGGTAAGGGTTTCAGCTTATATGTTAGCTGGAATCCTTAACTTATTTTTGGCTATATCTTGTCTTTTTGGCTATCCACTAGCTATCATAATCTTGACGCGCTAGAGTTCTGATATCCAAGGCAATGAATACTACACAAACCAAAGCAGCTAAGGGAACAGTAGGGATTGAGAGCTTCAGAGGTAAATTACGTTTGCGCTTACCTCGTAGTATTGAAACTAACAACAGATATATCTCTACTGGCTTGCAGGATACTCCTGAGAATTTGAAGAAAGCTCAGAAGATAGCATGGCAGATTGAGGAGGATATCAGCAATGGAACGTTTGATTCTACCTTGGCTACCTATAAGCCTCAGTATCATTTAACAGTTGTACAAGCAATTAAAGCTCAACCAGCGCTATCCCTCTCGCAACTATGGGAACAGTACACCGAGTACAGAAAACCTCTGATTGCTGAAACAACGCTCAAGATTCAATATGCAGCAGTACGGAATCATATTGCCAAGCTACCGACAAAGACTCTAAGCGATGCTGTTCAGATTCGGGATTTTCTGGTAAGTAAGTTGTCCAATGATGCGGCAAGAAGAACTCTAACTCAAATTTCAGCTTGTTGCGACTGGGCAGTTGATTCTTGCTTAATCTCCAGTAATCCGTTTCATGGCATGGCACAAAAAATTAAGGTAGTAAAGGATGAAACAGATACTATCGATCCATTCACGGCTGAAGAACGAGATATTATCATCAAAGCTTTTGAGGAACATTCTCTCTATTCCTATTATGTTCCATTCGTCAAGTTCTTGTTTATGACTGGATGCCGTACTGGTGAAGCGGTAGGGTTGCAGTGGAAACATATTTCTACGGATTGTAGAACAATTACCTTCTCTGAATCAGTTAGTACTCAATTAAAAATCCGTAAAGACTGTAAAACACATCAAAGCCGTAAATTTCATTGTAATGCTACTTTGCAAGCTTTGCTACTCAGCATTAAGCCTAATAACTGTAATCCTGAAGCATTAGTTTTTCCAAGTAAGAAAGGTGGTATTATTCGTTCTGGTCATTTCCTTGATAGTGCATGGAAAGGACGTTCTGATAGAAATGATGGAATTGTTACACAGCTTGTAAAAGAAGGAAAAATAAGCCGCTATCGTACTCAATACAATACACGCCATACTTTTATTACGCAGTGTTTGGCAGCTGGAGTTAGTGTTGTGCAGGTAGCTAAATGGGCGGGGAATTCACCAGAAATAATAATGAAGCATTATGCTGGCATTACTACTCATGTGCAAGTACCTGAATTCTAATACAACCAGCTAATTAACCGTAATAGGATAGTAGAAAAATAAACTACTATCCTTGGATCAAAAATAGTAAATTTTAAATATGTTTATTCGATTAGATATTTAAGATCGAGTATTGCTATCAGGTTGTTAGATTAATCCTTTGAGAATCGTCTGTGAAGCATGAGAAACGCTATTAAGGTAGGATATGACCTGAAGATAGTTTTAGGTGGCTTCTAGGAGCAAATGAACGATAGCGATCGCAGCGATGACTGGAAGCAACAGGAAACCGTAATTGCTATAGAAGACGACCATCCGGGAGAGTGGCAGTACTTCACCTATCCTAACTGGGATGAAGCAATGGAAGCGGTCAAGGTAGCACGTAGGCAAAGTAAAGCAGCAGTCATCTACTCTGGAGCATCACCACCTGTACCACCTGAGTTTTAACAGTGCTTATCAAAGCTCAACTTCCTGCTTGGATATCCATCAATAGTTATATCATCCAAAACGTTTGCTCTATAAGGGTTGGTAGTCCTATCGCTTCAGGCACAAGTTCCTGCAAGACTACTTTGCCAAGATGGATTTGGAGTGAAAGGAGGCGATGGAGAACCTTAAACTTGCGATCGCACCTAGCAGGATAACCTCACCCAACAAGCTACAAAGAGTAAGATCTAGACCAGCATAATCACTAAAAGAGTTAGGTTGCTTTCGCTAAAATATGCCTTTTACCCTCGCGCATCCCATAGCTGCTGCTCCGATTTGGCTGTGCTCGAAAAGAAGACTAGATTTGCCAAGCCTCTTAGTTGGGTCGATGATTCCCGACATTGAATACTTCTTGACTTTACAACCCCATAGAACAATTGGACATACGCTTCTAGGAATATTAATTCAAGGGCTTCCTTGTTCGATAGTACTCTTATTAATTACTCGTTATGTTTTGATGCGTCCATTCTTGGCTCTTCTTCCCCGGCAATTAGCTCAACGATTTCCAACCATAAGGAGCTATTTTCCTTTACAAATCAAGCATCTTTTTAATGTTGTAGCGTCAGTTTTGATTGGGGCAGTTAGCCATTTGGTTTGGGATGATTTTACTCATGATGGTGGCTGGGTTGTCCCTCATTCAAAGCTGCTTCAATATCAGCTTGGGGCTATGCCAGTTTATCAATTACTTCAATATGGAAGTGGAGTTATTGGAGTTTTCGCTCTGTTGTTATGGCTATCAAGAAGGCTAAATCAAGAAGTGCCTTGTAACCGTGTTGAAACATTAGCTCCTCGCTGGAGAGGATTAACAATCATCTGCATTGCCCTATGCGCTGTCGTCTTTACTTGGGTCGCTGTAGAGATACATCATATTGCAGGTGAAACCTTCATAGAGACATTCGTCAGAGCAGTACTTGGTTCTATTTCTGGATTATTTCTAGGATTATTGCTGTACTCAGCCGTATTTTGGATGCTAAAGAGTTTCAAATCCAATTCCAGAGCAACTTAGCCTTTCGCTGACCCGACCGTGAGCGTTGTAAATCAATCATAGCGGTTCCTCCTTGATCAGAATATCGGTGGTGTTCCGCTTGGCATTACAATTGCTGAAGACCTCTTTCACAATGCTCTGAACCTGTCGTGCGTCGGCCCTCGGCCTTAAAACTCTTTGCCCAAAGAAGTCGGCTCTAAAACTGCTGAAAAACTGATATTTCAGCAGTTTAGTGAATATTACTGAGTACTCAGTTTAGGGCTGAGTCTTTCGCTCACATCCATTTAAAACTTAGCCAAACGTTGAGCCATTCCAACCCCACATCGCCCCTTTCGCATCGGCAAATTCGATATAGATTCGATTGATAGACACGCCGAGCTTTTCGCTAATCGTCTGGCAAAAATCCTGACTCATGGCTTTAGTTTGCGCGGGACTCATGGAGCCAATACTTTTCACTTCTATGTAACAGGTTGGCTCGATTGTACCCCCAAACGTCATCGCGACATTGGGTTCAAATGCCGTCATCACATAAGATTCCGGCTTACCCACATGCTGGGCTAATTTGCTAGAAAGAATCTTCAGCAACCCTTCAACGGCTGTTGATTCTGGAGCATCAGCAGAAGTTTGCACCTTAATCAGAGGCATAGGCTTGTGATCACCACTTGGTTAAAACGATTTCAGATTTTAAGGAGCAGTTATCGGCTATCTATCCACCGTAATTCCAGCCGGTGCTTTCCAGCAAAAGCGGCTCACCCTCGCGGTGGACACCTGCACCAATCACTTGAGCAACAAACACCGTATGGTCACCTTGTTCTACAGAGGCTACCACCTTACATTCAACGTAACCAAGGGAATCAGAAATAATGGGACAGCCCGTTTCAGCTCCCTCATAGAAATCCACATCTTCCAACTTATTGCCGACTCGCCTCTGCGGCTTGAAAAATTTCGCCGCCATGTCCTTTTGTCCACTCTCTAGGAAGCTGAGAGTAAACACCCCAGTGTTTTTCAGCATTTCATGAGAGCCACTATCTTTTTTAATGCAATTCACCACCAAGGGCGGCTCAAACGAGGACTGCATCACCCAGCTCACCGTGAAACCATTCATTTCCTCACCCTCTTTCACTCCGCAGATATGAAGACCGTGAGGAATCTTCCGCAGCATTGTCTTTTTCGCTTGTTCGTCTAGCAAGGATTACTCTCCCTAAGTGCTTACACATCGCATTAAGTGTACCAACAGGCAAGGGACAAGGGGTATCGGGTTGTAGCCAATCGGTAAAATGCTGAGCCTATGCCAATTTTGGCAGAAATCAGGTGCCCGTCAGGTGGACATCCTGCTCGCCCTGTCACTCTAATGACTACCTTGGCGAAACACTTGACTGATGTGTCCGAGAAAGCCCTTAGGCTTGAAATTGTCCTTAAACTGGGTAAATTCACCGGCATCTAACCAGACACCTTGGCACTTGGGGCATATTTCATACCAGATACAGTACTGGTCAATGTCCACCAGGCGAGTCATTTTCGTTCGGCAACGAGGGCATTGAATATCGCCCTTTAGATGATCGAGTTGGCTGCCAATTTCTTGGTCGCCAATATCCAAGCCTTCAGAACCTTGAATCGTTTTGAGCTTTTCCGCCTCAAGGGAATCAAACCAAATTCCTTTGCAACCGAGGCAACGGTCTATTTCGATTCCAGCCCAGACGACTGGCTCTAAGCGTCCTCTACATTTTGGGCAGATGGTTGAATTCATAAATTTTGAGATGGCACCTGTTTTTAGGTTATCGAACAGGGCGAGAGGGTCGAAACAAATGGGAGTGTTCGGGATGGTACAGACGGGAACGAGCTAATTCCTGCCCAGCGTCTACGCTTTCAGGGGTACTACGGCTGAATTCCGTCTGGGATGTCAATTCGTTTCTTGCTGTTCTCAACGCTGGACTAATCAGATAAAGGGTTGTCCGAATTAGATTTTCTACTTGCGTCAGTGCCGCCATCTGTTCTAGGGGAACCAGCCAGATTTTCTCATCCGGCCATCCGATGCGGAAGCAAACGGCGACAGGGGTATCGGCTGGGTAATGTTCTAGCAGTTTGGCTTGAGCGTCTTCGACATGACGGGCGCTGAGGTAGAGGCACAAACTGGCTTGATGAGCAGCTAAAGAAGCCAGTTCTTCTGACTCCGGGACAGCCGAAGCACGTCCACTGATGCGAGTGAGAATGATGGATTGTACCAGTCCCGGCACTGTTAACTCAACACCGAGTTTAGCGGCGGCGGCTTGGAAGGCGCTAATCCCTGGAATGAGTTCAAACGGGATGGAGGCTTCGGCAAGGGCTTGCATTTGCTCATGAATGGCGCTGTAGAGACTCAGGTCGCCCGAATGTAAACGAACGACTGATTTTTGCGATCGCACCCGTTCAATCATCAATGGCACAATCTCTTCTAGGGTTTTATTCCCCGTGCGAACCAGCTCAGCATCGGGACGGACACCCTGCAACATCTGCGGGGGTACGAGGGAATCCGCCAACACAATCACATCCGCTTGGGCGAGAATTTTCTGTGCTTTAACGGTCAATAACTCTGGGTCTCCTGGCCCTGCACCAATGATGTAAACGGCAGGTGCTAGAGGAAGAATGGCGTTTTCAGGTGGAGTGGAGTCAGTGGAGTGAGACATATATTGCAAAAGGCACCGGAGTTTTAGTGAGGAGGCAAAAGGCAGTTCGCGCAGCGTTCTCCGCAGGAGTAGGCAGAAGGCAGAAGGGAAACGATTAGCTGGTCAATGTTTGCAGATTGAAAGCTTGCACGACGATCAATCATCTTTTCATAGGCAAGGCTTCTATGCCTAGCCCACAAGCACAATCTCTCGTCCTGGGATGGGCGTCCCGCACATTCTGAAGAGAGTGCCAGAACCGAGTTAACCCAGAAAATTCGTAATTTACTCCAATTGTTCCGGATACACCCTCTCTACTTAGAAATAAAGGAATGGTAGATGCACCCTGGTTCAGCTCTAGAGTTTAACTCTAGGGCTTTTTTTTTGGGATTTAGTGGGATGGCTGAAGGGCGATAACTCGGTATCATTTTGTACCGACAGAGTATCGGTTAATATCTAGGACTGAAAGAATAGCTACAGCGATCGCACGTTAGCGACAGCTACTTCCTTGAGTAAAGCGTTTTACCTAAACATCAGAGCGAGTATCCCACTGCCGATTGTCAACGGAGACAACATCCGGCAGGGAACGACGCCTGAGATATAACCATGCTAGACCGAGCAGACCAAGAGTGATCTCTACTAAACTAATGATTTGAGCCATGCGTAGGGGGCCAATCATCAGGCTATCCGTCCGCAGTCCCTCAATCCAGAATCGACCGAGACTATAAGCCACCATGTAAACCAGAGCTAAAGTGCCGACCTTGAGATGGGGTTTGCGTTTTAAATCCCGAAAGAACAGCGTCATGAGTATGGCAAAAACCATCAAGTTCCAAAGGGATTCGTAGAGAAAAGTAGGATGGAAATAGTCATAATTAATGAACTCTAGGGGGCGCTGTTGGGGCGGAATATACAGCTTCCAGGGTAAATCGGTGGGACGCCCAAAGGCTTCGGAATTAAAGAAGTTACCCCAACGCCCGATCGCCTGACCCAAAATAAGAGAAGGGACGACTAGGTCGGCTAATAGCCAGACAGAGATTTTTTGGATACGGGCAAAAATAATCGCCGCTACAATACCGCCTAAAATGGCACCATGAATGGCAATTCCGCCCTTCCAAATCGCAAAAGCTTGGAGCGGGTTCTGGGCATATTGTTCCCATTCAAACAGGACGTAGTAGAGTCTGGCACAGGGAATTGCCGCAATCACCAGGCAGATTGCCAAGTCACCTACCAAGTTTGGGTCAACGTTACGGCGCTTTGCCAAGTATTGGGACAGAGTGACTCCGATTAATACGGCTGAGGCAATTAACAAACCGTACCAGCGAATGGCGATCGGTCCTAGTTGAACCAGAATGGGGCCTGGAGAAGCAAATTGAAACGCCAGAGTCAGAGGGGACATGGCTTGTAGCATTGAGTTTTCGGTAAGGGGCGATTGAAGCTTGCGGATGGAGTCAGAGACTCTGGATGAAGCTTCTGTTCAATTTTAGGTTGCCGAGTACTGCTGTGAGGTGGGATGCGATCGCGAAGCGCTGCTGCGCTAGCGAAGCGAGGCGTTAGCCTAGCGCAGATCGCGCTCTACTGTTCATTTTCCTCCTCATCTTCTGGTTGAAACAGGTCGCTTGCCTTGCTGCCGAGTAGTCCGAAGATGGCACCAATGCCCATATTCCAGGTCGTATTGCAGGTTTCAAAGACGCGATTTTGTTGGGGAGATAGGTTGTCTTTGGCAGCAAACCAGAAGGAGGCACCGCCAGAGAGGAGGGTGAAGCAGACGACGGTGAAGAAGATTTGTTGGAAGGCGGGAGGGAGATTCAAGTTTTTCATTGGTGTCCTTTCGATTAATCTATTACCTTGACACTTTCATGATGGAGGCAATTTCTCGAAAACCTGTCCACGTAATAGCTTTCCTATGCTTGTTCTATGACCAACGTTTGACCACGCAGCTAAGATGGATAAAAATACTTAGCCAAAGCATGGCGAAGAAAAGGTTACTTGTTAAAGCAACTAATCAAGGAATTAAGAGATCTGAGAAGGCTTTAGTGCGGCTAGGTCTTGGAACAAAGACGAATTTTGCAAACGCTAAACGTCTTTCTCGAACAACAGTAACCAAGTTTTTCAAATGCCAGCCAATTCAACTTGATTCCTTCCAGAGAATATGTGAAGAGCTGGCTTTACCCTGGAGCGAGATTATCGAGCTCTCGGAAAATGCCGAACTTGTACTCAGCACAGAAGAACAAAGCAGTAGTTCAATTCAAAGCAGCACTTCTGATATTGATGCGCTAGTGCGGGAAGTGCGGCAGAGGATACAGCCCTACATTCAGGAACGCTGCGGCACAATGCGGGTGCTGGACATGAGTCAGCCGATTGGTTTGGGTGACATTTACACAAACGTCAACATTCTGGAGAAAATCACGGGGCGCAGAGGACTGGAAGTGGCGGAACTGATACGGAATGCTGACCCAGAGAAGTTTGAGCGCTTTTGTTTGGGGGATGTGCGAGAGCGGCGAGTACCGGGACTGAAGGCGGTTGAGCAGTTCTCGAAGTTGATGATTCTGGGCAAACCGGGTGCGGGAAAGACTACCTTCCTGAAGCATCTGGCAATTCAGTGTATCGGAGGGACGTTTCAGAGCGATCGCGTTCCGGTGTTCATCACCCTGAAGGATTTTGCAGAAGCCGATGGTAAACCCAAGTTGTTGAAATACATCGATCAGTTTGCCATATCCCCCGTAGGGGCAGGTCTTGTGCCTGCCCGACACCAGGAAGCAGAGCACCCGCAAGAGGTACCTCTACAAAGGATTGTGGATGCAGGTAGAGCATTGATTTTGTTAGACGGATTGGATGAGGTCAGAGATGCCGATAGCAGTCGGGTGTTGCACCAAATTCGGGAATTTTCACAGCAGTTTATCCAGAATCAATTCCTCATCACCTGTCGCATCGCAGCACGAGAATACACCTTCGAGCAATTCACCGAGGTAGAAATTGCCGACTTTGACGACGAGCAAATTGCTGATTTTTCTGATAAATGGTTTCGCTGTAAAAACGACCCCATCAAAGCAGAACGCTTTTTGCAAAAGTTAAAGGAAGACGCACCGATCCGGGAACTGGCAACCAGTCCACTATTACTAACGCTATTGTGTTTGGTGTTTGAAGACTCCGGCAGATTTCCCACCAATCGCGCCGAACTTTATGAAAATGGCGTGAATGTGTTGCTGAAAAAATGGGACGTGAAGCGCGATATTGAGCGAGATCAGGTTTACAAGCGACTGTCGCTGAAGCGGAAGGAAGATTTACTCAGTCAGATTGCCCGCACTACGTTTGAAGCAGGAAATTACTTTTTCAAGCAACGGGAAGTAGAACGCTACATTAGCCAGTACATCCAAAATCTACCTGATGCTAGTACTGACCCAGAGGCACTGGAACTGGACAGCGTAGCAGTGTTGAAGTCGATTGAGGCGCAGCATGGATTGTTTGTGGAACGGGCACGAGGTATCTATTCCTTCTCGCACCTGACGTTTCACGAATATTTCACCGCACGTAAGATTGTAACGAGCTGCAATCCCTATGCTGTCGATGATGCCATGCTTCAAAAATTAGTCAACCACATTACTGAAAAACGCTGGCGAGAAGTTATTTTACTAGCAACTGGAATGTTGGATAGTGCGGATGCTTTACTTCAATTAATGAAAGCAAAGATTGATAGACTGATAGTAGAAGATAAAAAATTAAAAGAGTTTTTTGTTTGGATTAACCAAAAAACTATACCATTTTATAGTACTCAATTTGGGTATAAAATAGCAGCTATTCGCACCTTCTATCTAAGTTTAGTTAATTCGTTCCTTAATTTTGGAAAACAAAGTACTTATGTAGAGCGTCGGGGAAATAACTATGATATTAGACCTTATCAAGAAGATGATACTATAGGCTTTGATATTAGAGTGGATGTAGATTTTATTTATGTACTTGACGTTAGATTATGTAATGCTATATTCGTTATTCCAAACCCATATATACGTCAACTGAGATTGGACGAATTACTCTTTAGAGATCTTGAAGTCTTTCGAGACTATGAATTCTTTGGAGAACCTAAAATCTCAGAATATTATATCTCAACTTGTAATGAAGTTATAAAAAATTGCGATATTTTGAATGATGGCTGGAGTTTAGCTTTAAAAAAGAACCTTAAAATCATTAGAGGAAAATTCTTTTCTGCATACACTAATAAAGAAATTGAACAAATTCGATCAGCTAATGTTAGTCAAGAAGAATTTATTAATTGGGTTAATAAAATGAGAAAAGTGATGATTGAGTATCGCAATATTGGGCATGATTGGCAGTTCAGTGATGAACAAAAAGAACGGTTGCAGCAGTATTACGATGCTAATAAGCTGCTGGTGGATTGTTTGAATAGCGATTGTTACGTCAGTCGGGCAGTGCGGCAGGAGATTGAGGAGACATTATTGTTGCCGATCGCGGAAATTCAAAAACGGCAGCAGCGAGGATAAGCCCAGAAAAATTTTCGGCGTCATCGCTCAACTCAGAGCTTGCACCAGTTTCTATGATTACCCGCAACCCCGCCCTGAAATAAATTTCGGGCTAACAGCTAAAGTCAGCTAAAGCTGACTGAATAAAAATTTTAACCCGTTTTAACAGGTTTCAGCTTTAAGCCCGAACTTTAGTTCAGGGCTTATTTCAGAGTACCCGAAACGTATCCTCATCCCTCAATCCGTTCCAAACCAGAAATCACCGTTCCACCCAAATGATGTGCCTTCTGATTATTCACATACGCCTTAGCTTCAGCCAGTTGCTTACTCGCTAGCGTCAAAACCCCATATCCATGTTGCCAGCTAAATGCCACAGAAGAAGCCGATGGAATATGGTTCAAATGGTAAGCACTACTACCCTTAATCGTCTTGACAAAATCAGCGACAGACATCTTGGGAGGAATCGAAGCCACTAAATGAATATGATCTTCTATACCCCCAATCGCATGAACAATACAACCAATCGCATCTGCCTTACCGATAATGGAACCATAAAGTTCAGATGCGCGATCGCGGGTAATTAAAGGCTGACGTAATTCTGTTGCCCAAATTAAGTGATAGTCAGTGCGCCAGAAGGACATGAATTTAATCTTCGTAGCCTTGAAATCGAGCCTTGAAATAAATTTCAGGCTCAAAGCTAAAACCCGTTGAAACGGGTTAATGAGAGCGATTTTAACAGAATGATTGAAGAATACGCGATTACCCTTGAGAAGAAAGAATGAAAGACTCTCACATAAATAGATTATTGTAAGTTTCATTCAGCCCATTTCCGCAGCAAATTCGCATAGCTTTTTGAGATTAAATCAAACTCAATATTCTTACCCTCTTTAGCAAAGATTGACCGACGAACTGTATCCAAATCAAACAAAATTTCCCGTTCATTTGCATCACGAACTAAGCTTTGAACCCAGCCAACAGCCGCTAACCTCACACCTTCAGTTACAGTCTCTACCTGATGCAGCGTTGAGGAAGGGTAAACAATCATCGAACCCGCTTCCAGTTTGTAAGCGCGATCGCCATCGCTGTATTCAATAATTAACTCCCCGCCTTGATAGGTAGAGGGGGAACTGAGGAATAGAGTGAAAGACACATCCGATCGCAAAAACTCTTGATTGCCCATCAGAGCATTATCAACGTGTCTACCATACGACATGCCCGTTTCATAGCGGCTAAACAGCACCGAGTGTATAATTTTAGGCTGGATTGCACTTTGAAATAAGGCATTGCGCCGGAGAGCCGTCTCTACCAGTTCTCGTAGATCTTTGGCATAAGTTGCCTCACGCTGGAGCTGCATATTGTTTTTAACAAATTTGGCGTGCCAGCCTGCTGTCGTTTTGCCATCTACAAAATCAGCTTTCTCAAGGCTGCTAACTATAAATTGCAGTTCCTCTGGGGTAAGAACATTGTCAATAGAGAAAATCATGTCAGCTAAAAACTAGGATAATAAAGTCATTAATTTTATCATTTTCCGTCTTAAAAATAGAATTTTGGCTTATAATTCGGTATTCTTTTGCTTTTTAATGATTGATGTTGAAATGATGATGATTAGTTCAAATTTGTAAGAATTATCTTATAGTTAAAAACGGTTTAGCTCAAACTTAAAGATTCCAGAGTATCTGTTGAGGAGTGTAAATATGCGTTCAAAGACCATTGAATTATTTGTGGCGCTAAGCTTAGCAGCTACCATCGGTGCATGTAACGCGGGTAACCCAGGTGGTGACGCGGAAAAAACCGCCCCACAAACGCAGCCAAATCAAGAGGTGCAAGAGCCTGAAGGGGGTGAAGGCGGTGAAGAGGGTGAAGGCGCTCAAAAGGGTAAAAGCGGTCAAGAGGGTAAAGGTGATGAAGGGGGAGAAGGTGGTGAAGGAGGTGAAGGTGGCGAAGGCAGCTAACCTCCTGGTGGTATGAACAGCAGGTGGGCATTGTTACTCATTGCCCACCTATGTACATGTGTTCTCATATCAGTTCGTGGCAAATCTAGGCGCGATCGCAATACTTTAAGGCAATCCAGAAATTCGTAACCAGCTAGTAATAAGGGTGAAGTTCTACCATAGAGATCCAAGAGCAATTCATCATCCCTTATAACCGTGACGCCCCGTCTTTCTCCAATTCACTCTCAAAACAGCAGCACTACCCAAAATCCCCCAAGCGTGACTGAGGTAGATCAATCGGCTCAGTCACAGGCAACCTCAATTCCTCCGCTTTTGGGCGCGTCGTTAGCCGAGTTAACCGAATGGGTGCAACAACAGGGACAACCCGCTTATCGAGGGCGTCAACTGCACCAGTGGATTTATCAAAAAGGTGCGCGATCGCTCTCAGAAATTTCCGTTTTTTCTAAGCAGTGGCGGGAAGTTGTTGCTGATGTTTCCATTGGTCGTTCTACATTACACTATCGCTCACAATCCCCCGATGGTACCGTAAAGTACCTGCTGCGACTAGCAGATGGTCACATTATCGAAACCGTCGGTATTCCCACCTTTGCCAGAGGAGGAGAGGAAGCTTGGGATGGATGGGACGATAACTTTTCCGTTAATTCAAAATCTCAAATCTCAAATCCAAAATCCAAAGAACGTCTCACTGTTTGCGTTTCCTCCCAAGTGGGTTGTCCCATGGCATGTGACTTCTGTGCCACTGGCAAAGGAGGATTTAGCCGCAATCTCAAACGCCATGAAATAGTCGATCAAGTCTTAACCGTTCAGGAAGACTTTGGACAACGTGTCAGCAATGTGGTGTTCATGGGGATGGGAGAACCATTGCTGAATCTCGATGCGGTTTTGGGTGCGGTGAAGTCAATTAATCAAGATGTGGGAATTGGAATGCGATCGCTAACCATTTCCACCGTCGGCGTTCCCGGACGAATTCGCCAACTCGCCGAACATCACCTACAAATCACCTTAGCCATCAGCCTCCATGCCTCAAACCAGGCATTGCGAGAGCAACTCATCCCCACAGCGAAGCGCTATCCCTTAGAGGCTCTGTTAGAAGAGTGCCGGGAATACGTACAATTAACAGGTCGTCGGGTAACGTTTGAATATATCCTCCTCTCTGAACTGAATGACCTCCCCGAACACGCCATTGAGTTGGCAGGACATCTGCGAGGGTTCCAGAGTCACGTTAATCTGATTCCCTACAATCCTATCAGTGAAGTCGATTACCAGCGTCCGACACCTCGAAGAATTCAAGCCTTTGTCGAGGCACTAGAAAAGCATCACATTGCGGTTAGTGTGCGCCGTTCTCGCGGACTGGAAAAAGATGCCGCCTGCGGACAATTACGCGCTTCAAAAATTCCTCAACCTCTGTAATTTCCCCAAGTGGAAAGAGGGCTAAAGGACTAACAGAAAATCTGTTTTTTTGAGGGGAAATCGACTGTTCCCCCTTTTTTTTTCTAATTTGTTGATATTGCCGACTCAAGATGCAACGGCTTATTAGCCCCTAGCGATGAGCATAAATTCCAGGAGCGTAAGCCTCAACGACTCGGCCCGTGCGAGTGCAGTTAATCATCAAGTAGTCACAGGCAGGGCATTGAGTCTGGGTAATGTGAGTTATTTGGAAAAAATGCCTTTCTGCATGACTGCCACAATTAGGGCAACGAACTTTTTGTGTTATCTTCATTTTGCAACCTTGGTTTTTCAGAGAGTTATAAAAAAAGTCGAAAAAATTTTACAGTTTACAGATTCATTTCCTAGAAAAACTGTAATTAAATTTAACTGCTTAATCCAGGGATAAAATCAAAAATCGTAGCTTCCTGGTTCTTTTAATTATTATGTCAGTATTTATATCTCTTGACAAGAAAATGACAAGTAATTTTCAGCGATAGGCGTTGTTCTTCCCATTAACTCAATATCTAAAGTTCCGCGATCCCCAAGGTGAATTTGTGGGTTCGGCACTGATCCACTGGGATATTGCTGGAAAAGTGACGGCTGGAGACAGACCTGTTCACCTTTCTTAAAAAAATGCTTTTGCAGGCAAAAACAAGCATAAATTATTAAATTGTTTATCTCATATTCCTATTCTTAAGGTTTAATTAAGATTTGGGTTCTGTCGATAGTTAGATTGACGAATGGGTTTAGCAAGAAATAAACCTTTATGTTGTAATTTTCACTACATTGAAACGAGCGAAGTTTCTCCTACCGTTTTGTTAGCAATGCCTCTTCCGGGGCGAGTATCCGGAGATGACCGTAGCCGCAGGTGAGGATGAGGAGGCACCGCCCCTACGTCCCCACTTCTCCTGAGGTTTATTGAAAGTCTTACAGCTTTTTTCTATTAAACTGGATGATGCTCCCATTCCATGCTTTTGGGATCATCCTCGACCAAACCTATTGGAAAAGCGATTGCCCAAGGGGCAACAGCAAAGCTGATCACACGATGTCACTAGTTGTCTGCTACAACACAAATGGCGATTGCAATTGATTTTGGCACAAGCAACACTGTAATCACACGCTGGAATGCCGCAACCCAGCAACCCGAAACCCTCAACCTACCAGGACTGTCGCTGAAATTAGGGGACAATCCTCCATTAATCCCCAGTTTGCTCTATATAGAAGATGCAAGTCAGGGTAAGGTCTTGGTTGGGCAAGAAGTACGCGACAAGGGACTCGATCTCACCAATGACCCCCGCTTCTTTCGCAGCTTTAAACGGGGAATTGGTGCCGACATTCAAGGCTTCTTGCCCGAACTGGATGAGAAAGTTGTCAGATTTGAGCAAGTTGGGCAGTGGTTCCTCAGTCAGATTATTGAACAACTGAAATCCACTCAGGACGCTACCCTGGACTCCTTAATTCTCACCGTGCCGGTGGATAGCTTTGAAGCCTATCGCCATTGGTTGAGTGGCGTTTGCCAATCCCTGCCAGTGGAGCAAGTCCGCATTTTAGATGAACCCACGGCGGCAGCTTTGGGCTATGGCATTGCCGATGGGCAAACCCTGCTCGTGGTTGACTTTGGCGGTGGCACTTTAGATTTATCTCTGGTGCAACTCAATCAGGAAGCTCAAGTGGGTAAAAAGCCCTTAGGTTTTATTCTCAAGTGGGGTGAGAAGCTATTAGGAGAAAGTTCGGGACAGAAGGTGAAAATAGCCCGTGTTCTCTCCAAAGCGGGGCAAAACTTGGGTGGATCGGATATTGATAACTGGCTGGTGGATTACTTTGCCGAAACTCAAGGGTTGACGCGATCTCCCCTGACAACTCGACTCGCCGAACGCCTGAAGATCCAGCTTTCTGAGAAGCAATCCGCGACGGAAGTCTATTTCAACGATGAAACCTTCGAGAGTTACGAACTCAAACTTGATCGCCAAATGTTTGAAACCATCTTGAAAGAACACCAGTTTTTTGAGATACTGGACGACATGATGGAGCAATTGTTGCAACAAGGGCGTCGGACTGGGATAGATGTGTCCGATATCGATGCAGTTCTATTAGTCGGTGGCACGGTTAAAATTCCCGCCGTTCAAGATTGGGTCAAGAATTACTTCGACGCGAGTAAAATTCGTTGCGAGAAACCCTTTGAAGCGATCGCCCAAGGCGCACTTCAGCTCGCACAAGGGATTGAAATTCAGGATTTCCTTTATCACAGTTACGGTATTCGTTATTGGGATAGGCGTAACAACTGCCATAACTGGCATTCGATTATCAAAGCCGGACAGGCTTATCCGATGAGTGAGCCTGTGGAACTGCTTTTGGGCGCATCGGTAGACAACCAACCGAGCATTGAACTGATTGTTGGCGAGTTGGGGGCGCAGGCAGGGGCAACGGAAGTGTATTTTGATGGCGATCGCTTAGTAACTCGTCAAATTGGTGGAGGACAAACAACTGTACAACCCCTCAACGACCGCGATGGAGCGAGAACCATTGCTCAACTGACTCCTGCGGGAAATCCAGGACGCGATCGCATTAAAATTCAGTTTTGGGTGGATGCTGGACGTTCACTACGAATTAATGTTGAGGATTTACTGACCAATCAACCTTTATTACAGAATCAAATAGTCGCGCAGTTGAGTTAAAGTCCCTTATTTTGGCGTTCCAGCGTTGGCAATTAGCTGAGAGGCAGCTACACGCCACAACTGATCTAAACCAGAAGCGGGCATCGTGAGGTATAGTACATCACCGGCACTGAGGCAAGTCTCCAAGAGATCCCAGGCATGAATAGTTTGGCAGTTCGTTTCAATATATAGAGGAACAAAGTCTGCATCGATCGCAATCTCTTTGACACGCCGTCCACAAAAAGGATGTTTCGGTGTAATTAAGGTAGCTAAGGCAACCCACAGGGAATCGCCGGTCATCCCGTTGCCTAAAATCCGCCCTCCTAAAGCAGCGGCGGCAAACGACGGAGTCGCTAATTCGGCGGGACAAAGCACCGATTGAAATTCAAAAACCTGCTGTACCATCCGAGAAAAGTGCGGGTCTTGATTTCGCACAACCGCCGACAATTTGGGGGCAAGGTTTTTGGCACTCAGCGCAATTTGTAAGTTGGCGGTATCATCGCTGGTTACGGCTAGGAGTGCTTCAGCTTTCTGGATGTTAGCCGCTGTCAGCGTTGCGGATAAACTGGCATCTCCATGAATCACAGGGATTCCCTGGGAACGAACAATGTTGAGGAAACGGTTATTGAGGTCGTGTTCAATCACAACCACCTCATGCCCGTGACAATGGAGGTGGTTGACAATTTGCACCCCAACACCCCCTAATCCACAGACAATGTAGTGATGGCGTGCAGGTACTCTAGCCGCGTCCCAAAACTGTTTTAAGCGAGTTCCTAAGACAAAATCGTTGAGCAGGGCATAGCAAATCCCAATGACTCCGGCTCCTACTAGCATCATCACCACTGTAAACAGCTTAATGCTGTCGGGTGCTTTTTCTGCCACCTGTTCTTGACCACCCGCGCCGGTAATCATCCCCACCGAAAAATAGAGAGCATCGACCGCCGATATGTGGGTATCAAAACAAACATAGGTGAGTGTCGCCAGAAAAATCATGACAAACAGAGTCAGCGTCACCACCAAGATGGGTTGAGCGTGATTTTGAAACTGGCGTAAGTTGGTGAGGACTTTGAGGAATTTTGGTAGCCAGGAGTTGCGACGGTTACGGACATTCGGTTGGGTGCCGATAATTAAGCGATCGCCAACTTGCAACTTCCGTCCCTCGATCACAGCGGATACCAGTGCCACTCGACCTTTTACCGGAAGGTAATAAATCAGCATCCGCGATCGCTCATCCCACAGTTCGCTCAAATGGCGTCCCCGCCAGGGATGATGTTCATGGATTACCTCTTCGTAGATCGGCCAAGTTTGATTAAATAGCCGCAGTTGCCCGATCGCTTTATTTCCCAGTGCGGCGAAGGCAAAGACGGGTGCAGCCAAAGCCGATACACTCAGACTAACGTGGTCGGGAAGAGTTTGATCGAGGCGATCGCCCAAGCCACTATTAAACAAGCGATTAATGATGCGAATTCGGGGATTGAGGATTCTAGCCTGAGTCAGAATTGCCAAATTCAAAGCATCATTGTTACTTGCCAGAACCAATGTGTTAGCCTTTTGAATCCCAGCCGCTAGGAGGGTAGAAGCTGAGCTTAAGTTTCCAATCACAACATCCTCTGCCTGTTCTTCTTCAACCAGAGGTTTGTAATGGATGCCAACCACAGCGGCTCCCTGTTGCCTCAGTAAACCGAAAATTTTATATCCAGTGCGACCCAAGCCACAAACAATGATTCGGGGTTTCATGAATCAGCTTTGTTGACAGACGGACTGCTGCCTTGTAAGGGTTAAGCCCCTATTTTTATTCAAGTTGGCTGGGAGTACTGTAGCTGAAAACACCACTGCTAGAAGAAACAAAGATGTGACAGCCGGGGGAGTTGAGGGGTTGGGAAGAAGGATTTTTAGTCTTTTGGTTCAAAGTCTCTTAGCTGATTATTTACAATACTTACTGAGTCGAATCAACACAGGTCAACACGAGTGATAGCAGATGAGCCTTTATGGTATTCCCCACCGAGCAACTTGGTGTTATCAAAAGATCTTGTTCACATCTGGCGTGCTGACCTGAACTTACCGGAATCACAGATTCGGTCGTTAGCAAAAACCCTGGCTCCAGATGAGCACAATAGAGCCAATCGCTTTTACTTTGAACGGGATAGGAAGCATTTTATTGCCGGTCGTGGCATTTTGCGATCTATCCTAGGCCGTTACTTAAACTTGGAGCCAGCTCAGCTTGAGTTTTCTTATGGTTCCCGTGGCAAACCCGCACTTGCCAACTTGGGTATGGGAGAAACACTTTCGTTTAATTTGTCTCACTCCCATGAGTTAGCGATATATGCGATCGCTCACACTCCCTTGGTGGGCATTGATCTGGAACACATCCGCCCCATGGATAAAGTTGAGCAATTGGTTAAACGCTTCTTTTCTGCTCGTGAATATGCGGTCATCT
Source organism: Microcoleus sp. AS-A8 (assembly GCA_039962225.1). Lineage (NCBI taxonomy): Bacteria > Bacillati > Cyanobacteriota > Cyanophyceae > Oscillatoriales > Microcoleaceae > Microcoleus > Microcoleus sp. AS-A8. The sequence continues at coordinate 154,020 of JAMPKV010000007.1, forward strand.
GCTCCCTACCCGACGAGCAAAAGCAAGAGGCTTTTTTCCGGGCGTGGACTTGCAAAGAAGCTTATCTCAAAGCGATCGGTGATGGATTACCTGGACTGGATGGGGTTGAGGTTTCCTTAACTCCCGGAGAACCCGCCGCATTATTGAGTATCCAAGGAAACGAAGAGGCCGCTTCTCGTTGGTCTGTGTATCAACTTACACCATCACCCGATTATATGGCTGCTCTGGCGGTAGAAGGACAGGGTTGGAATATAGAGTATCTGAACTTTGAGTAGAATCCCTCAGATCATCTCCCGTGTGCAAGATTGCATTGAGGTTAAGGGTGCGATCAGATAGTGGGAATTAGACATAAGTGCCTGAAGCGAAGCTATCCTGTAGGGAATCGCACCTCCCAAATTTAGCTGAAATAAAACAAGCGATCGCTCACAAAAGTTGAGCGTTTAAGATTGAAGGTACCAATATTTATTAGGAGTGTGAGCGATGGTACAATCTGACCCTAAGCTGCGCTTACCAACTAGCGCTGAATTGCCTTGCTCAGACGACACGCCTGTGGATAACGAGAATCAAAATTTTATTCCTAATTTACTATTATTTTTGCTCAAATTTATCTGGGTAAATCGTTCTGACTGGTTTTTTGGGGTGGATATGGGAATTTATCACACCACAGGCGTGAGTCCGTTGGTGCCTGTTGTCCCCGATGGATTTTTGAGTTTAGGAGTTGAGCGTCATAGAAGGGAGAGGTTGCGGAAAAGCTATGTAGTTTGGGAAGAAAATGAGGTTGTTCCTATTTTTGCTCTAGAGATTGTGTCGTTGACACCAGGGGGAGAATATGACAAAAAAATGGAGGTTTATGCCAAGCTTGGAGTTTTATATTATGTAGTTTATAACCCAGAATATTGGCAGCGTGATAGACATCAGCCGTTTGAGGTTTATCGCTTAGTTGATGGGGAGTATCAATTGCAAATTGGCGAACCTTATTGGATGCCGGAAATTAATTTAGGGATTGGACGTGCGCCTTACCGGGATGGAGAGGTAGAGATTGAAGCATTGTATTGGTATGACGAACAACGAAATCGATATCTGACGGCAGAGGAAAGAGCAGAACAAGCACAACAGCAACTTGAACGCTATCGTCAGTTGTTTGGGGAGTTACCAGAGAGTTAAGGTTAGGCGATCGCACAGTGACGATAATAGAGTGCGATCGCCTGTGTTAGATTACATTGATGTTAAGAGAGTGATCGCATAGTGGGTATTAAGCAGACCTGTGCTCGCAGGTTGATGATAATAAAGGGCGATCGCTTGTCTCAGATTGCATTGATGTTATGGGAGCGATCGCATAGTGGGAATTAGGCAGAAGTGCGATCGATGGCTGAAACCCTTGTCAATACTGAATTCATAATCATTTGAAGTGAAAGCATTTCTCTGTCTAAGTTTGAATGCATTTTGGCTTCGGTTTTTGTCTAAGTCCTGATAGGAGACCAATCAATTTTCCTGTGTCCTAGTTGGTGGAAGTGACTTAAAGATAGTGAACAAGTACTATTGACCAAAATAGAAGAAAAATTGATTTCTCAATGAACACCTCCCTCCAAAAACTTCAACGTGAAATCCAGATAATCCGAGATGCTCTTTATCAAGACAATAACCTAGCAATAGATGTCAAAAATTCTATTCTTGGATTACTGGATTCTTTTCTACAGAATGCTATTGATGTAGACAAAATTTTATATAATTATCAACAATCGATTCATTTATCTATAGAAAAAAGAAAAGAATCACCTTTTTCTTGGAATTCAATTGAATATGATGATTATCCAGTTCAGCAGGAAAATAATTTTGATAAAGATATAGAATTTTATCATGAATTAATTACATATTGTGTTCGTTTGGGAAATACTGATTTACTTGATTACTGGGGAATTCAATATCTCTCACAGCCCGATATTCGCTTAGCTAAACCTATAAGTGATTATTTAGAAGAGTTTAGTGACTGGATAAATGCTCCTGATTCTATCGAAGACGGGATTGATCCAATCACTGTGCAGCCTTATATTCAGCACCTGATAGATAGTCTTTCAACGTTCATATAGTAGTGAAGGCTATTGATCTTCATCTAAAGTAGATTGCTCAATAGCCTGTTGGTGGCGTTTTTGTTGGCGCTTTTGACGGCGTTTTTCCAAAAACCCTTTTCTCTTTTGTTCAAGGTTATCAGCCTTTGATATTCTATCGCTAGTTGTTTTTACGTATTCCGTCATTATATTTAACGATTTTTCAATAACTTTTTTTTCAATTTCTTCTTCTTTAGTTAGAATCTCTTTTATGTCAAGCTCGCTCTCTCGTCTCTGTAATTTTTTGATTTCTCCTTCAGATTTTAAAGAATAACTAAAAATTAGGTCATTGATATTTGGACTTGTATTCTTCATATCATTAAACTCTTCTCTTGTCAAAGAATCTTTCTTAAATTATATTGCTTATCAATGAGTAGTGATTTTACGGAGTATCTCCTCTATTTTGGGTTGTACTTGGCTACGTTCTGCGCTAGGAATTTTGCTTAGTATTTTCTTGAATTTTACAGTTTGTTCTGGATTTAAGTAGGGCAACTTTTCTCGGTCTTGTTCAATTAATATTTCCAATATTTCATTAATTCGAGAAACATTCTTGAATTGATAATGTAGAAAAAGTTCTGGTGCTACATCATCTTCTTCTGTCTGATTAGTTTTTAAATCTCCTAGTATAACCATTGCCCGAATATATTCATAAAGGGCTGTAAGAGATTGATACTGGTCTTTTTCTAATTGTTCTGCTGATAAAACCGTCATTTGATACTGTAGCCATTTTAATTCCATTATTATCTCTTTGATATCTTGTCCTTTCAGTTCCTCCAGTACTGGCTTCAATTCTGTTTTAATTTTTTCTTTCATTTCTTTCTTTTCTTCTCGATTAAGAAAAGATTCTTTGACGGTGTTATATCCTATATAAGCAACAATTACAGTCAAAAGAAAGTTAACTGCGTTTTGTCCATTGGTGATGAAATTTTGTTGCTGATCGCCTAGCAAATCTATTTGCTTATCTAGTGTTTCACTTTTTGTCTTCAGTCCTTGAATATCTTGCTCTATTGTCTTGCTAGGGTTCTCCAAGCCTTTGGGTTGAATAGAGGCATCAGTACTACTTTTATTAGGATTGAGAGATTTGATTTTACCATCCAAGTCTTTGGCTGTTTGGTTTAACACTTGAACTTGAGCATTTATGTTGTCAATCTTTTTTTCTAATTGTGTTTTATAGTCAAGCCAAAAATTACCCAGTAAAATCACCCCAGGAATGCAAATCACCAAAAAACCCAATATTTTTTCCATAAAAATGCCGTGTAAATGGGGATAATTGGGACAGACTAAACTCAATCAATACCATTGATATTCAGTTTTATAAGCTTTTGTATTAGCTCCTCTTCCTCAACTATTGCTTGACGAATACGACTCAGCATATAAGAAGCTGTATTTTTATTAACTTTTATTTCTCTCGCAAGTTTACGCACACTAATATCTCCTGAAGAAGTCAGGAACAGATGAATTGCTAAAAACCACTTCCGTAAATCCACACGAGTTTGGTGAAACAGGGTACCCACTGTAACGCTATATGAATTAAAGCAGGTGTTACAGTGATATCTGCATTCTTTTCTTATAGCCGTAGAATTAGTGGATTGGCAATAGGGACACTGAGGAATGCCGCCCCAACGGATTTGTTCAAGCAGGGTAAGACAATCTGCGTAATTTTTCTTCATCTTAAGCTCAGAGTTCTGAGCTTAAGATGGTCTAGATTTTCAATTAAAAATTTATGGATTGTGCAAGACAACTGCCGACTGATAGGGCTGTTGGGTATGGGAGGGATGGGCAAAACCGCTCTGTCCGAGAAGTTCGCCCAGCAACGTAGAAGACCAACTTAATAAACTCCTCTCCCAGTGGCAAACCAAATATCCGCACACCCCTGGTTACACAGCTAACAATGAGAGAAACTTGCTGGGTCAACTCAATGCAGTCGAGGTTTAATGCACTTGGATGCGCTTATCGGGTTTTTGTTTCCTCGCCCAAGCCAGAAATTTTGCCATCTGCGGTTCATTCTTGAGCGCTTCCACAGAATTGAGTTCTTTCGCTAAATGCTTGTTGTCAAATAAGTGATGAATCTGTCGGTGGCAGGCAGAGCAAATATCGACCGTTGGGCCTGGATCGGCTTGCTTCCGTTTAACAGCTTGCTTGGGAATTAGATGATGAGCAGTTAAACGATTCACGTCTCGTTCACACAATTCACACTTCATGAGAAAACGCTATTGAATTGGCTTTTTACTTTCTACTGACTAAAGAACTTCATGCATATTTTGCACCAGTTGCAAGGAGAGCCTCTCATCAGGCGAGGCTTGCATACTTACCCCACAATAAAAATTTTTCTTGGGGGATGGGCGGGACGCCCGTCCTAAAAATCGTGCAAGATTCGAGTTAATGAATGCGATCGCCTATAGACCCAAACTCACAACTTTATTTGGCTAATTAATCCGATTGTAACACAAGTATTACAATCGTAGTGTATTCGCTCTTTTCTACTCAACATCGTCTCTTGGAGCTATGACCCAAGCGAGATAAAGCCTCGCTCCAACTCAAGTAGGATTGTTTCAAGGCTTGGGGAGGAGATGAACGAATGCACTACCTAGCACTGGCTACGGACTACGATGGCACACTTGCCTCAGATGGTCGGGTGGATGACGAGACGATAGCAGCACTCGATCGCCTGCGGGACTCTGGTCGAAGATTAATCTTAGTAACAGGGAGGCACCTAGACGACCTGCTCAATGTCTTCCCTGAGATTAACTTGTGTGAGTGGGTTGTTCTGGAAAATGGAGCTTTGCTATATCAACCCGCAACCCGCGAAGAAAAGCCGTTAGGTGCTCCTCCACCAGAAGAATTTGTCAAGGCGCTGCAACAACGAGGTGTTGACCCCCTTGCGGTGGGACGGGTGATTGTTGCTACCTGGCATCCTCACGAGAATACGGTATTAGACGTAATCCGCGACTTGGGGCTGGAATACCAAGTGATTTTTAACAAAGGTGCTGTGATGGTGCTTCCTTCAGATGTCAACAAAGCCTCTGGACTCAGTGCTGCCCTCAAAGAATTAGGCTTATCGCCACATAATACGGTGGCAATAGGAGATGCGGAGAATGACCAGGCTTTGCTCGACTTTTGTGGGTGCGGGGTTGCCGTTGCCAATGCCCTTCCCATGCTCAAAGAGCGTGCTGATTTCGTCACAAAAGGCGATCGCGGTGCTGGAGTTGTTGAACTCATTGATAAACTCATCGCCTCTGATTTGGCAGAACTTGCTCCTCACTGAGGTGACTTTTCACGCCATGTGGAACAATCAACGCTAGAATTACCACTTCAGCCCTATGGCCAGCAAGGGAAGCTAGAGAATTCAAAGCCTCTCTCAGCTAAAAAAAAATTATCCGCTTCCCTCTCCTATACAGGAGAGGGTTAGCCAGAGGTGGAGAGAGGTTTTCCATCTCCCTCTCTCCCCTCACGATGTGGGCGGTTCCTCGCGTTTAGCGAAATCTGACGGTGGGCGATCGCTACTCCAAGCCCACCACACATAGCTGCACTGACATTGATAAAATTCCTGCCACTTGCGGCGATAGTCTTCTGTCATCACAGGCGATCGCCGATTCATCCAAACTTGCTCAGCTTCCCTAGCAGAAGCTCGACACTTGGGACAACAGAATTCTACAGCGTGAGTCGCTGATGTTGTCCATTGAGGAGGAATTGGGGAAAAAGCGTCCATCTAAACCTCTGTTGGGAACGTCTGCAAATACCGACCTTGTGTTAACGAAGGATGCACAAAGCGCAAACGTCTTAAAGTCATCGTCCCAAACAGACCAGCCGCGCCTATACGCATAGTCTTACTATGGGGAATTGGACTATCGCAAACCTTGGGTTTAACTGCCATTGCCAGTGGTTAGTATCTAGATAAGATTTTGAGTAGTGGAATACTTATACTGATTCTTGTAGAACCTTAAGTTGAAATGCTCTACTGTATTATGTGCTTATTTTAAGGTTTCCTGGGTGATTATGTTGTTTCTGAGCCGCTATGGTTTGGGGTGGCAGACCCCAAATCTCTCGATCTAGTTTTGCATGAGAAATGGGATAAGTTTTTTTTAGGGCACAGTGGTTTCAATCTTTGTAACTCGGTTGGCCCATAACACTAAATTTTGAATGCCCAGCAGTGAGTCCGATGAATCCAGAGCCTGAAATTCGCCGTTTGATTGAGCTCATGCCTGCTTCTGGGCGGATGCTGACGAAAATTGTTAGTAAACCGCAACAGACTACAGTCATTGAAAGCCCCTTTCCTCCCATTTGGTCACAAGAGCGGCCTATTTATATTAACTTTGACTTGTGGCGTCGCTTGCCCAAGCCCCAACGAGACATGCTGCTGCTGCGGACAGTCTGCTGGCTGGTTAGTATCAAATGGTTTAAGCCGGACTTGTATCAAGGAGTCGTTCTGGCGGGGTTGCTAGGGGGGATTGTGGAACTGGCGCAGGGAGATGCTGTAGGGATCGTGGTCGCTACAGGATTGAGTGCGCTCGCAGGAACCCAAATTTGGCGCAGTACCCGCAGTTCTCAGTCTGAGTTAGATGCCGATGAAAATGCGATTAAAGTGGCGACACGACGTGGTTACACTGATATCGAAGCGGCTCAACATCTCTTGGCGGCGATTGACTCTGTCGTCCAGATTGAAGGGCGGTATGGCTTAAATTTCACAGACTTGATTCGCGCTCAAAATTTAAGAGCGATCGCAGGTCTCTCATCGGTAGGTGTTCCCGATACGGTTAAGCAGGAGTAACCTTTTCCCAGCGCTCAATCAGAATTGTTACAGACATTTGCAGAATCTGTCTCAGGAGTGTGGGTTTCAATCCAGACAAAATGCTAATCTGCGACGGCAGCTCTCTGAAGGAGGAGTTCAGCATACATTGAGAGCCAAAATTCACAGGGGGTTGGAAGTCATGGCTGAGTTCGAGCTACGCCTACAACTTCAAGGAGATGTGGAAAAAACAGTAAGGGTAAATCGAGATGAGTTTGTAGTAGGTCGTTTAGCTGTATGTGATTTGCACTTACCTTTCTTGGAGATTTCTCAAGAAGGCCTTCCTGATGAATGTGTGGTGAGTGAAACGACCTTTGCTAGGCTAAGCCGAAGGCAAGGCTTAGTAGAGATGAAACACTACCGTTTTAAAGGGATTAATCAACCGGCTCTTATTTATCAAACAAAGAGAATATCGAATAAGACGTTATCCTCAAAATATAGTCATTTAAAATCTAGCCATTTATTAACCGTTGTTCCCTCCGCCACTTACCACTCCCGGCAGGATAATCAGCGTTAGTAGGGACGGAAAACACTTGTCACAAAGATTTGGATTCAGGGATTTTTAAAAGATTTTAATTCTCAAAGGAGGCGGCACTTTGTCCGCCTCCAAAGCCCTATCGACTATTAAATCTGATTACTTCATTTCCACAGGAACTCTCATTCCTTCGGCGGATAACCGACCGTCCGGGTCAATGGATTGACCTTCAATGAAGGAACGCAACATCCAAGCCATTTCCTCATGTTGCTCCATCAGTCCGGTGAGAAAGTCTGCGGTACCTTGGTCGTGATATTTATCACTACACTGGTCAATGTGCTCGCGCAGGCTGCGGATAACCTGCTCGTGATCGGCAACCAAGTTTTCTACCATCCCATAAGCGTTGGGAAGACTACCTGCATCTTCGTTAATCGAAGCGTGTTCCAAGAAGCCCTTAGCTGTACCAACCGGATAGGCACCCAACATGCGAATTCGTTCAGCGAGCGCATCGATATTTTCTGTTAAGGCTTCATAGTGTTCTTGCCACAGTGTATGCAACGAACGGAACTGTGGGCCAACAACATCCCAATGGTACTTTTTCGTTTTGATTAGCAGCAGATATGCATCAGATAGGTCACGATTTAACAAATCGGTAACACCTTGACGTTGCTCTTCTGATAAACCGATATTTAAGGGGCGCATAATCTTTTTCTCAATAGTTTGTCACCATTGCCATTGCAACAAATCTATACAGGAGTTTCATCAGCCTCTTGGAAGAGACTAGGGTTATCTAGAGTAATAAGATTTTCAGGGGCTGGACGAGCAACAATCAGGTATTGGAGGGATTGCCAACGGGACTGACTTTGGCGCGGTATAAGAGTTTTTCTGCTTGTCGGTAGCCAATGTAACGAACTCTTACTGCTTCTCCAGGCTGTGCCGTTCCTTCCATGAGTTGATGCAGGTGCGGATCGTAAGGAATTTCTGCGCCGACAGATGCGATCGCTTCTACTCCCCATTCTTGCAGCAGTTGTTCTACGGGTCGCACTAAGGGAAGTAATCTTACAGCCGGTAACTGCTGATTTTGTTGTGCTGCATAAGCTGCCGTTGGCCATTGCAAGAGCCAGGATTCTATGACTTGTAAGCTCGACTGCTGAAATTCCTGCATCAAAGTCTCTCGCTGCTCGTGCAATTGCTGTTGCAGCCGTTGATACTCCTGGCTCATATCTGTTGGTGAATTTAGCACATCAACAGATTCAGTGTCACCAAAAATTGTTAGTAGCTCAGTCATGGATACTTGCAGAACTTGACTAATTTTGAGTAGGGTTTCTACTCGCATCTGCGCTATCTGTCCCTGCCGCAGACGCCTCACCTGGCGTTCCGAAACCGCAGCTTTCCTGCTGAGTGCCTTAAAACTCGAAACACCCGCCTGCTGCATGAGTTGCTGCAAGGGGTGAGTGAAATCTTGAGTGTGGAGCGGGGTCATTTTTGAAGTTGATGAATGAATGCAAACATGACCTTTTGATCTGAGTGATGTATTTCAACCCTAAAACTCGAAAATCCCCCGTCAACTTGAGTATGGCCGGGGATTTTATTAATCTTCCAATAGACTTCTTAACATCCAAGCGGTCTTTTCATGCACTTGAAGCCGTTGAGTTAACAAATCTGCGGTAGGTTCGTCGTTGACTTTTTCAGCCAGAGGAAAGATGGAACGAGCCGTCCTTGCCACAGATTCCTGTCCTTCGACGAGAAGGCGAATCATCTCCTGAGCTTTGGGAACACCAGGCGTTTCTGCAATTGAACTGAGCTTGGCAAAGTCACTGTAGGTACCGGGAGCTGGGAAGCCTAAAGCGCGAATGCGTTCGGCAATTAAATCGACAGCTAAAGCGAGTTCGTTGTATTGTGTCTCAAACATTAAGTGCAATGTCTGGAACATTGGGCCAGTCACGTTCCAGTGGAAGTTATGAGTTTTGAGGTAAAGCGAATAGGTGTCGGCAAGCAGGCGAGAAAGCCCCTCGGCAATCTCTTTGCGACTGTCCTCTGGAATACCGATATCGATGGGTAATCCTTTTGATTGAGTTGGCATCGTTATCTCCTAATTAAAAAAATAATTCCGCATTGATGAGGCTGCTTTCACGCCTCTTGATGTTATGCATGTCGCAATTCAGTGTGAATCATCCCTTTGGCAGAAGCCGTGTAAGGCAACAACTGTTAAGGGTTAAGCTAAGTGCTTTTGTAGCACCGAGCGCGGTGCTTTGCGAACTCGGCACTTGATGGTTGATTTACCCAGACGCTGGTGTGCTTCAAAGCGATGACACCCGGAGAAGCCGTAGTACTGTCCATCGACTTCCAGGACATCAATGGGTTCGCGCAATCCTTCTGCCTGAATCGAGTCCATCAGTGCCGCTACTTTAGTGGGATCATTCTCTCGCGGCAGGGGACGACGAATTGCCCCTAGAGGAATCTCTCTAACCTCTATCATCTTGCGAGTTGCTTCCTGAGTTTCAAATCCTTACTCCTAAATCATAGTCGTTATGACTTTAGATTGCAACCCGGTGTTCAGCTGATGTGCCTTTAAGTTGCATGATTTGGAGCGCAGGGTCATAACTCGGCAGAGAATGGGGGCTTGCTCTAGAACAGTTGTGTGGAATATTTAGAGCCAATCACCTCATTGATGCTAGGAATGTCGAGCCTCATAATTCAAGTTTGCAAACACGCCCTAGTGTGAACGCTAAACTAGACATTGCTGCTTAACATCCCACTTTATGCAATCTTCCAGTCAAGCCTTTGTCTACCCACCTACGCGCAAATCTGACCAAGTTGATAACTATCACGGTACACAAGTAGCCGACCCTTATCGCTGGCTGGAAGACCTAAACTCAGAGGAAACAAGCGCTTGGGTGAAAGCGCAGAACCAACTTACGTTTAGTTATATCAGTGAGATTCCGGTACGAGAACCCCTTAAGGAGCGACTCACTAAGCTATGGAATTACGAAAAATATGGGATTCCGTTTAAGCAAGGAAACCGTTACTTCTATTTCAAAAATGATGGCCTTCAGAATCAAAGCGTCCTCTACACATTAACGACTCTTGATGCTGAACCAACCCTATTGTTTGACCCGAATCTCCTCTCAGAAGATGGCACAATTGCCTTATCCGGTTTAGCTATCAGTGAAGATGGTCAGTTGATGGCTTATGGTTTATCGACCTCTGGTTCTGACTGGAACGAGTGGAAAGTGCGTAATGTCGAAACAGGTGAAGACTTCCCGGATGATTTAAAATGGGTCAAGTTTTCTGGGGCGTCTTGGACTCATGACAGTCAAGGCTTCTTCTATAGCCGTTATGATCAGCCAAATGAGGCGACAAAACTAGAAGACTTGAATTATTATCAAAAACTCTACTATCACAAACTGGGTACGCCACAGTCAGAAGATATTTTAATTTATCATCGTCCAGACCAAAAAGAATGGATGTTTGGCGCGGGTGTGACAGAAGATGGTCGCTACCTGATTATCTCTGTCGATCGCGGAACTGACCCCAAAAATCTCATCTATTATAAAGATTTGCAAACACCCGATTCTCCTGTGGTGGAACTGATTAGCGAATTTGAAGCTAACTACAGTTTTATTGATAATGAGAGTTCAATCTTTTGGTTTCGCACAGATTTAGCGGCTCCTCGTGGTCGTGTGATTGCGATCGATATTAACAAGCCTACCCCCCCTAACCCCCCCTTGTTAAGGGGAGAGAAAGGAATGAGGGAGGGATGGCAAGAGGTGATTCCACAAAGCGATGAAACCTTGGAAAGTGTCGGTTTACTCAATAATCAGTTTGTTGCAGATTACCTAAAAGATGCTCGTTCATCCATCAAGATTTTTGACTTAGAAGGTTCTTTTGTTCGGGAGGTAGAATTACCAGGAATTGGTTCAGCGGGAGGTTTTGGTGGCAAGCGCTATGACACAGAAACTTTCTATTCGTTTACCAGCTTTACCATACCAACAACCATCTATCGCTATGACATGGTGAGTGGTAAAAGTACGCTTTTCCGACAGCCGAAAGTTGACTTTAAGCCGGATGAATACGAAACGAAGCAAGTTTTTTACACAAGTAAAGATGGGACTTCAGTTCCGATGTTTATCACCCATAAAAAAGGGTTGAAGTTGGATGGAAACAACCCAACTCTCCTCTATGGTTATGGTGGCTTCAATGTGTCTTTAACACCGAGTTTCTCGGTTAGTCGATTAGTGTGGATGGAGATGGGTGGTGTCTATGCATTACCGAATCTGCGTGGCGGTGGTGAGTATGGCGAGGAATGGCATCAGGCGGGAATAAAGCTGAATAAGCAGAATGTATTTGATGATTTCATTGGCGCTGCCGAATGGCTAATTAATCATAAGTACACTCAACCTGAAAAATTAGCGATTTCAGGAGGTAGTAACGGTGGCTTATTAGTGGGTGCCTGTATGACACAGCGCCCAGAATTATTTGGTGCAGCACTGCCAGCCGTAGGGGTAATGGATATGCTGCGTTTCCATAAGTTTACGATTGGTTGGGCCTGGTGTTCGGATTATGGTTCCCCAGAGAATTTAGAAGAGTTTAAGGCTTTATCTGCCTACTCACCGTTGCATAACCTCAAAACCGGAACGGCTTATCCAGCAACATTGATTTCAACGGCTGATCATGATGATCGGGTATTTCCTGCTCATAGTTTCAAGTTTGCAGCCGCTTTGCAAGCGGCTCATGGGGGAGACAAACCGGTGTTAATTAGAATTGAGACAAAAGCAGGGCATGGTGCTGGAAAGCCAACGTCTAAGATTATTGAAGAATTGGCGGATGAGTGGGCTTTCTTGGTGCGATCGCTCAATATTGATGCAGAGCTAATTAACCGATTGTAGATTGTGGATTTACGATCCCCTAAAATCCACAATCAATCCACTTAAATTATATTAAGATGACGAGCTGGGGATCAAGCGTTGCAAGGTATTCATTGCCTGCTGAATGTATTTCTTGGCATGGTGTTGTATTAGCATTCTGTCTTGAAGATCTGTTGCCTCTAATCTCATTCGACCTTCAAGAGCGTCGTTGAGCATCTCCTCACCAAGACTGCCCGGTTCAGGATTAAGGTAGTCATCAATCGCTTTTAAGGCTTCAAGAGCGACTACGATATCGCCTTGCAGGATTGAGCTTGGGGGTTCGCTGAGCAACTGTTGTCCTTGGCAATACTTTTTGTTGAGAGAAGGAACACGCTCTAAAAGGTTGATTACGGACGGGTGGATGCGGACGGAGGTTTTGGGTGCAATGATGAATACCTCTACATCATCCCCAACAGGCAATTCTGGGGAAGAGATTTCGATCTTTTTTCCGGGTAAGACTTGAGTACTAATGTGAAGAGCTGATTGCATAGTCGATTGTCTCTTATCGCTCCGGTTGATTGTTCTTTCTATTGCCGGGGATGGACTGAACGAAATCGGGTGAACATCTTGATCCTGCATAAATTTCCTGAAATACTCTGGATTTTGCGTCACAGGTTGTTGCGATTGCGGCTATCCCGCCTCTCGGCTTTAATCGTTGTTAATTTCCTGCTGATCTGTGCCGTTTTGCACAATGAGGCTAATGCCCTTCTCACGCCAGCGAGAGTGCATCCCGTTGGTAAGTATCAGATGAGTTCATTTCTGGTTCTAATTTGGCCTCTGGGTAGTTGGAGGCATCAAAGCACAGGTAATCAAACCTGCTGATGCAGGCTGCAAAACCTGATTTTTTCTGAAGTCCAAACTATCAGACTAGCCTAGAGTGGAATCTGGGCGAATGTCGTTGCAGAAGCAATTTCAATACTTAAGGCGAGAAGAGCTGATCACCGAGAAAGGTGCTACCGATTCAGCGAGCTTATGTTCCTTCAAGAGCGTATTGACACGTTTTGTCTGAATGGGGCACAAAAACGGGTAACGCTCATTATCGTACTGCTTTTTCTCGGATTTGTAATCTTTTTCAACAAATCAAACCCCATCCACAAGGGATGGGGAAACTTTGAACTGTTGTTAGCACAGGCATAGCGCAGATGCTATTTCTGTATGGGGAACTTCTGTGAATTCTGGTGTACCGATAGATGAACAACTGAATGGATGCTCTAGGTGGCAGCCGGTTGAGCCTCTTGAGCAATGAGTTCTTTGAAGTGAATCACATCTTGACGAGGGTCGGCGTGGCTGACTTGCACATCTAAGCGATCGCCCAGTGCAACGGAGCGCCTAAAACGCATCTTCAACTCTAGACCTAAATCTTCCAACAGAATCAAGCCCTCGTTATCCTGTTCTCGCAACCAGCGCAGGACTAAAGCTTGCCACACCCGATCTGCGTTACGCCGCAAATATTCCAATCCCCAATAACGATTGGTCTGACGTTCCACCCAAGTCGCTTCATTCGCGGCTGTTGTGACACTCAGCATCGTTTCTTGCAATTGTTGGGCCGTAAAAGGCAATGGGTCACCCCTTAGATGGGCTTTAATCTGGAAATGAGACATCAAGTCGGTGTAGCGACGAATGGGAGAGGTGACTTGAGTATAAAGTTCCAAACCCAAACCCGCGTGCCGCAAGGGTGTAATGCTCATCTCACTTTTGGGCATACACCGACGCATGGCACAGAAGCGGACTGGACCTGCGGGGAGTTGCATCAGTTCTTCTTCGGAAGGGAGTTCCGGCTGTGGCTGTCCGCGAAAAGGCAGGGGAATTTGATGGGTTTGACCATAGCGTCCTGCGACTTCTCCGGCGAGAATCATCATTTCCGCTACCAGCAGCCGCGATCGCGAATCCTCTAAAACCTCAATCGAGATTTCGTCTTCATTTTTAACCTTAATCACCGACTCTGGCATGTGGATGCTGATAGCGCCCTGACTCCTGCGCCACTCCTGCCGCTTGTAAGCCCAAGTCGCGATTTCGGCGATTTCCGGTTCTGCCTGTACTCCGAGCTCCAACATCTCATCCACGTCTTCGTAGGTGAGTCGATAAGTGGGTTTCACGAAGCTGGCGCGGATTTGATAGTCTTGGATACCGCCTGTTTCATCCAAAACAACACCAAAACTGAGCGCGGGACAAACTCTCCCCTGAACCAAACTCATCGGTCCTGTTGCCAGTTCCGGCGGGAACATCGGAACCATGCCTGTCGGCAGATACAGCGTCGTACTGCGCCGCCGTGCTTCCAGGTCAAGTTCATCGCCTTGCATCACCAAGCGAGTTGGGTCGGCAATATGAATCCAGAGGCGTTGACGACCATCCTCAAGGACTTCTAAGCTCAAGCCATCATCAATTTCTTGAGTACTTTCGTCGTCAATGGTGTAAACCTTTAAGCCTGTCAAATCCAAACGGTCTGAATCTGGGTCAGGCGGTGGAGAAACCAGGGATTGCTGCGCCACTTCAATCACCTCTCGACGAAAATGAATAGGAATTTGACTACGCCGCAAAGGCAAATTTTCGTGAGGACTCCACCACCCCAGTTCCACCAATAAATCCAAAGCACTTTGAGGAGTTTGAGGACGTCCTAGTACGGATAATAGATCTTGAGCAGGACGAGCGGTGTTTTCTGGATGGAGGACAAACCGTTCTAAGCTATCAAACCGAGAGCGATCGCTATCCTGCCACTCTTGCGCGATCCCAGCTAATCGCTGCTGTACGCGTGTCAAAAAATCTTGTTGCTCCCGCTGCTTTGATTCTTGCGCTGTCCGTTGATGTTTGATTTCAGCAACTACAGCAGCAGGGCGGGGTTCATAGCCGTCTGCTTTTTGTTTGAAGTAGAGCTTGTCTTCAGACAATAAGCAGTAAGCTGCATAGCACAAAGGCGGACTCTGGTCAGAAAATAATAGTTGCGCCATTTTGGCGCTGGTCACCGCTTCTCCATCTTCAACCAACAATTCCCAAGCCACTTCTAAACTCGTTGGGTCTAAATATGGCTCTACCTCTTTGAGAAAGCTCGGAATTTCTGATGGTTTCAAGGTACATCCCGTCACTTCGTAAGTGATTTGCCGGGGATGAAGCGTATGAGATTGACCGCGTTCGTCTACGACAATCCAATGCTTTTTGCCCTCTGGACGGTCTACCGTGGCGAGACGGCGATCCCCGCCGAGACGAAATTCAATTAATGTTCCCTTTTCCACCAGTTTCGCTAACCCCGGTAGCGTTTTTGTAAATAACCTAAACCTAGTCTATCGAGTGGTCGGTGCTATGCAAAAGTTGACCGACGAAGGATCGAAGTACAAATGACCGACAAAAGGCTGAAGTGTCAAGGATGAAGAATGAAGGTCAGAAAAAATCTGGGTTCGTAGCCCTAATCTGATTGATCAAGGCTTTCCTTCATGCTTCATACTTTATCCTTCATACTTTTGTTTACACCGTCGATCTTGCTGGAATTGACTCTCTCACGGCAATGAGTGTTTACCCTTCTTTGTTAATGAAAGGTAGCAAAGCCAAAAGGCGTGCTCGCTTGATCGCTTGGGTCAAGTCTCTTTGTTGTTGAGCCGTCAGCCCTGTGATCCGACGTGGCAAAATCTTACCGCGTTCTGTAACAAACTTACGCAGCAGCTCGACATCCTTATAGTCGATCGGGTCGTCCGGTTTGATCGGAGAAAGACGTTTACGAAAGTAGGCCATGAGTTGTTGTTGGTTGTTATGGGTGAGTTGTAAGTGTCATAGGTCAGGGTTCAACGGATAACGTTGAACGGATTGACGACAATGACTAAGGACTAATCCTACTTGATTTCTTTGTGAACCGAGTGTTTGTTGCAGTGGGTACAGAACTTTTTGAGTTCTAGACGTGCTGTCGTGTTTCGACGGTTCTTCATCGTTGTGTAGCGAGACACACCGGGCGATCGCTTCTCAGGGTTGCTGCGACACTCCGTGCACTCCAAGGTGATAATAATCCGAACGCCTTTCTTGGCTGCCATAGTGCTATTTCTAGAAAATCAAATGGTTAGTTGAAATTACACACAAATTTCTATTTTTGCACGCGCCGTCTCACTTGAGCAAATATTTTTTTGAGACGGAGGTCGAGGGAAAATCCTCGACGTGTTTGTATCACAAGGGTTTTCGCCATGCGATCATGGAAAGCTTGCTGCGCTTCCTCATCAGCCAGGGCGCTACAGCAATCTGCCACTAAGGGAAATATCAGCAGCAACATGGAGATGCCGTTCGCTAGACCAATATTGAGACCCAGCATGGCTAAGAGGGCACAGAATCCAAGAATGCCTTCTCGTTTGGCTAAGGTCAATAGCCCAGGAATCTTGCTGTATTTAATATCCAGAACTTTCATGTCCAACGCCCAGCGCCCTAGACTCTGACCCTGATTACTGGATACCAATACCACCCGTAGAGCCGCCCATGATAACATAAAAACGACTATCTGAACGAACACATTGAATCCCAGGAGTGAGCTGACTAGCCAAACCCCTACAAAATCGATAAAGAAGGCAGCAGCCCGTCGCTCAATCGGCACCTTGGGAAAGCGGGTGTGAACGGGTTCAAGACTCATGAGATATTACCAAGTACGGGACTGGGTATTTTAATCTTAGCTTGACCCTAGGATTCCTCTCGGACTCGATTGACTGCGACTGTGTGCCGAGTTGAAATACACTGATGACTGTAGTCAGATCTGGGTTGATGGCAATGCTGCCAGCAAAAGAAGCGGAGTCAATCATTCTCGGTTTAGTGCAACCGTTTGACCAAAAGCTAGATGCCGAGATAGCAGAGTTATCAACGGCTACGGGTCGCATTCTCGCTTCCCCAGTGACGAGTGAGTTGGATTTTCCCCACTGGGATAATTCTGCAATGGATGGGTATGCCGTGCGCTATGCCGATGTGAAATCCTGTCATGCAGAGCAACCCGCTGTTTTGGAAATCATTGAAGAAATTCCGGCTGGAATAGAACCTCAATGTACGGTTCAACCGGGGCAAGCCTCTCGCATCTTTACCGGTGCTTGTATGCCCAAGGGTGCGGATACGGTCATCATGCAGGAGCGAACGAGGCGAGAGGGAACCCGTGTATTCATCTTAGAGGCAGCCAAACCACAGGCTTTTGTGCGTCATCGGGCATCGTTCTATCAGGCCGGAACCCCTCTGCTCCAACCCGGAATCACGCTGAATGCCCCAGAAATCGCTGCACTAGCCGCAGCGCAATGTACTACACTTTCGGTCTATCGACGCCCTCGTGTGGCAATTTTGTCCACAGGCAACGAGTTAGTCACCCCCGACCAACCCCTGCAACCGGGTCAGATTGTAGACTCTAATCAATATGCCCTAGCTGCCTTTGTAGCACTTGCGGGTGGAGTCCCTGTACCCCTAGGTATTGTTCGCGATGAGCCAGAGGCACTCAAAAAAGCAATAAGTCAAGCCATCACAACAGCCGACATCGTGCTTTCAACTGGTGGTGTTTCGGTGGGAGATTATGATTATGTCGATCGCATCCTAGCTGAGTTGGGTGCAGAAATTCACATTCGTTCCGTTGCCGTCAAACCCGGTAAACCTCTCACGGTTGCTACATTTTTCCCCTCATCACTTTCCCCCCTTGAGAAAGGGAGATCAAAACGTTCGGTGTTGTATTTTGGTCTACCGGGAAATCCTGTTTCAGCCTTGGTTAGCTGTTGGCGATTTGTGCAACCCGCTCTTTGGAAGCTTTCGGGTTTGCCTCAAGAGGCTTGGGAACCCGTATTTGTGCAGGCGCGATCGCTTCATGACCTCCGTTCCGATGGTCGCCGGGAAACTTACCTCTGGGGGCGTTTACAGTTAGACACGAATGGTGTGTACGAATTTCATCTGGTAGGTGGTAGCCACAGTTCTGGAAATCTGATTAACTTAGCGCAAACAACGGGGCTGGCAGTGGTACCCGTCGGTCAAACCTTAATTGCGGCGGGTGAATCCGTGCAAGTTTTATCCGTTGGTACATTCCTTGGCAGGGCTAATAGTTAGTAAGCTGTCGCGCCTATAACTTCCACGGGTTGGTAATGGGTAATCGCTCACTGATAGTCGGTGAAATTCTTTCTCTATTAACCCATTACCCATTACCCATTACCTATTTCATCCCTCAGTGGACTACTTCCAGCCCAGCGGCGGCTCGATGGCTTCTTCGCCCATGTTAGAAACGTTGGCACCCGGTTTGTCAACAATTTGTACGGTACTGGCGTGCAGTAGACCTTCTTCATCTTGTTGGGCAACATATCGCACGCCTGTCCCAACGGCTATGCGATCGAAGTCACCATTAATCACGCTGTTGCGGTGAAAGTAGATTTCTTCATCACTGTCTAGGCTCCTGATGAAGCCGTATTCCTGCTCAGGGAATAGCTTTGTTACCATCGCACCGGTTTCTTGTTCCGGATGGCTCTTGACCTCATCACGCTGTTTTTCGGTCAACTTGACCAGCTGGCGACGTGCGGCGTCAAAGGCACTGCGGATGACTGTTTCAAGTGGGTCGTACTGATCGCCCTCTCCGGGATTTTTGACGGCGGCTATCTCGTGTCCAGGCGGCACCGTGATGTCGATGCGTACTCGATAGGGAGAACCACTTCTGGGGCGATCGTGGGTTTTTTCAAGCCCCACACGGCAGCTACTCATGTGGTCGCATACCTGTTCGAGTTTAGCGACCTTTTCGTGGACTAACGCTTCAAGAGCATCAGTTTTGTCAACATCTAGATAGGTAATTTCTAAGGGAATTTGCATGATTATTTATCAATTCAGTTTGACGAAGGAGTAGGCTCATACTGGCTTGAGCCAAAGTTCTTTCTGCCAGCCTGCACTAGGCTGCACTGAACAAAAATAACGCCAACGACAATTATGCTAACGAGGCGATCGCTGGCTACATTTATACCGAATTACATAAATTTAGCGCTGGTTGTCAGTTATTTTTTTACCATTGACTGCTGATCCCTGACCCCTGAGAGCTAATTACCAAAAACCTCTCTTACCACTGGGTAACACAGTTGCCCAATTCGTCTTAGCCTGTGTCAGTTGCTCTTCACTGATTTTGGCATTGGAGAGATTAGCACCACACAGATTGGCTCCTTTGAGATTCGCATGATTGAGATAGGCATAGCTGAGATCTGCGCCTCTCAAGTCAGCTCCTTCCAGATCGGCGTAGCTCAAGTAAGCCCGACCCAAATTCGCATCTCGCAAGTTCGACCGATTTAAACTGGCTCGACCAAAGTCAGCATTCGATAAATCAGCTCCTTGGAAATTAGTTCTGGCCAACTTCGCCTGATGAAAGATTCCCCCAGATAAGTCAACTTTATGAAGATCGAGCCCGCTCAAATCCTGAGAGGCGAAATCTCTGCGACCTTTCATGTAAGCGGTTAAAAGACCATTAGCATCTAACTTGCTCGGAACTTTCGGCTTTCCGGTGGTAAAACCCTCGCTTTTGAGCAAATTGGCAGAACCGCGTTGGCTAGGATCACTCTGAGTACGCTGGCTCCCCGCTGTGTAGCTACCACCACTTTGTTCTTTGCGGGCGCGACGCGCTCGAATGGCCATTGCCAGCTTTGAGGTGGCCGTTGAGGGACTAGAAGGGGAACTCTTGTCGGTTAAGTCCCCAGAGTAGAAGGATTGGCTGCTTAAGCCTTTGCTCAAACCGGGTGGAGTATTCGGTTGAGTCGCTAAACCCTGGGTCAAACTATCGAGATAAGGCTCCAGGTCAAGCGCTCTCATGATGTCCGTGGCACACTGATAGCGATGGCGAACCGAAGCCTCCAGCATTTTTTTCAAGACTTCCGCAAAATGAGCGGTGACTTGAACGTACTTCTGCCAGACCATTTCGCCAGTTGACGGATTATAGTCTAAGTCTTTGGGAGATTTCCCGGTCAACAAATAAATGCAAGTCACACCCACGGCATAAATGTCACTGGCATAAACCGGGCGTAATGCCATCTGTTCTGGGGGGGCAAAGCCTGGGGTACCGATCGCAAAATTGGTCAATGCGGTCTGGTCTGAGGCGTTGTTCGTGACTGGATTAACTTGGTTTTTCACAGCCCCAAAGTCAATTAAAACCAGTCTGCCATCTTGATCGCGACGAATGATATTCGCCGGTTTAATGTCTCGGTGAATCACCTGCTGGCTCTGAATGTATTGCAGCAGGGGCAGGATTTCACTCAAGAAGTGTTTGACTCCAGCTTCGCTCAGCGGGCCCGACCGCCTGATTTCCTGTTGCAAGGTCGAGCCACTGATATACTCTTGCACTAAGTAAAACTGTTGGTTGTCTTCAAAATAATCCAACAGTCTGGGAACTTGAGGATGATTGCCAATTTTTCCCAGAGTTCTAGCTTCTCGCTCAAACAGCTCTCGTGCCATGGGGATAACATGAGAACCGGTTGAGGCTGGACGGAGTTGTTTGATTACACAACAGGGATCTCCAGGCAGAGATTCATCTTGGGCTAAAAACGTGGCTCCGAAACCACCTTGGCCCAAGGCTTTTTGGACGCGATAGCGATCACGCAACAACAATTGGGAACCACACGCCTGACAGGTCTCGACGTGGATTGGATTTTTAGGCTGAGGACAGGCAGGATTTAAGCAGTAGCTCATTCAGCGTCACCGATGGGGCGTTGTCCGTGCTGGGACGAAACCTTATGATTGAAGCACCCGGCTTAAGATACTTATTGACTTTTATGGGAAACGCACCGCCGAATGCACCCTTGCTTTGGCAAGCCTTTGAATGAAATCTGATTTAAAACCAGGATATCCTACTTTTCATCTAGACTTGGGGGGTATGTGACGCAAGTTTGCGTGTACTTCCCCGATTTCCTGTAAAGAGTTGCTAAAGTTATATCCATTCTATTGGAAGCTTCCATAAAGGTAGCAAAAGAAGGAGAGAAAAGGGCAGTGGGGGAGCGGGATATTGGGGCCGGAGCTAAGCTGAGGATCGGGGCTTGGAGCGGGAGATGACCGGAGTTCATACAAGGATGAGGATGGGAGATTGGGGAGTAGGGGAGAAAGGTTTTCGGACTATTCTTGAAAACTGATGAGAAACTGCTGCCGCACAGGTCTAGCGTGATTAACCCCATTGCCCCTCACCTTCTTGTTTGTAAAATAATCACATCTACGGTAGGTAAAAACTAGGAGTCAATGCGTATTTCTTTGAATTGGCTTCGGGAACTGGTGGACGTGACCCTAGCACCCGAAGAGTTAGCCGAAACCCTGACATTTGCAGGGTTTGAGGTAGAAGACATCGAAGACCTGCGAAAATTAGCGGATGGTGTGGTGGTGGGGAAGGTACTCGACGTACAGCCCCATCCCAACGCAGATAAGCTGAGGGTCTGTCAAGTGGATATTGGAGATCCCAATGGACCGTTGAATATTGTCTGTGGCGCGGCTAATGTCCGGGCGGAGGCTTATGTTCCGGTAGCCACCAGTGGCACTTACCTACCCGCGATCGATGTGAAAATTCGCGCCTCAAAACTGCGAGGCGTTCGTTCAGAAGGCATGATTTGTTCCCTAGCGGAAGTCGGCTTAGAAAAACAAGCCGAGGGCATTCACATCTTTGAGCAGGAAAATCTCCAGTTAGGGAGTGATGTGCGTCCTTTGCTGCACTTAGAAGATGTCATCCTCGATCTGACGGCAACGGCGAATCGCGCTGACGCCTTGAGTATGGTAGGGGTGGCGCGAGAAGTGGCGGCCTTGACGGGAGCTGCATTGAAGCTGCCACAAGCACCTGAACTTTCGCTCCCATCTGGGGGAGAAGGTTTGCATTTGAAAATCTCTGAGCCTGGTGCCTGTCCGGCTTACATGGGTACGGTGATCGAAGGGGTCAAAATTGAACCGTCCCCAGACTGGTTGCAACGGCGTTTACAAGCTGCTGGGGTGCGACCGATTAACAATGTGGTGGATGTGACAAACTATGTTTTGTTGGAATGGGGTCAGCCGCTACATGCCTTTGACCGCGATCGCCTTTTAGCCGTGGCTGGGAGCAATTCCCTCACCATCGGTGTTCGCCTCGCCACCCAAGGAGAATCCCTGAAAACGCTGGATGGTCAAACCCGAACCCTCCAACCCCAAACGTTGTTAATTACCGCGAACGACAAACCCGTTGCCCTCGCTGGGGTGATGGGAGGTGAAGACACGGAAGTTTACGAGGGCACTCAGAATATCGTTTTAGAAGCGGCGCTATTTGAGTCGGTGGCAATTCGCCGCTCTGCTCGCAGCCTTGGCTTACGCACTGAGGCATCTATCCGCTTCGAGCGGGGAGTGAATCAAGCGGAGTTCGGGATGGCGGCAAAAAGAGCGATCGCCCTGCTGACTGAGTTAGCTAGCGGCACCCTCACGTCACAATCCGTTGCCGACACACGGCCTGATCCCGCCACTTGGACACGCTCAATTGAGTTACGTCTTGACCGCATCAATCAGATTTTAGGTCCGGTGGAACTGGAAGACGAGATTGGCGAAATTATGCCAGAGGATGTTGAACGTATCCTCACCGCCCTCGGCTGTCAATTGCAGCGCGGCAAAGACGAGGAATCTATTCAATGGAATGTCACCGTACCCCCTTACCGCTATCGGGACTTGGAGCGGGAAATTGACCTGATTGAGGAAGTGGCTCGTCTTTACGGTTACAACAACTTCTGTGAGGAACTGCCGGATAAGACGGAACCCGGTTATCTCTCCCTAGAACAGCAGTTAATGCGGCAACTGCGAGAAGCCTTCCGGGCGGGAGGATTGACAGAATTAGTGCAATACTCTTTGGTTAAGCCAACAGACGACAAGCAAATTTCTTTGGCCAATCCACTGTTGACCGAGTATTCTGCCCTACGTACCAATTTACTGTCTGGGTTGATTGATGCCTGTCAGTACAACTTGGAACAGGGTAACGGTGTCCTCAATGGGTTTGAGATCGGTCGAGTCTTCTGGCGGGAAGAGGAAGGTTTCCAAGAAGCTGACGCCGTCGCTGGGATTCTGGGCGGCGATCCCACGCAAGGCCGCTGGGTGAAAGGAGGACAGGAGTCCCCCATGACTTGGTATGAGGCCAAGGGGCTACTAGAGAGCGTATTTGAGCGCTTAGCTTTGAAGATTGAGTATCAACCCAATCGGCAAGACAATCGCTTTCATCCAGGACGCACGGCTTCCTTGTGGCTTCAGGGAGAAAGCTTGGGGAGATTTGGGCAGTTGCACCCCCAGTTGCGATCAGAATACGGCCTGCCAGATGCCATCTACGCCTTTGAGCTGGACTTAGATGTGCTTTTGGATGCTCTAGCTCAGGAAGCAAGCCTGACCCCTCGATTCAAGCCTTATCCCACATTCCCAGCCTCTGATCGAGATATTGCCTTTTTCGTACCGGAGAAAGTCTCTGTGGCGGAAATCGAACGCACAACGATCAACGCGGGTAAGCCGTTATTAGAGTCGGTGCAAGTGTTTGATGAGTATCGCGGGGAATCGGTTCCTAAGGGACAGCGAAGTTTAGCGTTTAGGCTAGTTTATCGCGCAGGCGATCGCACCCTCGTTGCTGAAGAGGTGGAATCACTCCATCAAAAAGTGCGAGAATCTTTGGTGGAAAAATTCGGCGTCACCCTCAGAGTTTAAAAAGTTGATCTTGGTAATTGGTGATCATAGCGATTCTCGATTGGATGCGGCACACTCTGGCCTCTCCCTAACCCTCTCCTATGAGGAGAGGGAAGCGGATAATTTTGTTTACGAGAGAGGCTTTGATTCTTACTCCCGTAACCCTAGTAGGCACCGGAGCGACTGGAGTCGAAGGTGAGGATGAGCAGGTTGGGGGTTAGGTTATTCTCATGTACAAGCACGTAACATCAGAAACGCTATAGTTTTTTACCAATTACCAATTACCCATTACTAATTACCAATTACCCATTATCACTATGCCTAAATACGTACTGTGGGGAAGCTATTGCGAGGATGTTTTAGAAAAGCGTGCCCCTTACCGACAAGCTCATCTTGATGGTTTGGCGAAGCAAAAAGAGTCAGGCGTTTTAATTACAATTGGCCCGACCAAAGATGTAACTAAAGTCTTTGGGATCTATGAAGCAGAAGATAAAGCCACAGTGTGCCAGTTAGTTGAATCTGACCCATACTGGCAAAATGGGATTTGGACTGAATATGAGGTAAAAGAGTGGATTCAAGCGTTTTAAGGACTATGAATCGGTCGAAAGATAAAAAATATATTCTTCCCATCGATTATTTTCACTAAAGTGAAAGAACTCACTATTCCGGATTAGCCTTGACGATTACTGAACATAAGTCAAACTGTAGAAAAGTGTTGAGAATCATCAGTTGGCTGTATAAAAATGTCGAGCGATCCCAAGTGGAAATTCTGGAAACCTAACCCAACCTCTCCTCCAACTCAACGAACAAAGCATCAGACAAAGACAGGGACTTCAACGTCCGCAGGGTTTGAGCGCTGGTTTAAGACAAATGGGTTGGGTCACCTGTTGGTTGGGGTCTGGGCGCTCTCAGGCGCGATCGCAACGGCTCTGAATGGGAGTCTGGTGCAATCGATGGAACGACAAGCCCAGACGTTGTTCTTCCAACTCCGAGGTTCAGTCCCAGCCCCAAACAACATTGTGATTTTAGCGATCGATGATGACTCCATGACTCAATGGCAGAATTCGTATCAGGTCGATCCTAAAAGCGCAGTGGACTTGGAGGCGATCAAAAATTGGCCTTGGAAACGCGAGGCATATGCCATTGCCATTGAGCGAGTCATGGCGGCTGGAGCAAAAGCTGTCGCGTTAGATATTGTTTTGGATCTTCCCAGCAGTTACGGTGAGGCAGACGATGCCGCATTGCAACGGGTACTGCAAAAGTATGCAGGTCGAGTCACCCTAGCCGCCAGTTACGAAGAAGATGAAACTCGACCGGGTGATTCGACTAAACTCCTCCAGCCTGGTTCTTTCCTTCAAACAAATCCAATGTCTGTTGGTTCAATTAACTATTTTATTGAGCCTAATGGCAGGATTCATCGTCACGGTAAGGAGTTTCCTAAACGTTTAGCGCAACAATATTCAGACCCCGAACTGGCAAAAGCCTTTGCTCAAATTGTTGCCACAGTTCCCTCGTTTGATGAGGCAATCTTACAAGCGGCTGGACTGCGTTACCCTCAACCGCAAGGTGACACAATTTTCTTCTATGGTTCCGCCAATAGCTTTGAGATTATTCCATTCTGGAATGTCCTCGATCCCAGTAACTGGAATAGCTATCTCCAACAGGGACAGTATTTCAAAGACAAAATTGTCCTAATTGGGCCAACAGCAACTTTATTGCAAGACTTTCACCCCACACCTTTTTCGGAAAGCTTGTGGTATCCCCAACGGATGAGTGGAGTGGAACTCCATGCCCATGCGATCGCCACCTTACTACAGGGACGTTCCATTGCGGAAGCCATACCTAATCCCTCGCACAGAGGGATGTCCGTCTTCATCGGGGTTGTTGGGGCGGGATTTTTAATCACGAGAATCAAGAACCTGCCAGTGCGCCTCGGATTAGCCGCAGGGGCGGTATTCGCCTGGGGAGGAATGAGTTATGCCTTGTTTGTTTATAGTCGTGTCATTTTACCCACTAGCATTCCAGTATTAGCGATCGCACTCTCATCCCTCTCTTACGGCACCCTTGGCTCAATTCGGGATTATTTCAAGCAACTCAAAATCCGTCGCACCATCAAGCAATACTCTTCCTCACCCATCGTTCGGGAAATGATCTCTCAGACGGACGAATTTGAAGGACTCTTGGAAGAGAGGGAACTGGATATGTTGGGCACTCTTTTAGGTGGGCGCTACAAAACCATCGACCCACTCGGTTCGGGAGGATTTGGTAAGACCTGGATCGCAGAAGATACCCAACGCCCTGGTAATCCTCGATGCGTTGTTAAGGTACTCAGCCCTGCTAGTAATAATCCCAAAATGTGGGAACTCGCACGACGGTTATTTATCAAAGAAGCTGAAATTTTGGAGAAGCTGGGTCAACATGACCAAATCCCTCAACTGCTTGCTCATTTTGAAGAAGGTATCGAATTTTGTTTAGTTCAAGAATTGGTTGTTGGTCGTCCTCTAACCCATGAACTGCCGATACTGGTGCCACTTTCTGAAGCCAAAGTCATTGAGATTTTGCAAGAGCTTTTAGTGGTTTTGAAATTTATTCACTCTCATGGAGTCATTCACCGAGATATTAAACCCGACAACATTATCCGACGACAATCTGATGGCAAATTAGTTCTGATTGATTTTGGCGCTGTTAAAGAACTCAATATTCAATTAACCGAGGGTGAACAACAAACGGAATTAACGATAGGAATTGGCACAAAAGGTTATATGCCTAACGAACAAGCCGCAGGCAATCCAAAATACAATAGCGACATTTATGCTCTGGGCATGATTGCGATCCAAGCCTTGACTCTAACTCATCCTGCTCACTTGCCGTCTAGCCCTGTAACCGGAGAAGTCATGTGGGAGGATCAAACAACCGTTAACCCTAAATTGGCAGCGATTATCAAGAAAATGGTTCGTTACAATTTCCGCGCTCGCTATCAGTCTGCAACAGAGGTATTGGAAGCGCTAAAACCCTTGAGTGCAGCGTTGCCTCCAAATTTATCTAACAGTTCTAAGGTCAAGGATAAAGCACGTAGTAACTCTTCCTCCTCAGAGGATACTCCCTTGCAGAATCCTCGCGATTCAACACATATATGGTCTGAGGCGGCTACACCTCAAGATGTGCAGGATTCAACACATATATGGTCTGACGCGGCTACACCTCAAGATGTGCAGGATTCAACACATATATGGTCTGACGCGGCTACACCCCAAGACGATGCAGAAGACTCGACACATATATGGTCTGACGCGACTACACCGCAAGACGATGCAGAAGACTCGACAATGTCTAAAAAGGATCAGGCTGAAGAATGATCAAAGAAACATGACGAGAATTTCTCCCAATCTCCCAAGCTCCTACTTAGGAATAAAATCTCAGCGTCTATGACAGCTATCACCTAACCCAACGATAATCATCACCAATTCTCAAAGCCTTTGATCACCTGTCGTTCAGGATAAATCGTAGATATTTAGGCTACGAGCAGTTGAGCCGTAATTTAGCTGCTTTTGGAGGAGTTGGTGATGCTTGAAAAAATACTTTTATCCATTACAATCACGTTTTCGCTCTATGTATCAGCACAATCGGGTGAACTCAATAAAACCCCAATGTTTTCAGTTGTAGAAAAGCCAATCATCTCAGCGCCAACGATGAGCGAGTGGCGCTAGTTCTTCAGAAATTAGCAGATAATAAGGATTCATAGAACGAAAGAAGCCCCTATGCCTAAAATTACGGTTAGGCTATGAGCTTTGGAGACTATTGTTGAAGTTTTTTGAGCTGAAACTGAGCATCGTTATAGCCACCAATCCTGCCATTATTTAAAAAGAGTCTGGAAGCTTCCTGAAAATCGGTGATCGCTTCCGACTTATTGCCTACCGCCACATGAGTTAAGGCTCGACCATAGTAAGCAAAAGCATTTTTGGGATTAAGCCGAATCGCATCGGTGTAATCGGCGATCGCACCTTGCTCATCTCCTAAATCCCGGCGAGCATCCGCTCGATTACTATAAGCAATACTATTATTAGAATTCAGCCGGATTGCTTGGGTGTAATCTTCCAGCGCGCCTTGCTTATCTTCTAAATTGCGGCGAATATCTCCGCGATTACTATAAGCCGTGTCGTTATTCGGATTAAACCGAATTGCTTGAGAGCAATCTTGGAGGGCATTTTGATAATCTTTCAGATTGAAGTAAGCAATACACCGATTATTATAAGGTTCGTCCTTGTTGGGATTAAGGGCAATGGCCTGGGTACAATCGACGATCGCATCCTGATAAGCGCTCAGATTTAACCGCGCACTACAGCGATTGGTATAAGCTGCCGCATTCTTGGGATCGGATTCGATGGCTTGGGTGTAATCTTCCACCGCTCCTCCATAATCTCCCAACAGAAATCTGGCTCTGCCTCGACTGTAATAAGCCTGAGCATTCTTCGGTTCTAATTCCAGCGCTTTGGTATAGTCCTCCATCGCCTCCCGTTGCTCACCGGCCTCAGAGCGCGCTAGTCCCCTAGAAACGTAAGCCTTAGCCTCCTTGGGATTGAGTCGAATCACCTGATTGAGGTCTTCAATCGCCGCTCGATAATTTTTCAGTTCAAAGTAAGTAATACCCCGTTTATAGTAGGCATCGGCATCATTTGGCTGTAGGCGAATTAAGTGGTCAAAATCCTCAATTGCGCCTTGCCAATCTTGCAAATCGTAACGGGCAAGCCCCCGATTATAATAAGCCCCCGCTTTATTTGGTTCGAGACGAATCATCTGGCTGTAATCTTCAATTGCCGCCTTATAATCGCCTAAATCGTAGTGAGCATTTCCCCGGTTGCCATAAGCTAAGGGATCGTTTGGATTGAGGCGAATAGCCTGGTCAAAATCCTGAATCGCTCCTCGGCGATCCTCTTTCTTCAGTTTTTCAACACCTTGGTTGTAATAAGATTTGGCATTGGTCTGATTTTGACTTTGAAGCAATACTATGAATCCCGCAACAAGCGCTAGAACGGCTCCCCCTGCCAGAATCAGCCAGAGGAGTTTGCGAAACCGAGGTTTTTTCGGATGAGGAGCAGGGGGAGGAGGGGGAGGAGGGGGAGACGGCTGTACACTGTCAATCTCTGTATCGGGTGCTTCTGGGGGAGAGGCAGGTGTCGGTGATTGTCTGTGTGTCGGCGTATTGGTCGAACCCAACATCTTGAACATTTCTTGTAACCGAAGAACGCCTTGGTCTTCCGATTGCAGAGAACTGGATTCGGTTTGCGAGTTTAAGGGATGACCCGGAACATATTCTTCCACCAAATAAAACTTTTGGTCTTCCACAAAATAATCTAATATCTCGGAAGACGGATGATTTTGTGCCAATCGATCCAAAACATCTGGCTTCCGTTCGAGCAAAAATTGCAGACGGGTCAAGGCAATCGAGTTTTTCTTGGGCAGCTTTAACTGTCTAATTACACAAACCGGAAAATCGGGATGGTGAATATCTGCCGCCAGATAGATGAGTCCCGAAGTCCCTGAGCCTAAAACCCTAACGATGCGATAACGATTATTTAAAACCTGATTGATCATGACTTCGTCAGTCCCCCGCCCCTACTTAAGCGATTGTACGAGAGAAAACGATTGGGCTAGAATCTCAGGTGACACGCTCAAGGGTTGCTGCCATACGCCTTAAACATACCAAATTCAAAGTACAAACCTCCTGTAGGAAGAGGCTTTTGTGTTTTTTTTACTGAATTTTGCTTAATTTTGGATTTTAGGGTGTGCTACCGCTGATAAAACATGATGTAACTGAACGACATCCCCAATCACGGCGATCGCAGGAGCTTCAAATTGTGTCTCCTCCACTTGGGCGACAATCGTTCCCAAACTGCCGAATAGTTCTTCCTGATCGGGTCGCGTTCCCCAACGAATGAGTCCAACTGGCGTCTGGTCACTCAATCCCGCTTCCCTGAGTTCGCTAACAATGTAGGGTAAATTGTGAACCCCCATATAAATCACAATCGTTTCTGAGCCATGGGCGATCGCACTCCAATTTACTTTGGGGCGATACTTTCCTGCCGACTCATGACCCGTGACAAATGTCACGGAGGAACTATAAGCACGATGGGTTAAAGGAATTCCGGCATAAGCTGGAGCGGCAATTCCCGAAGTCACTCCAGGCACCACTTCCACCGCTACCCCTGCCTGTAATAAATCCTCCATCTCTTCGCCGCCGCGCCCGAATACAAATGGATCACCTCCCTTAAGTCGCACTACCACTGCATGGGACTGCGCCTTTTCAATCAATAGCTGCGTCGTCTCCTCCTGAAACTTAGAATGACGCCCTTTGCGCTTCCCCGCATCAATTTTTTCAGCTTGGGGATTAATCATGGCTAAAATTAGGGGACTAACCAGAGCGTCATAAATCACCACATCCGCACACTCCAACAATCCCTTCCCTTTCAGCGTCATCAGCCCAGGGTCTCCTGGCCCTGCACCCACCAGATAAACCTTACCCAAAACTCTGTTCCTCTCTACCTCTGTGCTGTCTGTGACTCTGTGGTTCATGGCTCAATCAAATCCACAATCAAATTTGCCAATATATCACTTGTGCCAATCGGCTCACCCAAAGTTAGTTTTACGGTAGGAAACTCGGTCTGTAAAATGTCAAGCTTTTGTGCGATCGCATCCGTAATTCCCCCTGGAAAAAGAAAGTAAGGCAAAATCCCAATTCGCTTGTGACCCCTTGCCACCAAAACTTTAATCTGCTCCTCCAGCGTTGGCTGTACCGACCAGTAAGCCGCCACTGCGCCCAATTCCCGTGCCACAGCCTCTACCGGCTGATTCCCACCCACACGTCGGCTCCCATGAGATAACAAAATCTTAGCGTCCGTGTCTACCCCGGACCATTGGCTAACCAACAGTCTGCCTAAACCGGGGTGATCACCAACGTGAGGGCGCATGTTGAGTACCACCGCTTCACCCAAATCTCGCTGTGCCAGCGCCACTTCTGCGGGGATATCCTCCCTCACATGCACTCCTGGTAGCAGAAATAACGGCAATAACTGGATCTGATTGCAAGCACCCGCAACAGCCGTCCTGGCAAATTGCCGAATTTGCTCGTGTAATGGAGTATCAGCCAGTTCCAAGGTCGCTGTCCCTACGAGGGGATACTGACACTTACGACTCACCACTGTTGGCGTTACTGGCTTGGCTTCAGCTCGTTGTAAGACGCGATTCGCCTGGAAAGACCCATCGCGATTTCTAGGCAATAACTCTTGATTAGGGACTAAGGGCTGGGATAAGGGGGAGTTCAGGAAATGCATATACTGGATACCCCCTGGTTCTCCTTGTCGCCAGCGCCTAGTTTCCAACTGAGAGCGTACTTGCTCCGCCAATCTTTCCATAGCCTGATGGGGGCGCGGATCGCGACTACCATGAGAAATTAGGAGATAAGCCGATGATAATGGCAATGCTATCTTTAAAATTTTTAATTCACCTCGTACAATTGTAAGCACTATTATTAGTAATTCTGTATCAAAGACTTCTAATTGAGCGCAAAGCCGGAAAAGTCAGGGAAGTATGAATCCCCTGACTTTTCCGGCTTCTATAGGAGGAGTTAGCGATTAATTAGCGTGTTGCTTCATCTGCTCTAGCGGATTGGCAATATACTTAAAATTCGGCTCCGAATTCCAAGGGCCACGCTCATCTGAACCATGATTGGTTGGTGCAAGAGGTTCTCCTTGACCATCACTGGACAAGTTGAAGTAAAGATTGACGGTTTCATCCGGCTGAATATTGCCAAAGAAGGGGTCAGTGAGTTTACCCAAGGACTCCAATGCCTTCATAAACATCTGGGTATGAGAAATCTCACGGGTTAGGAGAAAAACGAGAGTATCTTTGGTTCCTTTATCCGGTGCCATTTTAATCAATTCTTCGTAAGTCTGACGTGCTCCTGCTTCAGCGGCAATATCACAGCGCAAGTCACGTACAACATCACCCCCCTCATTGATGTATTTAGCTGACCAAGCATTGCCTTGAGAGTCTAAAAAGTGGGGACCAATGCCTCGCAGGGAAAACAATGTACTCTTATAGGCTTCTGTTTGGTCTGTATTTTTGGTGTGACTTTCGATGAGTCGGCCAACTACCTCTAAATGGCTAAACTCTTCTATGGCAATATCTTGGAGCATATCCCGAATACCGGCGTTTTCACAATGAAACGACTGCACCCAGTATTGCAAAGCGGCTGTAAGCTCACCCGTGGCTCCACCAAACTGTTCTAAAAGCAGTTGGGCAAACTGAGGATTGGGTGCATCGACTTTTACCGGATGCATGATTAGTTTTTTGTGAAAAAACATGATGTGTAAATCTCCTTTATTGTGCTGAGGGAATGAGCCATTGTCAATTGGGGATTAACCCAGTTTTTGTCATCAACTCTTACCCTTTTAAGGCTTCTGAAAATCAAACAAGAATTACGGATGAAGCCGTAATTAGCTATTAAACCAAAATTTCACTTTTCCAGCTTAAGTTAAGGCTATCGCCCTAACCTGCATCATCAGATAGAGTTGGCTATCTGAACTCTATAACTAAAGAATGAGATTTAGAGATATTTCTAGCCGTGGCAATTTTCGGTTGAACGGAAATCAGGGTAATCGGTAATGGGTAATAGAGATAATGTCTAGATTCTGAGCAATAACCAACGACGCAAGACTATACAAAAGCTAAGTAATGCCGCATTCTTCAAGTTTTTCGGCTAAAACACTGGCATGATTCCACCAACAGTAGCCACCAATCCATCGCCGTGAGGGCAAATGTCCTATCGGTGCTCTCCGATTAAATGTTAATGAGGAATCGAGATCAGACGGATTGTGGATAGGCCAACCCACGCGCTCACAAAAACTGGGATAATCTTTTCCTACATCTTCATAGATATACTTCTGGATGCTTAAGCCAAAACGCCTGTTACTGTACTTGACCCAAAGCTGGTCAATGAGCCACAAATCCTCACAGGGCAATTTTTCAATATCGCCACTGGTTAGGTAATAACCCAATCGCTTGCCTAACGCTTGACACAGAAGAATCCAGGTTTGTTGGTCTGCTTCTTGCCATTTATTTCGGGTTAATAAATTTTGCAATAACGTGTAGTCAACACCTACTTTTGAAACTAAAGCTTGACCATTAATCCCGCGTTTATGATTATAGATTATTTTAGGATTGAAATTCAAATATTGCAAGACAGAATCAGCTGATTTAAAGCGATCTTTAATCGGATTTTGCAATAACTTATCCAAGATTTTACCCAGCCGATCGCTTACACGCTTTTCCGATGGCAAGAAATCACGCCACACCCAACAGCCATTAATTGAATCAAACAAATCCAGCGGCGAAATCTCAGTTAGCAAGTGGATACAAGTCACACCTAAACTATAGAGATCACTCGCAGGAAAGACTTTTCCTTTAATCTGTTCGGGGGGCATATATTCCGGACTGCCCGTAATTGTGCCTGTTTGCCAGAAGGCTGTATCAGAAAGAAGCTTAGCCACGCCAAAATCAATCAATACCAATTTTTTATCCTCGCGACGGCGGATAATGTTGGCGGGCTTAATATCCCGATGAATGACTTTATTGCCATGAATATATTGTAAAACTGGTAACAGATCTTGCAATAATTGCCAAATTTGTGCTTCGTTATAAGTACCTTTAGCTTCTAATTCTTGCTTAATAGTTTGTCCATTAATTAACTCCTGTACCAGATAAAGCTGTCGATTTTGTTCAAAGTGTGCCCAAAGAGTGGGAATTTGGGCATGTTTGCCCAGTTCATCTAATCGCACGGCTTCTTGCCGGAACAGTTCCGTGGCTTTTTTGGCAACCAAACTGTTTGGATGCTGAAGGTAGAGTTGCTTAATCACACACTGAGGTTTGGAGGGAATATGCTCATCCACCGCTAAAAATGTTTTGCCAAATCCACCAGAACCAATGGGTTTAATCGAGCGATATCGCTCTTTGAGCCATAATTTAGTGCCACAGCTGAGACAATATCGAGCTGAATCTGGATTTTGAGGAGAAAGACATCCAGGAGTGACACAATAAGTCATGGCTAATGTTGTAAGAGCTTAGGGGTTAATTAGCGGGGACTGGTATTTGGCACTGGGTGATCTTCGAGTACTTCCCCATTTCCAATTCCTAACTCCCAATTCCCCTCAACCCTAGTATTACTTTTCCTCCGCCCGATAGATGTAAAAGTTTTGAAAAACTCCCAATGTATCAAACTGATAAGCAGGTAAGAAGGGGCCAATGTCTAAATTGGTGCGATAAACACTGAAAAAAACAAAGTTATACTGCTGTGTCGATTGGGTAAGAATTTGCTCGATTTGCGGGCGTCCCGTGTCAACTAGAGATTTACATTGACTACGGAGGGCGTTCCCGAAGACGCTGGGGGCTTGCATACAGGCTTCGTCTTTGAGATAGGTGCTGAGTGTCTCAACTGCATACTGCTCATAGGAGTCCTTACCGGGATTGGTAAGTGCCATCGACACTCCCAGCCCAATTAGAGCGACTCCACCCATTGCTGCAACAACCTGTAAAAACTTCATGTTATTTGGGAACCATCTATCCACTATGACTACATCTTCTGACCTTGGAGTTCCTGGTTGGACAACAAAAGAAGAACAACTTTATGAAAACACTAGATCGACAACCAACATAGATGCTATACTAGGCAATGCAATGGCGAGCGTAGCCAAGTGGTTAAGGCAGTGGTTTGTGGTACCACCATTCGTGGGTTCAAGTCCCATCGTTCGCCCTGATTTTACAAAAAAAGTGATGAGTATGCTTCTTGGTTCTACGCCAAGAACACGTAGTGCCGACTGGCAGAAATAATCCACCCGTTTTTTGTAGGTGTTTCTCCCATTCTCACTCTCATCTCCACTCCCTTCCTTTCACCTGGCTGGTGGGATTGGCCGCCTTGCACTAGGGCTTTTTAGGGGGTTGTTGGATGGGAATCTGAATCACAAACTCAGTCCCTTGACCCAACTGGCTATAGCAGTGTAGTTGACCCCCGTGCTTTTCCACGACAATCTGATAACTAATCGACAACCCCAAGCCTGTACCCGTTCCCACGGGTTTGGTCGTAAAGAACGGGTCGAAGAGTCTAGCTTTGACATCTTCGGCGATTCCTGGGCCGTTATCGGCAATGCGAATGGCGACCTCATAGTCGTTGCACAGTTCTGTACAGACTCGGATGTAGCTGGGATTGGCGTTGATTTGGCCAGGGGTTAGGGTTTGGTTTTGCTCATCAATGGCATCGATCGCGTTGCTGAGTAAATTCATAAACACTTGGTTGAGCTGCCCTGCATAACACTCGACGAGTGGCAAGTTGCCATATTCTTTAATCACTTTAATTTCAGGATGCCCTCCGGAAGCCTTCAGGCGATTTTGCAGAATCATCAGGGTACTATCGACACCTTCATGCAGATCGACGGGTTTAATTTCTGCTTCGGCAAAGCGGGAGAAATTCCGCAACGCGGCCACAATTTCACAAATCCGCTCGGCTCCAACCTTCATGGAACTTAGAAGTTTAGGTAAGTCTTCCAGCAGAAAATCCAAGTCAATCGCTGCAATTTCCCCCTCAATTTCTGGCACGGGATGGGGATAGTACTGCTGATAAAGCTGGAGTAAACCCAAAATGTCTTGGGCGTAGTCACTGGCATGCATGAGATTGCCATAGATGAAGCTCACGGGGTTGTTAATTTCGTGAGCCACGCCAGCTACCAGTTGTCCCAGACTGGACATTTTTTCGCTCTGCACCAGTTGAGCTTGGGTTTGGCGAAGTTCAATCAAGGTTTGTTCGAGTTGTTGAGCTTGTGATTGGGCGTGTGCCATTGCCGTACAACTTTGCTTGTAGAGTTCGGCTTGTTGCAAAGCGATCGCTAACTGGTCTGCTACCTTACAAATTAATTCCACCTGGGAATCCTGCCAATGGTACGATTCAGTATTCATCACCAGCGCTAGTGCCCCCCACATGGAGTCACTAAAGTGCAGTGGCACCATTAACCAAGGGCGCGGAAGTGTTGGAACACAGCCGTTGTTGACCTCATCCTGCAAAAGATGAATATCGTCAATCCGAACAACTTCTAATCGCTTGAGTCGGTCAGCGATCGGATTATTTTCATCAGAAATTTCCAGACTTTGGCACACTGGAGTAGATAAGCCTTTGCAAGACTCAGCAACACTAACCCACAGCTTCTGTTCAGGTAAGTATTGCATGATTTGAACGCAGTCTACTTCTAGTAGGTTCTCAATCTCACAAGTAGCTGTAGAAAAAATGGTTTGTAAGTCTAAAGAACGACGGATGGCTTGAGTCAGTTGATTGAGAGCTTGTTCCCGTTGACGCTGATACTGAGCTTGTTCATAAAGTTGGCTTTGCTGGAGGGCGATCGCAACTTGGGAGGCTAAGGACGTGAGCAAGTCCATCTCCCATTGTCCCCATGTCCGGGGTTCCGTGCAGTGATGAGCAATCAGCAATCCCCACAATCGATTTGGGATGGGAGCATCCTCTTTATCCCCCTCTGGGCAAGGGGAAGTTTGATTCTGAAGGGTTTGTTCGTTCTGTAGAATCGGCACGACGAGGTTCGCTCGCACCTGCAACTGAGTCAGTAAATTCAAATGACACGGGTCTATATTGGCGGTGTAGATATCTTCGATCGCCTTGACCCGACCCTGTTGGTAAGGCACGATATAGGACTGCTTAAAACAAGGGTCATAAATGTTTCTTCCCAGAATCGAGAAGCAACTCGACGCCACAGATTCTACGACGACATTTCCACTCCAATCCGGCTCGAAGCGAAAAATCACGACTCGGTCTGTTTGCAGCACTTGTCGCACTTCATCTGCCGTCGCATTCAGGATTTCCTCCAGGTTTAACGATTGGCGAATGCGCCCTGAAATCGCGCTGACTAGGCGTTCCCGCTGAAACTGCTGCTGTAGGGAGGCTTCTGCCTGTTGGCGTTGAGCAATTTCTGTTTGGGCTTGTTGGTAAAGTTCAGATTGCTGAATGGCGATCGCTGCTTGGGTGGCGAGGGAAGTGAGTAAATCAATTTCCAACGACTGCCACGTCCGGGATTTGGAACATTGTTGGGCAACTAACAACCCCCACAATTGCTCTTCATGAACCATTGGCACGACGAGGTTCGCTCTCACTTGAAACTGAGCGAGTAGATCGCGGTGACAGGGTGTTAAATTTGCGGTGTAGATATCTTCTATCGCCTGAACTCTCCCTTGTTTGTATAGGGTGATATAGGCTTGTGCAAAGTGACGGTCATCAATGCTGATTCCTGAAATCGGCCTCCAGTCAGAGTCTACCGATTCTACGACAATCACCCCACTGCCATCGGCATGAAGGCGGAAGATAATCACGCGATCGCAGGCTAAAACCTGCCGCACTTCATCCACCGTGGTGTTGAGAATTTTGTCCAGGTTTAAGGACTGATGAATGCGTTGTGCGATCGCCCCTAACAACTGCTGCCGGAGAAATTGCTGTTGCAGTGCTTCTTCTGAGTGCTGACGACTCTCCTCTACAGTAGCCATCAACGACAACTGACTCTGTTGCTTTACTTCCTGGGCTTGCTTGTACTCGGTAATATCTTCACAAATTAGAGTGATAATTGGCTCGGATTGAGTGTTAGGCATTAAGCTAGCCTTGGCTCTCACCCACAGCACGCTCCCATTCTTGCGGACAAGGCGAGTTTCCCATTGAGTAATCGGATGCGACTGTTGTTGTACTGCCGTCAATTTAGCTTGACCACTGGCTTGGTCTTGCCCATAAAAAACCTCGCTGATGGGCTGTTGGGCTAGCTCAAAAACCTCATAACCTAGACAATCAGAGGCGAATTGGCTGACTGCTATCATGATTTTCGCGGAGTTGAGCGCGAAACAAATGCAGGGAAGACGATCGTAGAGGGTAAGAAGGTCTTCTACATCTACTCTCTTGGGCTGTAGGGTTTGGAAGTCTTCAGTCTGATCCGTTTTTTGAGCAAAGTTAATGGGCTGAAGCGGTCTGAGGTCGGCTTGATTCTGAGGAGACTCATGCCACTTAAATAGATGATCGAGGTTCATTTCTCCGTTTCCAACCCTCAAAGTACTAGCCTATTTAAAAGTTAGGTCAATTCTTTGATAAATTATTGGTATTTTTAATATTATTAAAGATTAGTTAAAAAACATCATTATTAACTTCGTATTGAACTCTGTTGAGCAAACAATTGTGACAATTGTGGGTAAAACCCTTTTATTTTTCGTTGGGGGCACGAACAAAAGTTGTTCTCTTTTCATAAAAAATAAAAAGAAGAGAACGGTATAAATCCTCTGGCTAGCCGTTCCTAACTTTGCAGGATTTATTTTATAGGTCAAAATCCGAGATGGATTCCTTCTTAAGGAGCAAGCTTTGATTCACGAGACGAAGCGGCCTGAGCTAGTTAGGACTGATATCAGGTCCGGTTGAATACTTACACTTTGGTGGCAACAAGGCAGAAGGCAGAAGGCAGAGGGTGAATCCCAAAGTTGCATAAACAGTTTTGAGCAGGGACAAGGAAGACAAGGGAAGGAGGACAAGGGGGATAGTACTGAGACAAAAAAAGATATTTCCAAAAATGGGATGCTCCCGAAGGCAGAAGGCAGACCGGAGCTTTAGTGAGGACAGAGGGCAGAGGGCAGAAGGCAGTTCGCGCAGCGTTCTCCGCAGGAGTAGGCAGAAGAAAAAAATACTTAAGCTGAAAAGGGGCTTATCAAAGCGGATTTGGTATCAGTCCTAATCGTGCTTGAGTGAAGGGCAAAAAAGATACAGGGGCGTACAACAATACGCCCCTACCGCCAAAGGAGGTTACTTATGACCAAGTAGATGCCCCTGAAAGCTTATGATTGTAGCACCTAAAATCTAAATACAGGTGCGATCGCTAAAAGACAATTGACGAATAATCGGGTCATCTTTGCCAGTTGCCCAGTGGGCGAAACGCTGGGCTAGGGGGGGGACGAAGACCAGAGGGGTAGAAAATCCAGAAAATACATAAACTCCCTCTAGGTTAGGGAGTGACCCCACAACGGAAAGGCGATCGCGGCTGAATGCAACCAGGCAACAATACCAAGTTCCTGATAACTTTTCCAGGGGAGGTAAGATTTGCCCCACTTGGGTACGAATGGCGGCCTCACTTGCTGCTGCATCAACCGTAGCATAGGGTTCTGTTATCACGCGGCTGAGTTGACCCATTAGGAAACGACCATCCACAAACTGAACAGCACCCGGATCTAAAATGGGCGGTACTGGCTCATTTCCGGGTTCATCCCATAAGGAATCAACCTCCGCCTTGCTGGCTTGTGCTTCGAGTGCAAACCGCTTGGTATTGGCTGGCATCACGAGGGTTCGCAGTTGTAGGTCAACCGGCGGGGTTTCTATAATTTCCGCATGGGAAAAATACAACGGGACAGGAATTCCAGCCGTTTGGAGTAAGGCGCGACTTAACCCTCCGGCACAAATCACCGTGTTGGCGGCGTGATAGGTTTGGTGGGCTGTTTTTACCCCTTCAATGCGAGTTCCTTGTTGCAGTAGTTTCACCACTTGAGTGATTTGAAGTTCTCCCCCACAACGGCGGAAGGCGTCGATGTAGGCTTGGGTGGTTTTTTCGGGATGGATGTGTCCGTGACGGAGTGTCAGGGCACCAGCGATCGCATTGGGATTGAGTAAAGGTTCCAGTTCACAGGCGTCTTCTACACTGAGTAAGCGAGGCGTAATGGCAAAACCTGCATAGTTAGCCGCTAGCTTTTCCGGGTTCTCTTCAGAAGCGATATATAACAGCAAATCGAGTTCCCGGAACTCGGTATCTGCGTCTAATTCCTCAGATAAGAGGCGGTGACGTTCAATTCCTTCTTGGCATAACTGACGGGTTAATTCGGATGTGCCTGACCAGTAAGCGAGTCCCCCATAACTATAACGGGTGGCACCTTGTAGCGTGGCATCTTGTTCGAGGAGCAAGACACTGAAACCTTGGGTTGCCAGTTCATAACTGAGTGCTGCACCTGTAATACCGCCACCCACTACAATCCAGTCGTAAGTTTTCATGAAAGGGTTATTTCCTTTTGTCGTTCTCCTCACATCTAAGCGGAAATGGATGACGATAGTTCTCAAGCCACAACTGGGGCAGAAACAATTCCTTGGGCTTCAAGTACAGCGGCAACTCTTAACAGGAGTGCCTCATTATAAGGTGCAGCAATAATTTGTACTCCCAAGGGTAAGGCTCCAGCACGTTGAATGGGAACCGATAAGACGGGTAAACCAATAAAAGACAACGGTTGTGTGTACATTCCCAAATGAGCACGGATGGGCACTTCTTCGCCAGCAATGAGCATCGTTTGTTGTCCGAGTGGCGGGGCAGCACAAGGCGTTGTGGGAGCGAGAATAATATCAACAGTTTGCCAGATTTCTCGGAGGCGATCGCGATACCACTGCCTGAATCGTTGCGCTTGAACGTACCAATGAGACGGAATTAAGGCACTGGCTAAAAAGCGATCACGGGTAGCGGGATCAAAATCTTGAGGGCGCGATCGCAAGTTGGCAAAATGCAGATTAGCCCCTTCAGACGCGGTAATTATATAGGCTGCTGCCCTCGCCCGATGGGCTTCTGGGATTGTCACAGTTGCCGTAACCTGTAACGC
This sequence comes from Microcoleus sp. AS-A8, assembly GCA_039962225.1. Lineage (NCBI taxonomy): Bacteria > Bacillati > Cyanobacteriota > Cyanophyceae > Oscillatoriales > Microcoleaceae > Microcoleus > Microcoleus sp. AS-A8. The sequence goes on from JAMPKV010000007.1 coordinate 194,592, forward strand.
CTGCGCAACCTGGGCAACCGCTTCCAACGCTTCGGGTTGTGCCCCTTGGGCAAAATAGCCCTCCGCTACTGCAATTTGCAACCCCTCAATGCCGTGATTGAGTTGAGGCAAGCACAGTTCTGGGGGACGAGTGGTACAAACTGGGTCACTCTGATCTGCTCCTTGAAGGATATCAAAGGTTGCGGCAATATCCCGCACGGAACGCGCAAACGGCCCAACATGGTCAAAGCTACTAGAAAATAAGGCCACCCCTGAGCGTGATAATCGCCCATAAGTCGGCTTAAAGCCGAAAATCCCGCACAGGGATGCGGGAACGCGGATGGAACCGTTGGTATCAGTTCCTAGCGTGAGAGGCACGAATCCCGCCGCCACCGCCGCCGCCGAACCGCCAGAGGAACCCCCAGCGATACGGGTTGGATCGTGGGGATTGCGCGTAGCACCGTAATGATAATTTTCGGTCACAAATCCATAGGCGTACTCATCCATATTTAGGGCACCGACTAACACGGCACCCGCTTGTTGAAGTCGGGCAATTGCCGTGGCGTCCCGCGTAGCTGGGGGATGTTCGCTGTTGATTTTTGAGCCGGCTAGAGTGGTTAAACCGACGATATCGTAGAGGTTTTTCACCGCAAAGGGAACGCCAGCGAGAATGCCTGGATTTTTGCTTTGGGCAATAGTGCGATCGATTTTCTCGGCTTGTGCAAGTGCTGTCTGAGTCGTGACAGCCGTGAAACAATTAAAAAGTTCATTTTTAGCCGCTATTCGTTCTAATGCTGCCGTGACAACGGCGTTAGCACTCATTTCTCCCGAACGAACCGCTGTGGCAATAGCAATAGCGTCAGCTTGTTTCAAATCCATTGGCAAAATGTGCGGGATAAATTAGATTTTTGACTATAGAATACGAGAGTCATTTTGCCAGATTAGTAACTCATAAAACCTAAAAATTAACTGATAAAGTTTATTATTTTATTCTTACAGAAGACATGCATAAATAAGGAAGCAACGGGAGACAAGTCAATAAGGGAAGTTGTCACCCTGGACGCTTGCAACCCTTCGCTTTGCCTAGAGCGTGAACTACTGATGACTAACGTTACAGTTTTGGGAACCAACGAGCTGAACCTTAGGCTTGGCGAGTACAACTAGGACATCAAATTCAAAACCCTTAAAATTTACCCTCGGTTTCGACTCAATCAACTTCTACTCAGGCTGATGGGGAACTATGAAATCCAACCCAATATATTGAGTGGCTCTCCAAGATGGCGGAACCCAAATTAAACCATCGCTACCCTAATGCAGCGACAGCTCTCCAAGCTCTTGGGTTTATTGATGTGGTTGGCAAAGCCACCACATCGGGAAATGTCGAAAGAGCAATTAATTTCAGGTTGTCTGCTGGCAAAATATTACTGCTGAGTTTCGGGTTAGTTGCGGCGATCGCTACAAGTTTGAGTATCGGTAACAAAAGAGACAATATTGGAGATGCGGTTAGCCAATTGAGAGACACTCGTCAATGCCAAGCGTGTAACTTGAAAGGTACCGACCTCAGGGGTATGGATTTAAGACGAGTGGACTTAACTGATGCCGATCTCAGCGGTGCCGATCTTAGGAATGCCGACCTCAGAAGTTCCAACTTACAGAATGCCGACCTCAGCAATGCCAATCTCAGTGATGCCGATTTTAGGGGTGCCGATCTCCGGGGGGCTGACCTTTGGGGGGCTGAACACCAGGGTGCTAACCTCAACAGTGCTGACATCCGGGATGCAACAATGCCTAAGGATTGAACATCTTGAGTGATTCTGTGAGAGCGATCGCCCTCTCTGTGCTTCTTATATCATAAATTAAGCGTTAATTCAACTATCTAGGAGAATGTTTCATAAATATCGAGACTTACTGTTATTAAAATTTTCTATCTTTTCCCATCAAGGAATCAATACCAGAAGCTCCAAAGCTCTTATCTTAGAGATTAGGACTCAAACAATCGTAAACTATGGTATATCCTTTTGACCCGGATAAAGACGATTTACCTTTCGATGAAGCAGATGACCCCTTTGGTCGTACCTTGGAAGACTTTACCTTGACGGGTAAATTACGTCGCTTTCACGAATCGTTTGACAGTAGTATCCGTGCCATTTTGCAGGATTGTCTATTCCGTATTAGTGATGAAGGGGGTATCCTCACCTTCCAAATTCTTTGCCCCAACGAAGCCGTGCAGAAACGTCTCTACATCAAGCGAGAAAAAGTTCGCAATACCCTGAATTGGCTGTGGAGAGACCTTGATTACTACGCCTTTTGCATTGAGAAAGATGGGCTACAGTGTCATGTACTGAGTATGAAGTCATACAGAGGGGGCACTTGAGCCAATCTTGCTGGCAATGGCTTGCCTTTCCACACATCAAGCGTCAGCCTAATACAAGAGGTGATTGATCGGCTTCCAGCTTTAGGTTCAGAAGGTCGAGGGAATATGAAAGCCCAGTGGCTGTTCGGTTGCTGGGTGCTAAAAATTTATACTTAAAAATCCGTAAGTGCGATCGATCAGATTGGCTGATACAAAGATTTTCAAATGAATAGACCACATGTAGATCTCTCTCCAAACCTCTGTCCTATTAAGAGAGAGGCTTTGAACATACCTCCTTCCATAGAGGAAATCTATGTTATCGATAGAGAACGTCAATAGAGTTGAAGATTGTAACTGCTCCTTTAAAACTTATTGTTTTTTTACAAACAACCTTCCTTCGCCAGTAAAATCCCCGATCCCTCTCTCAGCAATACCTTTAGCTTCGATCATCCCCCCGATCGGCCTCACTTCGTGACGGAGAAGTGCCATAGCAAAGCTGCTGACCAAGATTGGAGCAAACCCTTTCTACAAAAGCTATCCACCCTCGGAGATGACCATTAATTAGAGTTGTTCCACTCTGCTGATGAGTTGGGATTCAGGAAGATTTAACCTCTTTTTTGTTTTTTGTTTCTATTTCCCTTTTTGAAAAATACAAATTTTATATTTAAAGCTTATTGATTCCTTAAACTTCTTCTGATTTATTTTGAATCCATAAGCAAAATCAGAAGCTAAATTAAAAGCGTTTAGTACCCTCTTCATTAAAAACCGCCCTTTCCTTTCCTGTGGAGTTAGTCAATAATTCAATCAACGCCCCAAAACAAGTAATCAACGGCTGGCTGTAGGGGCAAGCCTTATGTGCCGACCCGACCAACGGGCAAAGACAATATTCGAGTTTTAATCCGAAAGATAGGAGAAGACGAAGCGTGAAACTCTCAGTTTATGGAAAAGGCGGCATTGGGAAATCCACGACAAGCTGTAATATCTCTGTTGCCCTAGCAAAGCGTGGTAAGAAGGTACTGCAAATTGGTTGTGACCCGAAACACGACAGCACCTTCACCCTCACAGGCTTTTTAATTCCCACGATTATCGATACGCTTCAGGAAAAGGATTACCACTACGAAGATGTCTGGCCTGAAGATGTGATCTACAAAGGCTATGGCGGCGTTGATTGCGTAGAAGCTGGTGGCCCTCCGGCGGGTGCTGGTTGCGGTGGCTATGTGGTCGGTGAGACAGTGAAGCTGCTCAAAGAACTCAACGCCTTTGATGAATACGATGTGATTCTGTTTGACGTTCTCGGTGACGTAGTCTGTGGTGGTTTTGCCGCTCCTCTGAACTACTCCGACTACTGCATGATTGTCACGGATAACGGGTTTGACGCCTTGTTTGCCGCCAATAGAATTGCCGCATCCGTGCGTGAAAAAGCTCGCACCCACCCTCTGCGTCTGGCGGGATTGATTGGCAACCGCACCTCCAAGCGCGACTTGATTGACAAGTATATTAGCTCAGTGCCGATGCCAGTGCTGGAGATTTTACCTCTGATTGAGGATATTCGCGTCTCCCGCGTTAAGGGCAAAACCTTATTTGAGATGGCAGAGACGGACTCCTCACTCAACTATGTTTGCGACTACTATCTGAACATCGCCGACCAAATTTTGGGTCGTCCAGAGGGTGTTGTCCCCAATGATGCTCCCGATCGCGAATTGTTCTCTTTGTTGTCAGACTTCTACCTCAATCCACAAACGCCACAGGCAACCACTGAGGAAGAAAAACTCGATCTGATGATGGTTTAACGAAGAGTAGAAAGTTGAAAGGTTGAAAGTTGCAAGTTTTTTGAACAACCTGCTAACCTTCAACCTTTTATCTTCACCCGAATAAACCTTCAACTTTTAAAATTACTGCCCGATTCTTAGCAACTTCCCTTAAAAACGAGGAGAGGACACTTTTTCATGACCCTTGCAGCACCTGAACCTTTAAATTTTGAGTGTGAAACCGGAAATTATCACACATTTTGCCCGATTAGCTGTGTAGCTTGGCTTTATCAGAAAATTGAAGATAGTTTCTTTTTGGTCATTGGTACCAAGACTTGTGGCTATTTCCTCCAAAATGCGATGGGGGTGATGATTTTTGCAGAACCGCGCTACGCGATGGCGGAGTTGGAAGAGGGGGATATTTCGGCACAACTGAATGATTACGAAGAACTGAAGCGGTTGTGCTTGCAGATTAAGCGCGATCGCAACCCCAGTGTAATTGTTTGGATTGGCACCTGCACGACGGAAATCATCAAGATGGATTTGGAGGGTTTGGCTCCTAAACTGGAAGCTGAGCTTGGGATTCCCATTGTTACCGCTCGTGCTAACGGTTTAGACTATGCCTTCACCCAAGGGGAAGATACCGTTCTGGCGTCGATGGTACACAAATGCCCCGATAAGGCTCCTGTGGTGGAAGCGGATAAAGAAGAGCGGAATGCCATTTCCAAACTCCTCAACTTCGGACGCAAGAAAGAAGAGGTGGTTGCCGAACAGTCAGAATATGTGGATCATCCACCTCTAGTATTGTTTGGTTCTCTGCCTGACCCTGTTGTGACCAACCTAACCCTAGAACTGAAGAAGCAGGGAATTAAAGTTTCCGGTTGGCTACCCGCCAAGCGTTATACAGAATTGCCAGTAATTGAAGAAGGGTATTATGTCGCTGGTGTCAACCCCTTCCTTTCCCGTACTGCCACCACCTTAATGCGTCGCCGCAAGTGCAAACTAATTGGCGCACCCTTCCCGATTGGGCCGGATGGTACCCGTGCTTGGATTGAAAAGATTTGCTCGGTGTTCGGAATTGAACCGAAAGGACTGGATGAGCGGGAAGCGCAAATCTGGGAGAATTTGGAAGACTACATCAAGCTAATTCGCGGCAAGTCAGTCTTCTTCATGGGTGACAACTTGCTGGAAATCTCTTTAGCACGTTTCCTGATTCGTTGCGGCATGACGTGCCATGAAATTGGCATTCCTTATATGGATAAGCGCTATCAAGCGGCTGAGTTGGCATTGTTAGAGAAGACTTGTCATGAGATGGGTGTCCCAACTCCAACGATTGTTGAGAAGCCGGATAATTACAATCAGATTCAACGGATTAAAGAGTTGAAAACTGATTTGGTAATTACGGGTATGGCTCATGCGAATCCGTTAGAGGCGCGTGGTATTAATACCAAGTGGTCGGTTGAATTTACCTTTGCTCAAATTCACGGCTTTACCAATGCGCGGGACATTCTGGAGTTAGCAACTCGTCCACTGCGTCGGAATAACAACCTCAAGGAATTGGGTTGGGAGAAGTTGGTGAAGGAAGAAGCGAAGGTTTAACCTCTCCCCCTGCCCCTCTCGACCTCTCCCTAACCCTCTCCTGCGAGGAGAGGGAACAGGAAGAAATTTTTAAGTTGAGAGGGGGGTAAGAAAAGACTCTCTTCTCAAAGGTAATAGGCAACTTTATAGGGGCGATCGGATGTGCGATAGCGTAGCGCGTCGTAGATGATCGCTCTTTTTTTGTTGTGGTTGTAGGGGCTAAGTTTTACCATAAATCCTTACGTTCAAGCAAAATTCTTTCTCCTCCCATGCGGCTGATGCCTTCCACAAAAGTGCGAGCGGGCAGCGGCAAGCTAGGAGAATTGCCAAATCTAACAATACAAGCTGTTACCGCTTCGTTAAGCCAGGTTTTCTCACTTGTTAGAATACTACAAACAAGCTAAACATACCAAGACATAGCCATGATTACTCAAGTAATGGTTCAACCCTCATCCTGGGTAGAGTCTGGCATTAAAATCAGCAAAGTTAAGAATCTAAATCTATTCAAATTTACCGAGGAACTACAGTCGCATTTAGATGAACTTTCGGAGAAAAAAAAAGCTGGGTTTTTGACTTCAGAAGAAGAAGCCGAACTAGCAGGAATTTTAGAACTTGACAGAATTTTTACCTTGCTCAATGCCAGAATTATTGCTGAGTCATGACAGTTAGTGAGGCAACTAGAAAATTAGTACGAGAGAGAGCGAAATACCTTTGTGAATACTGTCATTCCTCAGAAGAAGCAAGTGCAGCCCAGTTCGCTATCGATCATATCTTTCCCCAGTCGCTTGGTGGCTCGGATGAAGCTGATAACTTAGCCCTAGCCTGCCAACGTTGCAATGGATATCGCTATAACTTCACAACTGGCATCGATCCACAAAATCAAGAGATTCTCCCCCTATTTAATCCTCGTCGGCGAAAATGGTCAGATCATTTTATCTGGACAGTCGATGGTTTGAAAATTATAGGCATTACTCCGATTGGTCGAGCGACTTGTAATCGTCTAGATCTCAACGATGAACGTCACAATGAAGGCGCTATTGTGAAAGCGCGTCGTTTGTGGGTGCGCGGTGGTTGGCATCCGCCAAATGAAGACCCGCGACAAGGAAGTGAGAAGGATTGATATCGGGTAGTGAAAAATTTGCAACCTGATGCGCTCTCTGTCAACCCCTGAAAATGGGAATTGCGCCTTTCGAGCGATTAATTCCACAATTGCCCAAATCATCAGTTGTATCTTTAAGCAAATAGGGTGTAGGGTGCGATCGCTCTTTTTTTGTTGTGGTTGTAGGGGCTAAGTTTTCCTAGAGTCACTCTTGCCTAACAGTACCTTACTATCCTAAAGTGAAACGCTGACCATTATTGAGTTGGTAACACTAGTGATTAATGATGGGGCAGATAGCAAACCCCAAGAGCCTACAGATACTGCTAATGTAGTCAAGCGAGTTACTGTACCTATAACACTCTACGCATTTGGCAACCGGCAACGCCCCCGTCCGCCGCGTCAAAATAAAGATATTGCCGTTGAAAATGGTTGTGTAAAACCAACAAACCCACCGACAGGTGCATCTACCTTTGGCGATGTTCAATACGCACCACTCACAGGACACTACCACAGGCTTAATCAGGATACAGAATTACCTGAAGGTCTTGATGCGATCGCAGATGGTAGAGATGTTGGCGGTACTCACTCACCAACCCATCACACTATCTATCCAAGTCGAGAAATGCCATTTACAGAATTTGAGGAAAAGTTTCTTAACAGTGGATGGGTTTACGCTGGTAAGAAGGAATTAAGATAGGGAGAAAAGTAGAAGCTATGTTTCAGGAGCAACCTAGAGAAAACAATACCGAGCTTTGGCATAAAGTTTTTGAAAATGAAATTGATTACATTCAATCTCGTCAAGACTTTCTCAATAATTGTACTGACAGGATAAGACTAATTAAGAAAGCCCTACACAATCCAACTGAAAGAGGCACAGCACTGCGACTCATAGAGTATCTAAACCTAGAAGAACGTCAGAGCTTATTTGATGACTTAGTTGATTTAGCTAGTGTTTCTCACTCAGATATTGAATTGTGCAGAAAAGCCATTCTTTCGTTCCCTAAAACGTGGATATTGACAAACATCGAAAAGAGTGCAGAACCGTTGCTACAAGATGGAACAGACGAGGAATACAGGCGATTGTTAGAGCTATATCTTGAAATTGACTGGGAACTGACTCAACGACTCGCCCTAAGAGCATTGCATCATGAAGATCCAGATATTCGTGAAGCTGGTGAAGATTTCCAGAACTATTTAAATAATCGACCCCGCACTCTAGCAGCTATTCGGACTTTTCATGAGCACTCTGGAAACCGAGTTATTGAGGAAACTTTAAGTTACTCCTGTCACCCTGCCTTCCGATTTCCTCGTCCCCCCGTCTCCCCCGCTCCCTTTGTTTCTCTGTCCTCCCTATACCACAGGTCAATGCCGAGAGATGCCGTGAAAACTGAGTTCACCTATTTCACCTCTACTGCTGTCACCCACTGAAAATACGATTAACCTTTGATGACTTGTTAAAACGCGCCGTGACAAAGCTAAAAAACTTAAACTCCGAATTTCCAGATGAAGAGCCTGAGATAGAGGATGGCAAGTGGGTTGAGGCTGAGGAAGAAACCACTACCGAACCGTTTGACCCCACTCTGATTAGAATGGATAACCGACCCATGACTATTGATTTATTACTTCGACAAATTAACGAGAGAGCACTTGACCTAGCACCTGATTTTCAGCGTCGTGCGGGAATCTGGAAAGATGCTGCTAAAAGCCGACTGATTGAGTCTATTCTTATCCGTATTCCATTACCAGCCTTCTACATAGACGCAACTAATGAGGATAGCTGGTTAGTTGTAGATGGATTACAACGATTAACGACTCTCAAGGAGTTTGTCATTGATAAGAAACTTAAGTTAACTCTCATATCTGTAGCCAAGCTCCGCCGCCCATTTAACAGGAGAGACGCGATTAGTCGTAATCGCGTCTCTCGAAGAATAGGTTGTGAGTCTGTCAATCAACTGGACGGCCGGAAGGAGTTCACACCTGCACTAAACACAACTCCTGGGAATACCCAGCACCGCACAGGGAAAATCAGACCCTAATTTCTCCACAAGAGGATGCTCAACGGAATGACAACCCATGAAAAGGAGAGTCGCCGCTTCGGCTTCAACAACGGATCTCAACTCGGTTGCAATGTCACCAAACCGCAGATGAGCCTTGAAGGAACCCCGCCATTCTTCAGCCATACAACGAGCCTGCCATAAAATCCGATCGGCTTGCTCAAACCAGTCCGCTTGGGAAAATGTGGCTTTGGCGCGACGTGACTTTTTCGAGGATACCTTTGAGCTGACTTTTATCTCCTGAGGGCTTGGTTTAGTCAAGACGGATGTGATACAATTTCGTGGCTGCGGTGAATTAAATGATTTTAAAGGCAGTCGATAGATTGATGAGCTACTAACATCAGCAAAGTTAAAGGCATCTGGACAAGGACTACTTTGCTTTTCATCAACAACGTAGACAACCTGAACAGTCACTTGCTGTTGAGTTGCCAATCGCGTTTGATGAGCGATCCACATGGTCAAATCTAAAGCTGTTTGACTTCTAGGTGAAGCGTTATAGCCAACGACAAAGTTGACGGGTTGGCTGGCCTTATCTTCTTGAGAAGCCATGGCTGCTGGTTCAGGCAGCAAAACCATTTGCTCCATTAAGTCATTGCGATCCATTGCGCCTTCAAGACGTACTATTATTGGCTTGATGTTCACAGCTTGAATCTCTCTCAAAGACAACAAGTAACAGAAGAGATGTGGGTCAGCAACGGATACCAATATGTGTCCAAATTTGGTCAAAGAATGAGTGATACCCGTAAGGAGACTTGAAAAACCAGTGCTATAAAAGCTAAGGTTTTAGCTGTCCTGACAATCCTGACAAACTGAGTTGACAGGCTGGGACTGGAAGATGTCTCTCTCACGCTAGAACTTACGCCGAAAATTGGTTTTTCCACTCAAAATCAAGGGATTACAGGCTTTAACTGTTCCCCTGAATTAGATTAGGCTGCCCACTTCATAACTTAAAGTAACAATTTGTAATTTATTCGCCTTGGTTAAGATGCGATCCGGGAAATTCCGAGTGTAGTTACGAAAATCAAAAGAATATTGTGATTTTCGTAGTTTCCGGCGATCGCACGGATGCGGAAAAGGTACCTCTAATTCTTCCCCAATTTTAGCACTGGGGTTAGTGGTCATCATCTTACTGCGTCTGATAGGTAGAAAGCTTCATGGAGAATTCATCGATTATTCATCGAGAATTCATCTCTCATCCGAGGTAATCCTCATCTGATGCAACCCTCCTGTAAGAGGGTAGATCTAATCAGTTGTTTTGTCTATAGACCCCAATGCGTCAAACGAGAAAATCGCGCCTCAATTGTCTTATCTATCAACGCCACTCTAACGCTCAAAGGTAATCTCAGGGTTGATGGCTTAAGTTCACAATCCTTAACTAACTCCTGCCCTTTGTGTGAGCGCCGAGAGTAAAAAAAGGTCTTTAGAATTTGCCAAATTGTAGCAGCGGAGACATTAATTCTGTTCGGAGAAAAACCAAACTCTAGACTCTTGAAAAATAAAGACGAAGCAGGGCGCAAGGTGAATAATGTAATGACTGATACTTCTTGTAAAATCTTTACCAAACTCTTGCGCCCACTACGACCCTAGACAATTAAATTTACATACCATTTTGAGCCGATTCACCCATCCGAAAACTAGGTGAATTCACGAGGAACACCTGTTACAAACTCAAACCTCTGGGAATACCCAGTACTGCACAAGGGAAATTAAAATCCAATTGTTGGACAATGGGATGATTGACGGAATTACAACCTAAGAACAGTAGAGTCGCCGCTTCTGAGTCAACAACTTCTCTCAATTCGGTAGCCACGTCACCAAACCGGAGATGAGCTTTAAATGAACCCCGCCACTCTTCTGCCAAACAGCGTGCTTGCCATAAAATATGATCGGCTTGCTCAAACCAATCGGATTGATTAGTTATTGCCTTGGGGCAGCATTTTCTTCCCAATTTTCGCTCGTACTCTAAGGCTAATTCTTGCTGTTTAGGTTTAGTTAAGACGGATGTGGCAGACTTTGTTGAAGTCGATGTTTTGGAAAATCCTGATGGAAGCGGATGAATAGATGAGCGGCTTACATCAGCTAAGTTAAACACATCTGGACACTTCCGGCTTTGAATCTCATCGACGACGTAGACAACTTGAACCGTAACCTGATTTTGTGTCGCTAAACGCGTTTGATGGGCAATCCACATCGTTAAATCCAGAGCCGTTTGACTGCTGGGTGACGCGTTATAACCAACGACTAAGTTGACGGATTGTGTAGAGTTAGTCCACTTGGAAGCGGCTGGCGCTGTCTCAGGCAGCAACACCAGTTGTTCCATTAAATCATTGCGATTCAGTGTACTTTCAAGACGCGCTATCATTGACTTGATATTCATTGCTTTAACCTCTCTCAAAAAAATAAGTAACGGTGTAGAGAGGTGGGTCAAAAACAGATATCACGATTAAAAGCTGAAGGATGAAGAATGAACTAGGATTTTTTTATCCTTCAGTTTCATAACTCATCCTATTAAGTGATATCTATCAGGAGACTCCAAAGACAACTGCTATGAAAGCCAAGTCTTGGTGTTCCTCCCATTGCCGACGAAGTTAGCTGACGGGCTAAGACGGGAAGGTGTCTCTCTCGCATTGGAGATTAGCCCCAAACATTGGTTCCTCCGCTCTCATCCAGACTGACTTTAATTTCCAGCCGGGATTCGATTAGGCTACCCACTCCATAAATGAACTAAGAATGGTGCGATCTAGTCGTCTTGGGTGAAGTTTTGATCTAAGAAGTTCAGAATGTGGTTACGTAGTTCATAGTACTCCTTAGATTCCCGTATCGCTTGACGATCGCGTGGATGTGGAAAAGGTACCTCTAAAATTTCCCCAATTTTAGCATGGGGGCCGTTAGTCATCATCACAATCCGATCGGACATATAAATTGCTTCATCCACATCATGAGTAATCATCATAACCGCCTGTCGATGACTTTCCCAAATATCGAGTACCTGCTTCTGCAATTTGCGCCGAGTTAGGGCATCAAGCGCCCCAAACGGTTCATCCATCAGTAACATTTTCGGGCGAATGGCCAACGCTCTAGCAATCCCTACCCGTTGTTTCATCCCACCCGAAAGTTCATCGGGGTATTTATTAGCGGCTTGGGTTAAATTCACCATAGCCAAATGTTCACTGACCATCTGTTTTTTCTCAACGGGAGAAGCTTTTTTAAACACCTCATCCACCGCCAGCCGAACATTCTCTTGCACTGTCAGCCACGGCAGCAGGGAATATTGCTGAAACACCATCATCCGCTCTGCCCCAGGCTTACGAATCTCTTTACCCTCTAACCGCACCATCCCAGAAGTAGGTTTTTCTAGCCCAGCGACGATTTTGAGTAGTGTGGATTTACCGCAGCCAGAGTGACCGATGACAGAGATATATTCATCTTCACTAATGTTCAGATTAATCCCATCTAAAATCACCAGATCACTGCCGTCTGCACTGGGATAAGACTTGATAATATTGTCAATTTCAAGAAATTTTCTGCCGTCGAGGGTGGCAGAATTGCTTTTGAGCGGAGAGGAACTAGATTTAGTCATAGGAAGTTCTGAAAAGGGTTGAAGGTTGAAAGTTAAAGATTGAAACAGTGAAGTCTATTAAGCGGCAATCGGTTAATCTGTAATCGGTTAACACTTTCACCTAAGACAAATAGAAGCGTTTGGGGCTATTGGCGTGGATTTCAAAGCTTTTGACATAACCAACGGGATCGCTGGGGTCAAACGCTTTATTATCAATAAAGAACTCAGCGGGTTCAACTTTGTAATCCTCCTTAGGACACTGAATGCCCATTTCACCCGCAATCTCTCGATAGAGGTCTGTTTTCCAGCCTTCTCGTGCCTTTTTTTCTGCATCTTTGGGAAATTCAGCAATTTGTCCCCAGCGAGCAGCTTGAGTCATTAACCAGATACTCTGAGACTGCCAAAGAAATGTGGAGTGGATGCCTGGGATGTTAGCTAGTTTGGGGGGTGGCTCGAAGAAAACGGTAGTGAATGGGTCTTTATCTATGCGCTTTTGGTTGTCAAAGCCGCCGTAGTCGTATTCCCCAACAATGGCCGGTCGCGTAAATTTATCAACTGGGGCACCCTTTTTCTTGGGTTTAGAACCTGTATAGGAGGGGCTTGTAATTAATTCGGCGACTTCAGGACGGTTTTTGGGGTCACTGCAATACTGGCAAGCTTCAATCATCGCTTTTACCAGGCTGCGGTAGGTTTTGGGGTTTTCCTGAATAAAGGATTCCATTACCCCCAGCAGCCGATCTGGGTGTCCGTACCAGAGTTCTTTCCCTTGGGCGAAGGTAAAGCCTACCCCTTCGTTGCCTGTGATGGCTCGCGTATTCCAGGGTTCTGCCACCATGTAAGCTTGCATTGCCCCAATCCGCACGTTATTTACCATCTGGGGCGGTGGAATGATGATAATCCGAAGCTCCTCTGAGGGATTGATGCCTGCTGCGGCAGATAAGTAGCGGAAAAAGTACTCGTAGATAGAAGAACTTAAGACTACTGCCAAAATACGCTGATCTGGGGGTTGGCTCTCAAAGAAGCCTCGGTAATCTTTGCCAAATTCTTCCAAGTTGCCGTTGTAGTCTCGCCACGGACGCACCCCATAGTTCCACATTTTTTTGTTCATGGTCATGGAGTTGCCGTGGCGATGAACCGTCATCGCCGCACACAGGGGCGCTATACGGGCACCTTCAGCACCGATTCTGGCGTTGGTGACGGCACCAGAAACCACAGGTGAGGCATCGAGACGCCCAAAAATCACGCCGTCGCGAGAGTTTGCCCAGCTTGCTTCACGGCTGAGTTTAACATTGAGTCCGTATTTGCGGAAGAAGCCTTTTTCCCAAGCGATCGCAAACGGCGCACAGTCATTGACTGGCACGTACCCAACGGTAAGATCGGGTTTTTCGAGAGTTTTGGGGTCTACAAGCGGTTCGACGGCTAAGGCGGCTTTGGAGAGTTGATCGGGTGCAGTAACACCCTTAATGGCGCAAGAGGACAAGGCAAATCCGGCTGCCGATGCGCCCACTTGTTGCAGGAATCTTCGTCGATTCAAAGAATTCATGGCGGTCATAGGGGATTGGGTGAGGGGGGAGGTGAGACGGTGGCGGTTCGTTGATCATCCTGATGAATAGAGTTGAGCCATTCTCCTCCTCTCGCTACGGTGGTACAGCCCACTCTCCGTTCCTGTTGATTAGTAGTAATAATCGCAGGATTAATCAGCTACGGTTGTAGCTGAAGCTAAATAATTGATTAGTTGCTCTAAAAATTTAGCGAGAAATTTGAGCGGGACGGTGAGTGACAAGGGCTTCAATTCTGCCCAAAGCATAGTCAAGAACTAGCCCCGTTAAGCCAATCACAATCACGGCCAAAAACACCGAGCTCAGATTTAAGCGGTTCCATTGATCCCAAACGAAGAAACCAATGCCGAGTCCGCCGGTGAGCATCTCGACGGCAACAATAACCAGCCAAGCAATCCCTAAACTGATGCGTAAACCGGTGAAGATGTAGGGTAAACTCGCAGGCCAGATAATTTTTGTAACTCGTCGCCAGCGAGGCATTTCCAGCACTCGTGCTACATCCAAATAATCTTTGTTAATGCTGGATACGCCGAGAGCCGTGTTAATAATCGTTGGCCACAACGAGGTGATGAAGATAACAAAAATCGCCGAGGGTTCTGCCAGGTTAAAAATGGCCAGTGCGATCGGCAACCAAGCCAAAGGGGATACGGGTTTAAAAATTTGCACCAAGGGATTGAAAATCAGCATGGCTTCTCTGGACATCCCAATGAGAAACCCCAAGGGAATCGCCACCGCAGCACCGAGTAAAAATCCCAATAATACCCGTCTTAAGCTTGCCAGCAATAACCAACCCAGTCCTAAGTTACCTGGGCCTTTGCGAAAGAAAGGGTTGGCGTATTCTGCGCTATCAATCAGTGCTTGAAGCGGGGTGGGCATTAATTCGCTTAAGAAGGTAGCAGCAAACCACCACAGCAAGAGGACTCCTGCAAACCCAATCGCCGGGAGTAGAACCGCATCTCGGACAATTAAGGGTCGGGCTTTTTTCCATGATGCCTGCGCTGCCACGGCAAACATCGCCACCAAATTTAGCTGCAATACCATTGGTAATGCCTCCTGTCAATATCAGGTACAAACAACCTGAGCAGTACCAGCCAGGATACTGACGAGATCGAGACATTACTAAGAATGCTGACTCTTCAGTCTCCCCCCAATGCCGACGAAGTTAGCTGACGGGCTAGGACTGAGAGATGTCCTTCTCTACTTCTGCTTACAAAACTAAACAGATCTTAGAGATACGCCCCAAATGTTGGTTCCTCCGCTCCAGCTTTATCTGTTGTCTGGCTTACCACCCTGATGAGCCGCTGGATTAGGCTGACTTACTCTAGTTAAAGAGAAAGAATAGCATAAATTTTCAAAATCGTTTCTCTTTCTCAGGAAATAGTTAGAAAATCAATTTTGTCGGTTTTTCCGGTTCTTTTTTCTGCCACTGAGGCGGGCAAGGCTTTGGTACATACCGATGAGTCCACCCAGTGCGGTAGCTGCTGGGTGTCTTTTGTCACGCCGAGTCCTCTGTGGTGATGGCAGCGTCTGTTGCGCTGCCCGATTGGGGTTCCTCTCCTGATTCTCCTGATCAGCCATGGCTTCAATGTGGCTGCTGCGAGGAATTCCTTGTTGTGTTCTATCTTCTTCGGTCAGTCGCACAGCATTTTTAGTGGGCACGATGTGAGAGCCGTATTTATTCGCGTAAACTTGGGTAAATTCCGCACCGAAAAAGAGAATTTGGGCCGAATAATTCACCCATAGCAGAAGCACCACAAAGGAACCGGCGGCACCATAGGTTGACCCGACACTGCTATTACCGAGATACAACCCAATCAGAGATTTGCCAATTGTAAACAGGAGCGCAGTAATGATAGCTCCAAACCATACATCACCCCAAGCGATTTTGGCATCGGGCAGGACTCTATAAATTAAAGCGAACAACAGGGTAATAACGCCGAAGGAGATGAGAAAGTTGAGGATTCCCCAGAGAAAACTCAAACCGGGCATCAGGCCGCCCAAGACGTTGTTCAGTCCCGCCAAAACGGCGCTCAAGACGAGGGATAC
This sequence comes from Microcoleus sp. AS-A8, assembly GCA_039962225.1. Classification (NCBI taxonomy): domain Bacteria; kingdom Bacillati; phylum Cyanobacteriota; class Cyanophyceae; order Oscillatoriales; family Microcoleaceae; genus Microcoleus; species Microcoleus sp. AS-A8. The sequence goes on from JAMPKV010000007.1 coordinate 210,567, forward strand.
CAACAACAAAAAGCCAATGCCCAGCACCATCGAGAAGGACAAAAAGCGGTCTTTAATAAAGCCCATCACGCCTCGTCCTGGCTTGGGTGCTACTTCCCAGATAGTATTAAGGGAATCTTGGAGCTGACCAAAAACACCAGAGGCACCAAACAGGAGCAAAACAACGCTAATAATAGTGGCAATTGTGCCCTCTGCTGGTTTGTTGGAATTTTTAATCATATCTTGGACGGCGGCTGCACCCTGTTGACCAATCAAACCTCGAAGTTGATCGTCAATTCCACCTCTAGCGGCTTCTTCACCGAATACTACAGCAGCGATCGCAATTGCAATAATGATCAGGGGTGCGATTGAGAAGGCCGTGTAATAAGCTAACGCCGCTGCCAACCTCGATGCTTTATCTTCTTGCCATTCCTGAAATGTTTCCTTAAGTAGTTCTACAATAACTTTGGGTTTCATAACTCACCACTCCTAAGAAAGCGCGGCATGGCGCTACTTCTTTAAGTTTTGAGTAATAGATTTTGATTGACAAGATTCCAAAGTTAGAAATCAACAGCCGTGGCGATCAGCTTCTCTATGAGACGCTACGCGGTTTGCACTGGGCTGACGCTGATGCTAAGCTAATCGGCATTTAAATTGTATTATCGAGGAGGCAAGGCAAAGGGCTCCAAGGCAGTTCGCGCAGCGTTCTCCGCAGGAGTAGGCTTTTATGAATAAGAGTTTTTATCTCCTCACCAACGTATGCAATTTAGATGCATCACAGCTTATAGCCTTCGGCTTTACGCCCCCGATTATTAACACAATAGATTGAACGTTGTCTATCTATCTGGTGGGATAGTACTATCTAAATCTGTATTTATCAATGCAGATTTAGATAAGGGTTTGGGGACTAATCCCTCTAAGGAGAAATGCATGGACGAACGTGCAAAGGCGATCGCAGCCCTTGCTGCCCAACGATGGCGTGTATCTTTGTTGCTCACGGGAGCAATGTGACCGCAGTTTCCACAGCGTTTAGAGCTGGGAAACCATCGGTCAATCTTAACCAGTGTTCGACCATACCACTGGCACTTGTATTCAAGCTGACGAATCAGCTCAGACCAACTCGCATCGGCAATTGCTTGTGCGAGTTTTCTCTGTTTCATCATATTCTTCACAGCTAAGTCTTCAACAGCAATCGTTTGGTTTTCACGTACCAGTCGAGTCGTTAGCTTGTGAAGGAAGTCTGTCCTGGAGTCGGCAATGGCAGCGTGAATCCGCGCTACTTCAAGCCTTGCCTTCTCTCTATTATTGGAGCCTTTAACTTTACGAGATAAAGCCTTTTGAGCTTGTCTCAACTTAAAGCGAAGGCGTTTAAAATGTTTCGGGTTAGCAACTTTCTTTCCGTCAGAAGTAGCAATCAAAGAAGTAATTCCCGCGTCAATCCCTACTGCCTTATCTGTGTGTAGTAGGGGTTTAACGGTGGCGTCCTCGACCAACACAGAGACAAACCATCGTCCCGATGCATCCAATTTCACCGTGACGGTAGATGGCTCACAAGTATCCGGCATAGTCCGGCTCCATCGAATAAGCAAGGGAGAGGAACACTTTGCCAACCACAACTGCCCATCTTTCCACTTGAAAGCAGCACGGGTAAATTCAGCACTCCCACCACTTGGCTTCTTTTTGAAGTTTGGATACTTGGTGGGACCTGAAAAGAAGTTGGCAAACGCTTTTTGCAGATTTCTCAAGCTCTGTTGCAACGGCACGCTGCTAACTTCGTTGAGAAATTGCAAGTCTTCTTGCCTTTTCCATTCCGTCAGCATTCCAGAAGTCTGCTTATAGTCAACCCTCGGTTTTAATCTTTTTTTGGCAATAGGGTCTTGTACGTCCGGTGGCTGGAATGCTACATTACCTCCAGGTAAGCGCATCCGAACCTTGAAAAACAAATAGTGTAAGGCTTTCAGCTACCAGCTGTTGAAATCGACTAAAATCCCTATCAGGGATTGAAACAGTCAGGGCAAGGAACTCTACATCATTGCTGGCGGGTTGAAATCGACTAAAATCCCTATCAGGGATTGAAACATACCCCACGGAGCGAGCCCCTGCTTTTCAAACACGCTTTGAGGCGTACAATGATATCTGCACCACTGACAACGGTTTTGGCATGACAATTTCTTGTAGGGATTGAGATGCCGAAAACATGGACTCGCCAAGATTGAACTAATGCCTGCGCCTACTATCTCCTCGACTGTCTCTGCCTTCCCCCTGACGGCTGTTGTTGGACAAGAAGCCATTAAACTCGCGCTGCTACTGGCGGCGGTTGATCCTGGACTGGGAGGAGTTGCGATCGCAGGGCGTCGGGGAACCGCTAAATCCGTGATGGCACGCGCCCTCCATGCCTTGCTCCCCCCCATTGAAGTCGTCAAAGATTCGATCTGTAACTGCCATCCCCGTTACCCCCATGAGTGGGATGACTATCTGTTGGCTCAGTATTTATCGGGGCAAGATGGGACAACCCCCATCTCTACTATTGCTGAACTGCCCACCGAAATCATCCCCGCCCCCTTCGTGCAAATTCCCCTTGGCGTAACCGAAGATCGGCTGTTGGGTTCGGTAGATGTGGAGCAGTCGGTGAAGCAGGGAGAAACGGTATTTCAGCCCGGTTTGCTGGCGCAGGCGCATCGGGGTGTTCTGTATGTAGATGAGATTAACTTGCTCGATGACCAAATTGCCAATCAATTGCTGAGTGTCTTAACGGAAGGGCGCAACATCATTGAGCGGGAGGGGATTAGTTTTCAGCATCCTTGCAAACCGCTGTTGATTGCCACCTATAACCCGGAAGAAGGGCCACTGCGGGAACATTTATTAGATAGAATTGCGATTACGCTTTCGGCGGACGGGGTTTTGTCATTAGATCAGCGAGTCGAGGCAGTAGATCAGGCGATCGCATTTGCCAAATCTTCCCAAGCCTTTCTTGAACAATACAACGCAGACACGGATGACCTGAAAACCCAAATCATCCTAGCGCGAGAGTGGCTCAAAGAGGTCAACGTCACCCACGACCAAATTGCCTATCTCGTTGATGAAGCAATTCGAGGGGTTGTCCAAGGACATCGGGCGGAACTGTTTGCGCTAAGAGTGGCTAAAGCCTGTACCGCTTTAGATGGGCGGCAGAATGTGATTGCAGACGATTTGCGCCGTGCGGTGGAATTGGTGATTGTGCCTCGTGCCACCCAAATTCAGACGCCACCCGAAGAACAACAACCACCCCCTCCTCCCCCACCCCCTCAAGATGATTCTCAACAAGAACAGGATGAGCAGGAGGAGAAAGAAGAAGAGGAAGACCAAGAACAGGAGCAAGAACCACCTAGCATCCCGGAAGAGTTTGTTTTTGACCCAGAAGGAGTCCTGCTCGACCCTAGTGTGCTGTATTTTGCTCAAATGGCACAGCGTCAGGGTAAATCGGGGAGTCGTAGCATCATCTTCTCCGATGATCGGGGGCGCTATGTGAAGCCCATGTTGCCGAAAGGGAAAGTGCGACGAATTGCAGTGGATGCCACACTGAGGGCAGCAGCACCTTACCAGGTTAGTCGGCGCAAGCGTCAACCGGGACGTAAGGTGATTGTGGAATCAGGGGATATTCGCTCCAAGCGGTTAGCCAGAAAAGCAGGAGCACTGGTGGTTTTTGTCGTGGATGCTTCGGGTTCGATGGCGCTAAACCGAATGCAGTCTGCTAAAGGTGCGGTGATGCAGCTATTAACAGAAGCGTACCAAAACCGAGATCAGGTATCGCTGATTCCCTTCCGGGGAGAACAGGCAGAGGTGTTGTTACCCCCAACTCGTTCCATCGCTTTGGCACGAGGACGTTTAGAGCGCTTGCCTTGCGGAGGGGGTTCCCCTTTGGCGCATGGTTTGACTCAGGCGGTTAGGGTGGGGATGAATGCCCAGATGTCTGGGGATATCGGGCAAGTGGTAATTGTGGCAATCACCGATGGACGAGGGAATATTCCCTTGGCGCGTTCCTTGGGCGAACCGATCGCAGAAGGGGAAAAGCCGGATATTAAGGCAGAATTGTTGGATATTGCGGCGCGAATTCGGGCGCTAGGGATTCAACTGTTGGTGATTGATACGGAAAATAAGTTTGTTTCGACGGGTTTTGCCAAGGAATTAGCGAAAAACGCGGGAGGGAAGTACTACCACTTACCGAAGGCAACGGATCGAGCGATCGCGGCAATGGCAAAAGGTGCGATCGCGGATATGAAGTCTCGGTAGTAAGCTGATGTGCATTTAAATTGCACACCTTCGTGATGAGGGCAAAACTCTTAACCCTTCTGCCCTCTGCCTTGCTTCCTGGATAATGCAACTTAAATGCCGATTAGCTTAGTGCCATGATTCACAGCTGTATCCCCTTAAGGTCAGTTACTGGTTAATCTGACCCATATTAATTCAATATGTGGATTGTTTTACCTGTAACTGCCTGGATTCTTTTATTCTTACTCTTTAATAAAAATAATTGCTGGCGTAGTTCAATATTATTAGGCGCTCTTGTCTGGGGTGTAATCTTAACTGCTATTACCGAATTTTTGAACCTATTTCAATCCATTAACTTTTGGAGCCTACTAGTCGATTGGGGATTAATCAATATCATTCTGGTAGTTTTCTACATTAAAGTTAACGGCAAAAGGTGGGAAAGGTTTCAGTTCAATCATCAAATTCCCTTAAATTTGATGGTGTTATTAGTCGGTGTTGCTTTTATTGCGGCTACAACTGGATTAATAGCTCTAGGTCGAGCAATTCATCATTCGAGTCAGTTAAGGTGTTTGTGCCAAAGGCAATCGATCTCCAAACTGAGGTTGCAAGATAAAGGATCATTATTTGATGCAATTACTAGCTAAAATCGGAGTTCTAGTCCATCTTGAGGTTTACGTTCCGTTTTCAAAGCGCGGATATGGGTAAATTTCCACATATCGCGATCGCTAACAACATCAAATCCTAACGCCTCTAGGTCAGATCGGAATTGACTAATGATTTGAGTCTATTAAATCAAGCCAGAGTCAAAACAGAAAAGATAATAGAATACAGAAAATTCAGGACAGAATAGTCAGTTTAAGTCAACCGCATATCCGTCCCATTGTCAGAGGGAAAGCCGGGACTCCGGTGGAATTTGGAGCCAAACTATCAGTAAGCTTAAGAAATGGATATGTCTTTTTAGACCGTTATTATTAAAGATTATAATCTTGGGACTTTTTAACAACAAACACTCATCTTTACTTGAGTCTTAAATAACTATTTAATCCATCGGTTGTTTTTCTCCGACTTATTCAGCAAGCCCTAATTAAAAAAAAGGCATCGATAACAATATCCTCCTCATAAAGAGGAGGATACAGCCTTAAAACAAATCCTGGATTTAAATGGACAACAAAACTCCGGAGATAGAACAATAAAGTGATGAGCATTCTGCACTTTGTAGCTTACGCACCCTGGTTTGCAAACGCAGCAATGTTCCCTATTGTTTAGCGTCAAAGCTTGAGGTTAAGCTAGGACAATAATCAACAGCTCACTTAACTAGCTCTACGTTGATCTAATCTCTGATTGGATAACGAAAGCGCTTGCAATGCCCGATCGCTGGGTATCAAAGTCCACTTTTGCTGCATCAATTTTTGGTAGGTTGCCCATCCCTTAGTCCCTTTCGGGATTTCATAATCTGGAACCGAAAACTGGGGATAGGCGGTGTAGGGTTGCCAAGGTTGACTAGGATTCGTTCTCAAGTGCAGGATTTTGTCTCCATCAGTACCTAACAAAGGTAGCCAACACATTTCTCCGAGCATTTCAATCTCCTTACAATTGCATATATTCAGTTATAGAAATCCCTTCAGGCTTCCTTGAATTCAACGAGCAAGAATTACGAGGATTGCCTACTCCTGTTATAGCAAACTATAAATCTCAAGGGCTCTCTCTAGGGATTTATTATCACCTCTAATTCATGTATCTACAGATATAATCCACCCAAAAAAAGTTAATTTTTGTATATAGAAATACCTCTGACTGAAATCTTATTTAATACTTTTAAAAATTTCAATACATTAACAAGACCCTAGAATTCTTAAATCAAAGGCCATCATTGAGATTCGGGTAATCTTGCCAGCGTTAGACGATATCCCTGTGTGATTAGGTCAATTACTAACAGGATGTTGAAAAATTTAAGAGTGCCTCAACGCAAGCCTAGTAGAGGCACAGCACTATACATCTTTTCAGTTTTGTACGAAATGTTGTTGCTCCCGTGAGCCTATGTTTCCAACCTGCTCTCAGATGAAAGCCAGAGACACAAACCTTAGAAATGTAAACAATCCTAACTGGTGAATGAGAACTTGGAGGAAAATTTTCGCCGTGCGTGACTAAGGTGTTGTGGGAATTTCCAAGAGACGAAACGCAGGTTGATCTGGAAAAGCTTTCTTCAAAAGCGGCATAGACACGTTGTAAACTGGAATGTTGCTCCTCGTTCGCCCCTCTGGATGACCGTGGTGAGCATGACCATGAAAAGCCGCGGTCACCGCATAGCGAGTTAAGGGTTCCTCCAGACGACTAGAACCCAGGAAGGGAAAAATTTCTGGTGGTTCTCCCTCCACAGTCGCCTGGATGGGAGAATAGTGAAGTACGGCGATACGCTGGGGTGTTTCTAACTTGGCTAAAGCAGCTTCGAGTTTCAAGGCTTCATTCACGGCTTCATGCACAAAATTTTTGATTATGTCCTCACCCCAGGCACCTAAAGCCTTGGAGCCAAAGCCTCCAGCAAATCCCTTGACACCGGCAAAGCCAATACCCTGAACTTCACAGGTATCGCCATTGAGGATGGTTATACCTGAATCAGACAGGATTTGCTCGATTGCCTCTGGGTTTCCAGATTCATAATCATGGTTGCCAAACACGGCAATGGTGGGAATTCTGACAGCGGATAATTCTTTCACTAACACATGAGCTTCTTCAGGCAGTCCATAGTCTGTCAAATCGCCACATAGCAGGAGCACATCGGCACTCTCTGTAATTTTTGAGAACAGGGGTTGTAAATTCCCCTGAGAGGTCTTAGTGCAGTGAATATCTCCAACTGCCGCCAAACGCACTACCTCTTGTGTGTCTGCCATCCGTTTCTCCCTCAAAGTCCTTTTATCTTCATATCGCTCAGGGGGAGGGATGGCTTTCATGCCTCATTGGGAGTATTTTTCATGGCTGAGTTTCATTGGGTTTCGGTCTCTAGATTGAGGATAGGCTCTGGGTTCTGGGTCACCATTAAGCATTATGAAACCAAGCTTTCGGTTGCCCAACGGCTTTCAGGGTGTAAGGGTACCCAAAAGCAAGAAAAGCCTCTGGGACAATTTTTATGATGCAATCCTACAAACTCAGCCAAGACGAACTCGATCCTCAAACCCATGCCTTTTACTGTCGCTCATTCGATGTTTTAAGCCAAGCTCAAATACCCTTTCTCGTCGGTGGTGGGTATGCGTTCAAGCGTTACACGCAAATTGTACGTCAAACAAAGGATTTAGACTTGTTTGTTCACCCCAGGGATTGTTCACGCATCTTAGAGGTATTTTCTCAGCAGGGTTACCAGACCGAATCTACCGCGTCTCACTGGCTGGCAAAAGTTTTCTGTGGTGAGGACTTTATCGATATTATTTTCAACTGTGCTAACGGCAATGGTGAGGTTGATGACATTTGGTTTGAATATGCCGTTGAGGAAGAAGTTCTAGGCACGCCGGTTCGGCTATGTCCAGCAGAGGAAATGATCTGGTCAAAAGCGTTCGTTATGGCACGCGATCGCTTTGATGGTCCCGATGTCGCACACCTGATACGCGCCTGTAGTGAAAACTTGGATTGGTCGCGTTTACTCCAGCGCTTCGGTTCCCAGTGGCGAGTGTTGTTCAGCCATCTGATTTTGTTTGGCTTCATCTATCCTGGAGAGCGATCGCGGATTCCGAATTGGGTGATGGATGAACTGTCCCAGCGCTTACAGCACGAGGTAAACACGCCTGCTAAAAAAGAAAAACTTTGTCAAGGCACGCTGCTATCACCATTACACTATGAGATTGATGTGGAGCAATGGGGATATCAGGATGCGCGACTTTCTCCCAGAGGGGGTATGACAGCCGCAGAACTCTCTCATTGGATAGCGCACTTGAAGTCGGCTAAGGAAAAATGCTAAGTCTTGTCTTAGACGAGGTTGCCACCCCCTGAATCGATGTACCTGATTTTATCCTCCAGAAGCTGAAACCACAGGTAGCCGCATTTGAGAAGGGCGATCTCTGCCAGAAAACACCGTCAAAGTAATAATTTGAGCATCCATCAAGCGATCGCCGCCAATAGCTAAGCAGCAAAACTCGATCTGATTGTTACAGCAGTTTTCAATTCAGTGAGGTAGGTTAGGTAGGGATATACGGCTGTGCGCCCTTACACCAGTGAATTTCATCGAGATGCAAATTTCTGTAAGTACTGATTTCTACTGGCTATAGTTGCTTCAGATGCTTGGGCAAATCTATCTCTTTGGGTTCACAAATTGGAGTAGTTGGAAGACCACTGAGTTCGCATAAATCTCTGATCTTCCTCACGAGTATCTGAATTAAAGTGCCATTTTTACCTAGCTCAAAAATATCATCTTTATCTAGGACAACAATTAATTTCTGCGTCTTAGCATGAAAAAGCACCTGACGCAGGCGACAATCTCTGATTGATCGCTCTCTAGAGGTTGCCTTGTGAGGGAATCCAGCTGCTCCCTTCAGTGTGAAGAACACTCCAAGACCAACTGTACTTGAGAGATTTAGCTCCATGAGGCTGCACAGTCGCGCAAACTGTTTGTCCGGCAATCGTTGCTTCGTTGCTTTTGCCTCGACGACTATACCTCTCTGGTTTTCTTTAAGATAGAGCAGATTACAAACATGTAACCAAGCTGGTTGGTCTCCACTGACTAGAAGATCATATTGAGGACCTGCGGACTGAAAGCTCTTTAAACTTGTGGCTCCCCTCAATCCCTTAAAGACCAGAAAGGCAATTTGTTCTAGCAGCTCACCACCTTTTTTACTTTCCGATAGTGTAGGATTTTCCAGTTGTGTGAACTCTCTGAGCTGATCGAGATAATCTGAAAGTCTTCTGTCTGCAATGTACAAATAAGTTGCTAGCTTATCTGATGCCGGATCGTCTTTGTCAAGAAGTGCTAAAGCATCGATAACGGATTGAACGAGTTCCTCTTGACTAGGCATGACTCAATTAGACAAATTCGATTTGGTGAGTGGACTGTGCCATGACATCAAAAGACAACTCATTGGAGTCTTCGACTACCTTTTCACACAAAGGACAAGGCCAAGGTAAATCAGGAAAGCCTTTGCCATACGGAATTGCCCCTGCTGGCACCTCCGGATCACACTTGTGATAAATGAGAAGTTGATTCTCACAAAGCCCTTCTGCCTCAAGAACAGTTAAAATCGCCAATGCATGGGCATATTTTAGCCCCAAAAGAACAGCAAGCTGATGTGGCATGGCTTGTGTACCCTGCTTCCTCTTCCTGAAGTGCCGACTAAGTTCAGCCTTCTGTTCGCTAGACAGGAAGTCTAACCGTCCTTTACAAATGAAGCGGGACATTGCCTTAGCCTCGGAGTCCAAGTTCCCTGAGGAGAAATTTAAGTACACCAGTACTACCTCCATAGTATCTTGAATGGCACTTTAGGTGCTGAAGAGAATCTTGGGTAGAATCACGCTTGAGTCCAAAGTAACAGTGTGCCTTGAATAGATTCTCTAATTTAGGCTGATTGTCTGTGTCTTGAGAGCTAGCTTCGCTCAAATTGGGTTTCCTGTCCAGGCTAAATTCATAAGACTTAGTGCCCCACTCTTTTATAAGAGTACGCAAAAGAGCATTTTCAACATGACCGATTTGCTCGAAATTATCTGGCTGTCCAAGTCTTTCCAATGCAGACTCCGCTAGTTTTCGTGCCAGTGCCTGTAACCCCATTACATTAACTTCCGTCACGCCAGAACTATGAGCATTCAAAGCCACCCCATCTGCTTCTGCCCTAATCCGCAAGTGTTGCCATCTGTAATGGAAATTGTCAAGATATTTGTTCCACATATCCTGTAGAACTAATTGATGAAGATTGGGGTGAACCCAATAACCTTGTAAGTGCTCAGTCAGTTCATCAAAAACTTTGGGAATATAACGCCAGAAGGGAAACTGTACTGCTTGATCTCTAGAATCCTCAGTTATCTCAGTGAATGTAAATCCTTGCCAATGTAGAGCAACGTAATTACGACTAACTTCAGCAATGACAGACCAGCGAATATATCGTTGCTCAAGTTGGCTAGCTTCACCACTTCCTCTATGAACGTAGTCAGAGATTTTAGAGATATGAATGTACCATTTCCGAAAATTAGTAGAGTCTGTGATTGGACCATACCAGCCCTGTTTCCCAAATTCCCAAAGTAATTGAGCCGGAGATTTTAGATGGGGTGTTTTTTCACATTGTCCTTGCTTTAGACTCAACCACCTCCTTGGTTGTTTTACATACTCAAGCAGAACTTGGTTCGGGGTAAGTTGACTTTGTTCCAGAGCACGAGCTACACGCAAGGCAAGGTCGTGCTTCTTTTCCTTACTTGATGCTGACGGAGCCAGGTTTCGTAAAGTTACATCATTGAATTCTGGGCTGGAAAGGAATTGGACACAGAAGTCAATGCCTGAAGGGAAGCCATTATCCACGAAGGCATTAGGACTCATAAGATTTCTTGCTAGTTTTTTGACAGATGTGCTGCTTGAAGACCATACAGGTTTTTATTAGCAGTCCCCACCCTACTAATCATAAGAAGCCGAAACCACAGGCAACAAAACCTGCGAAGGTCGATCGCTTCCAGAAAATACCGTCAAAGTAATAATTTGAGCATCCATCAACAGATCGCTTCCCAAGCGTGAACCTGTACCCGGATTCATGGGATAGGCAGGAAAACAAGCTGCACTCAAACTAAGCCGCAATGCATGACCTTGAGAAATTTTCCAGCACGTTGCCTGAAGTTGAACTTGCAAAAATTCGTCCTGAACAGAATTAACCCGAAGATAACCCTGTGTCAAATTGTAGACGCGCCCATCGGGTCGCACTTCCGAGAGAATGGCACATAAGTCATGACTGGGTTTATCGGCATGACACCAAATCTCAACCGCTACATCCCCCGCTAAATGCAAGTCTGCCCCTAGGGGTTTAGTGGTATAAGTCAAGACATCCGAACGGCAATCTAAATGCGATCGCTCAAATGGCCCCGAAGGCACAGCGGCATGACCCCCCAAGGCTGGGACAGGTCGCCAAGGGTCGTGAACTAACACATCAAAGCAACTTGGGATTTGGGATTCCCCCCTTTTTAAGGGGGGGATCGGATCTGGAATTGATTCGGCTTCTTCTGCGACTAGAGTGCCTGAATCTTCCCGCATACTCGCAAGTCCAGTGCTTGACAAAAAATACTTTCCATGATTTTTTTTAGGCCAACGATCAAAATTACGCCAGTGGTTACTGCCCATCTCAAATAAACGAACGGGCGGTTCATCCCATAACCCGGTATCAATGCCTTTGAGAAACTGATCGAACCACCGCAGTTGCAGGCCATCAATCGGATTCGCGGCTTCTGCACCAAAATCTACAGCCCCCACTTTGCGATTCCAAGGTAAGTGCGCCCACGGCCCAACTAACAACTGTTGGCGAGTCGTACTCCGTGCCGCAAAGTCCTTGTAACAATGGAGTGTGCCGCGTAAAAAAATATCAAACCATCCCCCGATATGGAACATGGGCAAGTCAACCTCTTGCAAGTAACCCTTGGGGGAAATTTTTGCCCAGTATTGATCGGGTTTGGAATGTTCTAACCACTCGTGATAAAAGGTATTCGGTGCGAATTTCCGCACGCACTCCTCCAAGTTAGGCACAGACTCATACAAGGGTAGATTCTGGGCAGCCGTGTAAAGGGTCAAATGAGCAGCAGGATCGCCTTGTAGCCGCGCCGTTTCTGCGGCAAGCTGAATTGCCCAGCCCAGATTGGCTTGTAAGCAGAAGGCACCCCCCTCATAAACCCAATCGGTATACAAGTCATAGCCAATCATCGCAGGGCAAAGGGTTTTAAGAGCCGATGGCTTAGCGGCGGCGGCATAAAGCTGAGTCATGCCTTGGTAAGAAAAGCCATACATGCCCACCTGTCCCGTGCTACCCGGTAGCGCGGCTGCCCAGTTGACGGTATCTTCGCCGTCCTCCGTCTCGTGGACAAATAGTTGGAATTCTCCTTGGGATGTACCGCGTCCTCGCACATCTTGAATCACAACGATGTAGCCATGAGCCGCGTACCAGATAGGATGAGCATAAACGACGGTGGATGCGATCGCACGTCCATAGGGTTGACGCATCAGCAATACCGGAAACTCACCTTCAGCATCGGGACGGTAAATATCTGCATCTAACCGAACGCCATCCCGCGTCAGCATCGATGCTGTTTCTTTCTTAACGTTCAACATGGAGTGATGGGTTAAACGAATCCCCCTTGAATTCTCCAACACATCCAGGAGATTAAGGGGGAATCTAGCGATAGATATTCTAAGGGTTATGGGTTGCTCGGTGTCAATTCTTTAACATGGCACCAGAGCGTCAGTTCGGTTGAGTACTCTCAAATCCTCCTCATCCAATTCCACAGGAATGCCACTGCGAATCAATTCAGCAAAGTCTTCATTGGGCACCATAATACATAGCGCATATAAGCGACCCGAACCCGTATTCCTCAGCTCATGAATTCCCGTGGGTGGCACTAATAAACTATCTCCCGCCTGAATCGAAACAGTTTTTCCGTCACAGATGGCTAAGCCTTCTCCCTTGAGGATAAAGAACATTTCAACTGCAAATTGATGGCGATTGGGCGGAGTTTTGCCCCCCTGATCAAAAATTTCCACACAAACCGTTAAAGAGGCATCTGCGGTTGCTGGCTCAAATACAATGGCTAAACGATTTGTATCCTGAGGGCTGATGCGATAAGCCTGATAGTCTTTAGAAGACTTGATTACGGGAATCATACAACGAGAGGAGTTCATAGGAATTTACTCCTAAAATTAGTGGTAGGTGGTGGGTGATGAGGTTGAAAGTTGAAGGTTATACAATTGAAGGCTCAATTTTGTTTTAATAACGGTATAAATTGTTACTATGTCAACTTCAACTTTCTCAATCTTGCCAAGATTTAACCTGTGTTTAAACTGAAGCTTATCAACAGAAAAGCAAATTTATCCTTCAATTGTGCTATTTATCTCCTAATTTAATCGCTTCGATAATTGATTGAGAATTTGTGACAAAGCCAAAGCACTGATTAACGTTATAAATCGTTGCTTGTAGGCAATATTCAGGAGAAGTAGTCGCTGCACAGTCTTTGACGAGAATGCAGTCATAGCCCAGGAAGTTAGCATCTTGTAGAGTTGCCATCACACACTGGTCAATGTTGACTCCGCCAAAGAGAAGTGTAGTTTTACCCAGGTTGCGAAGGATACTATCTAGGGGAGTATCCCAGAAGCCACTCATTCGATACTTATCTACAAAGATATCGCCTGGAGCCTGTTCTAGTTCATCGATAATGGCGGCAGCCCAACTGCCCAGTGTCAGAACTTTAGCACCCCTGTTCGGTAGCGGATCGCCCAGTCCTACACCAACGCCCGTCGGATTATAAACATGCCGCAGTCCAGCACTGATATTCAGTAAGTCAGGACGATTTCCCCAGTTAACCCAAATGATCGGAACTTGGGCGGCTCGTAATTGGGGGAGTAATGTGTTCAAGGGGTCGATGGGTTTCCGTGCGGGGGTGACATCAACGCCGATATGAGCCAACCAGCCGTCTGGATGACAAAAATCATTCTGCATATCAATGACTAGAATGGCAACTTTCGCTAGATCTATCCGCAGCGTTTTGGTTTCTGTGGTCAAAGTAATGATCACAGGTGGAAGGGGTGGGCGGGTAATATCTGCGATCGTCTCATTCACGGCCCAAGCATTTGGCAGCACGCCCAAAGTACGGAGGGGTCGATTCATCTTGTTTTATCGAAGGAAATTCAGCTTATAAGTCCACCGTTATTTTGGTGCCAAATGCATTTTTTAGCCCAAACTTAAGCGTTATTTAAGTATTGAATTTTATTAAAGATATATTGATTAAAGCGATAAATATTCAAGGGTTAACCTGTGAACTGGACACTTCAAAATGTTTTAATTCCAATTGAGCAAAGCTATTCAACCGTAGATGTACAAATCATCTACAATCACATTCGTAACATTGCACCCAATCTAGAAGGGGTTGGAACTGTCGTCAATGGTCAAAACAAACTTCTCCTCCCTGGTTTCGTCAACGCCCATACCCACTCCTCAGAGATGTGGCAGCGAGGAATTATTCCTCCTGTTCCTCTGGAATTGTGGCTGGCGGAACTTTATGATTTTGCACCCCTTGAACCGGTGCAAGTTTATCTGAGTGCGTTAGGAACCGCTGTAGAAACCCTGCTTTCTGGTGGCACTAGTGTAGTTGACCACTTAGTGTTGATTCCCGGTCAAGAAATCGAAACCGTTGCGGCGGCAGTTCGCGCCTACCAAGACATTGGCATCCGTGCGTTTATTGCCCCTTTGATTCAAGATGAATCTCTCACCCAAAGCATTCCTGATGGCGGGACGAAAAGGGAACACGAAACTTACCTGCGCTCAACTCAAAGCACGTTGGCACTCATGCAAGAAATGGTGGAGACATTTCATAACCCAGAAGCAGGGGTGAATATTTTGGTAGCACCAACGGGGATGCAGTTGTGTTCAGATGCATTATTTGAAGGGTGTATTGAACTGAGCGATCGCTACAATCTCTGTCGTCATTCTCACTTGTTAGAAACCCAAGCCCAACAACAACTGGCTCAAGAAAAGTATCACTGTACTGCGGTTGAACACCTGAAGCGCATTGGGTATTTGAGTGAACGCACCTCTTTAGCCCATTGTGTTTGGTTGAGTGATGCGGATATTGGTATTTTGGCCGAAACGAGAGCGACGGTGGTACATAATCCTTTAAGTAACTTGCGCTTAGGCAGTGGGATTGCGCCGATTTTGAAATATTGTCAAGCGGGAGTGAATGTCGCCTTTGGTTGTGATGGTGCGGCCAGCAATGACTCTCAGGATTTACTAGAAGCCATCAAAATGGGTTCAATTGTACACAACATCACGGAGATGGACTATCATCATTGGATTACACCTCGCCAGTCAGTGGAAATGGCCTCGTTGGGAGGTGCAAAGGGATTGAATGTAGAAGATGAACTCGGTTCGCTGACGATAGGAAAAAAAGCCGATATGGTACTTTATGACCTAACCAGTCTCTCGCTCTTGCCCCGTACTGATCCCATTGGCTTACTCGTTCTAGGGCGTCCTACAAATGCTGTTGATAGTGTTTGGGTCAATGGTCAGCAAGTGGTTGCCCAAGGCCAGGTAATTACGATTGATGTGGATGCGTTAAGACAGGAATTATTTGAGCGTAGCCAGTGGGTGGCAAACCGCCAATCTCAGACCGTGAATCAGGTTGAAGCTCATTATCGCCGTGTCATGGGATTACCACAGGGATATCAGAAGATTCATTCTTAAAATTTTCTATATCTCTCTCAGGGATGATATTTTCTACCCCATAAAATTTAGTCTAGGTATTAGGGGTGAGTTGATTTCTAGAGGCCGCTCATTACTCCTTATATCCTTAGCATTTAAAGTATAATAAGGGGAAATGGACTCCCTCTTCCGCCTGAAAAAACCTTTCATTTTAGGAAAATAGCAACCAAAAGACTGATTAACCAATGAGAGAGGCAATAATTTAAGAGTGTGACAATAATTGAACGTTAAGGAATGCCTTTCTATCCAAGAAGCCCAGCTACAAGAGTTGGGCTTTGACAATGCTAGGTACAGTACCTTAAAGTTTTCACAAATTATTCACACTTAAGTAGTACGATTCTGTTCTAATATTTTAGTTTCCCTATTCTCTGGCTCGCTTCATCTCAAGACGGTCAACAAAAAGACTCAATTTTTCTCGCCAACCTTAATAGAAGGAAAACAAATGTCTTTATTTATATCTAGTTCTTTGTACGTTTTTCAATTTGCTGGTTTTGTGGCAGGGATACTATTCATTTTAATTTTTGGTTTAAGTCTACTTCTGATTCAGTCGCTCAATCACATTCTTTCCGTTACCGAAGACTATGAAGTTCCTGAAAAAATAGACTCTGATAGTTTGGTTTTATAAACTTATTTTTTCCAGGGTCTTTCTTCGTCACAAACGATTCGGAGATTACGATGCCAACAGCATCTTTCTTTCGCTCAAACTAGTATTTTACAAAAGTTTTCATCGGAGGCGATCGCTTTTTTCATAACTAGCAGAGGATGGATACTGTCCACCCCCTGTATTTAGACGCGCACAATTGCAAACTCGATTAACTCAGACTTCTTTTGACATGCTCCATTATCTGCTTTTTTCGAGCCTCTGAATTTGCAGTGGTTGCCGATAGTTGTTGAGGCAGTTGTACGCTTCTGCTGATATGTTCCATGATTTGCTGTTTGCGTCCTTCTGAATTAGCCATATTGGGAATCTTGAAGATTAAGAGATTGAAACTTATAAATTTATATTAACTTATGTAAACAGAAAACAGCCAGCGATTCCCCCAAACGAGTAGTACGAAACCATTAAGGGATGAACCCTAGGCAGAAGATTCGGAACCTAGACAATTTCCGTGGTACGGCTGTGGGCTAACGGTGGATTAGCCGGCACTATTATCTCTAGAAGTGGGGTTCAGATCGCATTGGTAAACTACCTAACCCTCTTCCCATAATCTAGAAAAAGCCCTTACCTCAAGTACATTAGCTTCGGCGAGTGCCCTCAGCTAACACCACTGGCGGCGATTCATCCAGAACAGCGTTGGTGACACCCGCGACTATTCACAAAAATTTCACAAAAAAGACGTATCTAATTATTAGCTATAGCTAAAATTTATTTTTTAAGTCACACAATATTTCTAACTTAATTATTGATAAATAATAATCTAATTTCCTCAAAAAAATGCTTAAATAAAAAACAAGAAATATTAATATTTTTGTACCGATCTATTCTTATTAAAATTTTATCCTCTCTAACTAAAAACCTTATAAAAACAAGCTTTTTCGGCTTTTGGAGGAATTGTTTTTTTTCGCTCCTCTCTGATTTAGAGCTAATTCTTAGTCGTTTCATAGCGATCCCAAAGAAATTCTAAAGTTAGACTAGAGGTAGTAGTCGGAGAAAAGAAAAGAGTTATGCTGACATCTACCCGCGTGACATCTACCCAAACAACCCAAGAGCAATCTCTGATTCTGTGGTTTGACGAAATAAGGCTTGAGGATATTCCCTTGGTAGGCGGAAAAAATGCCTCTTTAGGTGAACTCATTCGACAACTGAAGCCCAAGGGAGTAAATGTTCCTAATGGATTTGCCATCACAGCCTATGCCTACCGTTACTTTATTGAAAAAGCGGGTTTAGCAGCCCAGTTGCGCGAACTATTTGCTGACTTAGACGTAGATGATGTCAGGAATCTTCAACAGCATGGCAACAAAGCGCGGAGATTAATCCTGAGCGTAAACTTTCCCCCAGAACTGGAAGCGGCAATTGGTGCAGCTTATCAAAAGTTATGCAACCGTTACGGCGAAGATACAGAAGTCGCCGTTCGCTCGTCTGCCACGGCTGAAGACCTTCCCGATGCTAGCTTTGCGGGTCAGCAGGAAACTTACTTAAACGTCCAAAGTCTCACCAGAGTTTTGGAATATTGCCACCGATGTTTTGCCTCTCTATTTACTGACCGTGCCATCTCCTATCGTCAGCGCAATGGGTTTGATCAGTTAGAGGTTGCCCTCTCCGTTGGCGTGCAAAAAATGGTGCGTTCCGATTTAGCCGCTTCGGGCGTTATGTTCTCTATTGATACGGAAAGTGGCTTCAAAAATGCGGCCTTAATTACAGCGGCTTACGGTTTAGGAGAAAACATCGTTCAAGGTGCCGTGAACCCAGATGAATATTTAGTCTTCAAGCCGACCTTAAAAGATGGATTCCGTCCCATTTTGGACAAACGCCTAGGCAACAAACGCATCAAAATGGTTTATGACATGGGTGGTTCCAGATTAACGAAAAATGTCTGGGTACCGGAAGCTGAACAGGATAAATTTTGCCTAACCGATGATGAAATTCTACAATTAGCACGTTGGGCGGTGCAGATTGAAGAACACTATTCTCACGTTCGCGGTGTCTACACGCCCATGGATATTGAATGGGCAAAAGATGGGTTGACCAATGAATTATTTGTAGTTCAGGCACGTCCCGAAACGGTGCAATCTCAAAAGTCTACCAACGTCCTCAAGACTTACCACCTGAAAGAACATAGTGAAGTTTTAGTTAGGGGTCGTAGCGTCGGTGCAACCATTGGTCAGGGTACAGCCCGTGTGATTTTAGATGTCAGCCAAATTCATCTGTTCCAACCTGGTGAGGTCTTAGTGACCAATAAAACAGACCCCGATTGGGAACCGATTATGAAGAAAGCCAGTGCAATTGTTACCAATCAGGGGGGGCGAACTTGCCACGCGGCAATTATTGCAAGGGAATTGGGGATTCCGGCGATTGTGGGTTGCACGGATGCAACGGATGTCTTGAAGACCGGTCAAGAGGTGACCATTTCCTGCGCGGAAGGGGACGAAGGATTGGTTTACAAAGGTTTGTTGCCCTTTGAGGTGAAAGAGACGAGATTGGAAAACTTGCCTCGGACTCGCACTCAAATCTTGATGAATGTGGGCAACCCAGAACAAGCCTTTAGCTTAGCTTCTATCCCTTGCGATGGTGTGGGTTTGGCTCGGTTAGAATTTATCATTGCCAACCACATCCAAACGCACCCATTGGCATTGCTTCACTTCGACCAGTTGGAAGATGAAGTGGTTAAGGCCCAAATTGCCGAACTCACAAAACTCTATGACAACAAGCCTGAATTCTTTGTGGATAAGCTGGCTTGTGGCATCGGGATGATTGCAGCAGCATTTTATCCCAAGCCCGTGATTGTGCGGCTGTCCGACCTCAAGACGAATGAGTATGCCAACCTTTTGGGTGGTAAGCCGTTTGAGCCAAAGGAAGAGAACCCGATGCTGGGATGGCGTGGTGCGTCTCGTTATTACGATGAGAAATATCGCGATGCCTTTGCTTTGGAATGTCAGGCACTCAAGCGAGTGCGGGAGGAGATGGGTTTAACGAATGTGATTCCAATGATTCCCTTCTGTCGTACACCGGATGAGGGTCGTCAAGTGTTAGCAGAAATGGCTAAAAACGGTCTAAAACGGGGCGTCAACGGCTTACATGTTTATGTGATGTGTGAGTTGCCGAGTAATGTGATCTTAGCGGATGAGTTTAGTAAGGTGTTTGACGGCTTCTCGATTGGTTCTAATGACCTGACGCAACTAACTCTGGGTTTAGACCGTGATTCCGCGTTAGTGGCTCCTATCTTTGATGAACGGAATAAAGGCGTGAAGCGGATGGTGAAAATGGCGATCGCAGATGCGAAGGAGCATGGTTGTAAAATTGGTATTTGTGGTCAGGCTCCCAGCGACTATCCTGAGTTTGCTCAATTCTTGGTAGAACAGGGAATTGACTCGATTAGCCTCAACCCTGATTCTGTTCTCAAGACCATCTTGATGGTTGCCCAAGTGGAGGGAGTTGAACACTAGAGTGCCACTTTTGAGGATGGGCGGGATGCCGATCCCACAATCCGAGATTGCACGAGTGGGGTATGCATTACCGCTGCCCCACTCCTGGACGGACGCTCTACCTTCTCAATCAACCTTCAAGCCCTACTCAAACTGCGGGATCAACTGAAGCATCCCTAAGCCCAACTCTCTGGCAGAGAGCGATCGCGCCTCAAAAAATGCCACCATATCACTAGGCTTAGGATTACCGCGTGCTGCTCCCGTTAGACCCTTGGCAATGATTAAGCCGCAATGTCCCTTAATTTTCTTACAGCGCTGATCCCACTTTTTACGGGCGGACAGATGGGTGGGGTCGGCTTCTGGAAACTCGCCAAACAAGTATAGATTACTATTTTCCGTCTGAAGAATGCCCAAGTCATAACGTTCGCCCACAAAGGGGTCTTCTCCTGGATTAAAGCAAATTGCTTTTAAACCCCCAGCGGTTTGGATCTGCTCAATCAGCACTTTGGCTTTGGGGCGAGTGGTTTGAATCAGAATGACTGGCATCCCTTCACCAGCCTCCTCAACTTCCTTCGACTGGTAGCAATCGACACCAGCCCGTAGCATTTCAACACTTTCCCAGGGAATCATTCCCAGGCTGAGGAATGCATCTTTTGGGATTAAATCATCCCGTAGTGGTGCCGCCATTTCCGCTTCGTCTAAATCATCATCCAAGTCATCATCAAAGTCGTCTTCAAAGTCATCTTCGTCAACGAACTGAGCCATTTCCAACAACTCGGTTGCTACATCCGGGAGCGTGGAAACTTTCACCGAAAGCGTTGATTTTGATTCAACTTCCAGGGGGACGGCGATGCGGTAACGCTTGGAGATTGTAGGGAACTCATCTGCGGCTAACTGCCGAGAGGTCGCTTTGAAAAAGCGATGGAGTGCTTCCAAGGCAATGTAAAGCGCGATCGCTTCTTCGTCATACAGAAAGGGTCGCATACCTTCCAAAGGATGCACCGTCCCGAAGTTCGGCACAATATCGGACACGGGCAAGTCCGCTAAATCAAAGTCATCCTCTTCATCATCTTCCTCCTGTTCATCGTCATCTCGTCCAAAGGTGACAAACAAGCAATCTTGCCCTAAAAAGGCTTTTTCCATCGCCTCGAACGACTCCTCGGCTAAAACCGATGCCCGGAACCGTTTTAGGGAATCCAAGGAACGATATAGCAGGACGCCATACTCCATCCCCAGCATTCCCATGACGGAGGCGTAAAACGTTTCCACATCCCATTGATTGATTTCAATGGAGAGAATATTGTGATCAGCTAGCAGTTCCCAAGGGGCATCTTGCCAAAGTTCATCGGATTTTTGCAGCAAGAGGTCGGCATATTGAGGGGGGAGCTCAGGGCGTCGATTGCTAGCGACTTCCGCAAACCCCCGAAATACCTCATCAATTAAAGGTAAATCTGGAACGTAATCAATCGTAATATCCAAATCTTGCAGGACACCGCGCAAATAAAACTGAATTTCCCGGTCTCGCACTACAATCTTCGAGGGTCGAGCCGGTCGAGCCGGGTTTTGGGGATGCTCCATGGCTCGCAGCAAGGCACGCACAACGGCTTCTGGACCCATTTCTGGTGACACCACATCCATTGCCCGCACAATGCCTTCGGAACCATCAACCCAGAGAATACATTCGCTGTTCCCTTCACTTTCCGATTCCATCGTGTCTGCAAAAGCTGACAGCGAACGGCGATCACCTTCCCACACACTAGGAATTTGTTGTAAATTTTTAAGCCGACGACAAGTAGTGGGATTCAGAGCAGACATAGAATAGCGATGGCGTTAATTGCAAAAAGAATAGCGAGCCGAGAACCAGTATAAGAGGAGATATTCCTATTAAACCGCAATAATTTCCGGGCTGTTGTTTTCTGGATCTGGCGCTGGATTTCTACTCTCTTCTACTAGGGCATCTTGAAGTTGCCACGCATGGATTTAAGTCGGATTCGTTACAATAAAAGGTAAAAAGCTAAGCACAGCAAGTTTACTCCCTTGTCAGTTGTCTTAATCAACTTGATCCAAGAGACTGGCAAAATAAACTATTCCCTATATAAAGAGCCAATAGGAGTCGCAAGGTATTCATGACACAAGCAACTCAGCCCCAACAAAGAGGTATCCAACTGACAGAGGCCGCCCTCAAGCATGTTTTAGCCCTGCGGGAGAGACAAGGAAAAGACCTCTACTTACGGGTGGGTGTCCGCCAGGGAGGCTGTTCGGGCATGTCTTACATGATGGATTTTGAAGACCCTAGTAAAGTTCGGGAGAATGATGAAGTCTTTGACTATGAAGGCTTTAAAATCGTCTGCGATCCGAAGAGTATGCTTTATCTCTATGGCTTAGTTCTCGATTACAGCGATGCCATGATTGGCGGTGGGTTCCAATTCACCAACCCCAATGCCAGTCAAAGCTGTGGTTGTGGTAAATCCTTTGGTGTTTAAGTTAGTTATGCCTGAAGGTTGATTGGGCAAGCTAGGGCAACTCACTCCATGACCGTTATTGTCGGTCTTAAGCAAACCAGATCCACTCTTCGAGCTGGGTCTGGTATCTTTTTGAGGGTAGGTAGAATCCTACTCGCGAAATATGTATTAAAGGTTATGTCAATATAGCAAGACGAGATTGATAACTCAGAAAAATCAGTAACCACGACTACTTATGACCGAGTCTATTACCTCCATGTTCGATATTGGTCTGGAACGTTACAACGCGGGTGAAGGTCCAGATACACTGCTTCCAGTTTTCAAGGAAATTTGCGATCGCTCTCCTAAAACGGCTGCCGCTTGGAGTTGTCTAGCATGGCTTTATTTGCTGGATGACAAACCGGAACAAGCCTATAAAGCGGCTCTCAAGGGCGTTAAGTTAGATCAGAGTGCCCCCCAAGCTAGAGTTAACCTCGCCATTGCCATGTTGGAAACCGGTCAAACCGGTGTGCGGAAACACATTGATGTCGCGAGGCAGCTAATGGCGATGGATTCCCAAGTCCGGCACGACTTGATGGAAAGTCTTGAAGATGGACTCAACAGAAAACCCGATTGGAAAAGTTTAAAGCGCGTTCAAGGTTGGTTATCGGAGCCTTGAGTACCTGAGGTCTACGGTTAGTTGGTTTGGTGTTAGGGTAAACCTTTCGAGGCTTTTGTTTTGAGGCGCTACATATAGATCCCCCCTACCCCCCTTAAAAAGGGGGGAGCCGGATCAGAGCTGTTGCAGATCATTGGGAAAACAATATCCGTCCTTGATTTTTAGGCGAGTGCAGACAAGGAGCAAGTACCTTTCTTGAGTAAGTAATGGGGGAGATTTACTTGGAGGTGCCAGACGTAGCCAGCAATCCCATCTCAAACGTGACATCATTAAGATTAGTCACTACACCAAGCTGATCGCTGAAAATCGCTTGACAAAAGCATCATTTAATACCCTTACAGAATTTACCGTAGTCTAAATGGGAATTTCAAAAACACTGCTCATTGGTCTAAAGGCAGACGATTTTCGCCATCCCCTAGATTTTGAAGCCACCCAATCCCTCAAGCAGGTGCCAGGGTTGGACTTGATGGTGCGGAATTTACTTGGCCCCTTAGCGGAACAGTTTTTTTACCTGAACAACATCGCTGCCAGCGTCTTGGTGGGTGAAAATCAACTGCCACATCTTCATAATCTCCTCTTAGATGCTTGCAAAACGCTAGATTTAGATCCACCCCAACTTTACGTACACCAGCATCCGGCACCTAATGCTTATACCTTCGCTATGCGGGGTAAGCAGCCTTTTATTGTGTTACACACATCCTTAATTGATATGCTCACGCCGGAAGAAATTCAGGCAGTGATTGCTCATGAACTAGGACATCTCAAATGTGAACACAGCGTCTACCTGACGCCGCTTAATATCATTATCCTAGCCGCTAGTTTAATCCCGACTTGGGGTTCAGTCATTGCTCAGAGCGTACAGGCACAGCTATTGGAATGGGTACGGTGTGCAGAATTTACGTGCGATCGCGCCGCACTCCTCGCCACTCAAGACCCCAGAGTCGTGATGTCAGTTTTGATGAAACTTGCTGGCGGTTCCCCCACTCTCGCCCCCCAACTCAACCTAGATGCCTTCATCGCTCAAGCGAGAGCTTACGACGCCATCAGCAATACCGAACTCGGTGAAATGCTCAAATCAGCACAAACCGCTCAGCTCACTCACCCCGTACCCGTACTCCGAGCCAGAGAGATTGATCGTTGGGCCAGCTCACAAACTTATCAATCTTTGTTGCAGGGACAAAAAAACGGGTATAATGAGAAGGTTGCTCCCCAGGGCGGGTGGCGAAATTGGTAGACGCACCACACTCAAAATGTGGCGGCCTTTGGTCATGAGAGTTCGAGTCTCTCCCCGCCCACTGTTATCCAGAGGCAACACTCATGACACAACGACTCAAGCGATGGGAATCTCCCCGTCGCCAGGGAAGAAACGACAAGGGTAAAGGTGGTTCTGCCAGGGCGAGACAACTCAAAAAGCAACAGCAGATGCTGAGGAAAAAGCTTCAAGAGGGTCAAAATGCAGACGACCAGAATAATCAACAAAATAATCCCCAGGGAAGAAGAATTCGTTCTCTTCCCTTATTTTTTGGTTTAAGCCCCTTAAAACAGGACTTACGCACTGTACAAATCACATGAGTATGACGCGACGCTGTTGGCGGCAAATCATACATTAACGATTCGGTCAATGCGTAAGTATAGTTGTTGCCATCAAGGTTAGGACAGATTTAATGGCTGAAATGACCACGTACCAGTAAGAAACATAAGAGCCTCCTCACGCTTAGCTCCGGTGCCTTCTGTCCTCACGCTTAGCTCCGGTCTGCCTTCTGTCTTTGCTAGAACTTTAAGAAAATTCAATCCTACCCATCAATCAACCCACAGGAATAGATTGACGACTCCTGGAATTCCCTGCAAACTTTTGCGAGTGTTTCCTAGTTTTAGCCGCTTTTTGGTCAAAGTCAGAAAAAAGTTCCTGAAGCCTTTGAGTATAAGGCAATAACAGTGGTATCTGAGTGGGTTCCAAGCGAGCCATGATTTCATTGACAAGAAAGCGTAACATTTGCCTCACCAACTCACCTGTCACGCCGATGTTAGGAAAAACCATGACACACAAAGGCAGTAATTCCTGTTCTATCGGTGCCATCTTCTTCTCTAGAAAACATAGCCAGAGGTAGAGTTGAAACATCTCCAAGTCTCGGATAGCCGAACTCATGACTCCTGGTTCGTTTAAATTTCCCCGACGAGTGCGATGCTCACAGTAAACTTGAGCCATCCGAGCATAGACGAGATGAGCAATTTCTTGGGTAACAGGTAAGAGTTGCTCAACAACTTTAATGATAGGTAAATTAGGAGGATACTGAGCCGCCGTATTGCAGACTCGTTGCCAGGGAATACACACTTGCTCTTCTACAAACTTGAAGTAGGGAGTCAGCAACACTTGTTCGCAGGGGGTAAGCTTCTCTAACAGTAAGTTACTGCTGAAGTGAAAGTGCGTACTGATGAAGCCAATGGTACGCGGATCGGGAGCTTGGTTTAATCGCTCGCGCAGATGCCATAATACAGGTTCCAGTCCCGTGACTAGCTGTTCTAGCATCGGCTCTGCCCACTCTTTATAGAGAGCGATTGAACAATTCACTGTCCCAATCGAGGAAGTTGCCGTTATTGCTGTTGGTCTTGCTAGCAACGAGGATAGGGAAGGCGATTGCTGCAAGTAAATGGATAGGGCTTTCTTATAAATGTGTGCAACATAGGGCGATAGTTGCCTTGCTTGTGCCAAATTTACTATGTTCGGAATGTAAGTAAACAGAGGGCTTGTCCGCATCCCTGCCGACTCGAAGTTATTATGGAGAAAACGCTCTAGCTTAGCAACTGTTTTTGCTCTCCCTGAAGGAGAAGCCACTTCAGCTAACTCAGAGACAGTGGACGGATTTGTCTCTAAACGCAGCATGGACAAGTTCGGTACGTAACGCTTTGCCCACAACTGTACTAGGCGATCGCCCGATTGAGATGACGACTGTTCGAGAACCGATACATGGGAACTGAATTGGTATTTCATTAAAGAAAAAAATTGAAGGTGAAATATTTGTCGGTGTGGAGTATTTCAGTTGTTGCATACTTTGCCATAGGCATTCTCTGCCTGAACTTGCACACTGAAAAGCGCAGGCATCCGTATTGGCAGTCAAAAAAAGTCTTGCTAAATCTAAAGTCAAGTCAGCACCCTAGCCAACGGCTTGACCCTAGGGAAGATCAACATCACCCTGGTAAAAAAGGTTTCTGGGTTTGGTCAGTAGCAAGTGGTTTGCATAATCTGTGTGGAGATGCCAGAACCTAGCCCTGACCTTTTTCAAGCTAAGGTTATTGAATGCGTAAAGCGACTGAAGCTGGAAGATGCGATTGTAACACTTGATGTCTTTAGTATACAGTATCCACTCCGAAAAGCAAACTTTTGTTAACTATCTTAACGTTTTTTACCGTAATATTATCTTTTGGCTTTTACCTTAGCCTTCGGGCAATCTGCAAACTCTAAAGTAATATCCGAGCAGACGTTTTAAGCCAATTCAACAATATTCTTTCTCATTGGTTAGAGAATAGACCTGTTGCCAAATTCGATAACGGGTTATGCTCACCCTACGATCGATTGCCAGCTCACCATATTTTGATAAAATTACTGACCGAACCTGTCTGTGCAGGGAAGAATCGGCGAGCAATCCTGGTAAAATCTCCCTCCAGGCGGCGATTTAGGAAAGGTAAAGCAAATCCTGAAAATGTGTAAGGAGAGATAATTTGGCTAAGCCGAATGCCTTCCGGTTGCGGAGGTTAATGTTTATCACGCTGCTTGTTATGGCTTTTGGCTTTGTTATTGGCTTAAGCTGGTACTCCCATAAATCCTCTCAGGGAGCATTTAGAGCGAAGAATTCAACGTTACCACCTGCGTCTGTTGTACCACCCCGCCCAGAAATTGCCTCAAATTCAGGAGGTAAAAGCTTACCAACACAGAACCCTGTTGAGACTTCCCTCTTCCCTGCCACTGCCAAACCAAAGGCAATTGATGGGAACCCTCTTGCTCAAAACCTCCCACCAGAGAGTACAACCTCATCGGGTGATGTCCTCAGCCCAGAAAGCCCATCCGGAGAGCAACCTACCATCAGTTTTGGGGTTTCCCCAGAGTTTCAGGCAAAAATCATAAAAAAGATAACACCGTTAAATCAGCAGAAGGTGATCGCACTCACCTTTGATGATGGGCCTTGGCCTAGCAATACATTAAAAATACTGGAAATCCTGAAGAAAAATAACATCAAAGCTACATTCTTTTGGGTGGGACAAGCACTGAAAGAGCATCCACAAATTGCTAAGCAGGTAGTGGCGGAAGGTCATGCCATTGGTAACCATACCTGGAACCATTGGTACCGTCGGCTAGATGCCTCTACGGCTGCCCGCGAACTGGATGACACGGCACAACTGATCTATAAGACGGTAGGGGTAAAAACCTCCCTATTTCGACCACCCGGAGCTGTAATGAATAATGGGGTTGCTGACTACGCCATCCAGCAAAAGAATGCGATCGTTATGTGGTCGAATGACCCAATGGACTATCGCCCACTCCCTGCCCATCAGTTAGTCAATAATGTCATCCGCAAGGCGCATCCCGGAGCAATTGTACTGATGCATGATGGGGGCGGCAACCACCCAGCAACAGTACAAGCTCTCCCGCAAATTATTACCAAACTTACACAGCAGGGATACAAGTTTGTGACTATCCCCCAACTGCTGAAAATGACAGACCCAAAAAAGTCGGAAGTAATCGCGAAAAAAGATTGGTCTTCGAGTTTTCTAACTCAACCCTAGTTTATTCCTTTACCTTTACACAATTTTTACTAACGGTGATCGATATAAAAATGCACTCAGCTAGATAAGTAATCTGAGGCAATGGCAAGCTCCAAAAGACGTAATTTAGAGAAGTCATCAATAGTTATTATTTATGCAACATTTCTCATTGCTGTTAATAGTGACGCGGCGATTGTTGGTGAGTTAAGATCCCGTAGATTGAATTGAATTCCTGAATTTATCAGCTAAAAAATTTACTTCGGCTGAAAATTTTTTGATT
Source organism: Microcoleus sp. AS-A8 (assembly GCA_039962225.1). Classification (NCBI taxonomy): domain Bacteria; kingdom Bacillati; phylum Cyanobacteriota; class Cyanophyceae; order Oscillatoriales; family Microcoleaceae; genus Microcoleus; species Microcoleus sp. AS-A8. The sequence continues at coordinate 238,443 of JAMPKV010000007.1, forward strand.
TTATCAACAGGAACAATTAAGAGAAGTAAACGTCTATTTAGATAGTTTGGCGTTTGGTGTGGGATTAATGAATTTGAGTCTTATTGCATCAAAGAGTGGGCTGATTTTGGCAGTAGTGGGAATTGTCTTAACCGAGATGACCGCAGGTATTTCGGCTTCTGTAGCTTCCCCAACTAATGCTTCGTCGATGAAGTTTTCTGGTCAAGAAGAAAGCGTTGAGCTAGCACAACAGTTATCTGTTAGCCAAATGACGAAAGATAAGGAGGAGAAAACAGATAAAGATGACGATGATGACAAGGACGACGATGATGAGAATGAGTCGATGGCACAAGAGTGCAGTTGCAAGGATGCCGTCTTCAAGGATGTTTCTCAAAAGACTGGAGTTGAATCATCGAAACTCCGAATTGTCAAAGTAGAAAAAGAAACCTGGTCGGATGGCTGTTTGGGTCTGGGCGACTCCAACAGCATGTGTACTCAATCGATGGTTCCAGGTTGGCGGGTAATTGTCGCTAGCGGCTCCCAAAGCTGGGTTTATCGCACCAATTTAGCGGGTACTGTAGCCAAGTGGGATGAAGTCGCAACTCAAACTCTTGCCAGTAGCCAGACAACAACGCAAACAACCAGCCGGCAAGAGGTGATCACCCGTACCAGTGAGACGATGCAATCCGTCACGGGTGGCAGCAACCAAAGTAGCAGCCAAAGCTCTCAAGCCGAGGGTAGCACCCAGATGAGCGAGGGTGTCAGCACCGAAACACAGCAGCAGCAGACAAGCATGGCTCGCCGTAGCTCTCAAGTCAGCTTTAGCGATATATCCGAAAGTTACTGGGCGAGAGGTTTCATTATGGAACTGGCTCAGCGAGGTATTCTGACTGGATTTCCTGATGGTAAATTTTATCCAGATAAACCCGTAACTCGCGGCGAGTTTGCCGCGTTGCTTGCCTCCGTTTTTAAGAAGACTAAAGTTCGCGATGCGATGAGTTTTCGGGATGTCTCAGCTAGCTACTGGGCTTACGAGGGTATCCGGGAGGCTTATGAGATGGGCTTTTTAGGCGCTGCTTCTGGCAGTCAATTCAAACCCTACCAAAGCCTAACTCGTCTGCAAATTTTAACGGCGTTGACGAAGGGGCTAAACTATACCTCATCGAGTAGTTCCATCGAGCAAATTTTGGCGGTTTATCGCGATGCCGGCGCGATCCCTGCTGAGGCTCGCAGCTTAGTTGCAGCAGCAACAGAGCGGGGCATTGTAGTGAACTATCCTAATAGCAACACTTGCAGTCCTAACAAGGTGGCAACGCGAGCCGAAGTCGCGGCATTTCTCTACCAGGCGATGGTTAATAATGGCGAGGCGACGGAAATTTCGTCGCCCTATATCGTCGGCAAAGAAACCAAATTCAGGGAAGCCGGGGAAATGAGGGAAGTGGGTGGAAGCGATCGCGAAAAACCCCGCCGTCAAAACTGCAACCAAGGCATTGGCAATGGAGCAGAAGGCTGTGATCCTGGTAACTCAAGTCCTCGCGGGGGTAGTAATGATGAAGGTGGACGGACGCCGGGAAATCGCCCACGATAATTAGTTCGTTTCGTTCCCCTAGATGGGTGCATAAAAGTCGATACTTCAACCGATAAGTCAGTAATTGAGTATCCTTTGATTTTGACCCCACTGGCTAGCGCAGCTCAGTGGGGTTTTTTCATTAAATTTTTTGAGAGTCTTGTCCTATTAGCTGGAGAAGCATTGACAAGAAAAGCCCAGCAGTGAGCTGCTGGGCATCATGGCTTGTAGCAAATGCACCAACGAACTTAATACCCTGTTATGGGCTGTAGCCGACTGAGGGGAGGTTCACTCCCCCTTATCACCCGTCAAGAAACCTCAGGGGAGTGGGGAAAAAGTCTGCTATCTTTGACTGCAACTGGGTATAACCCTGATGTCTGCCAAAGATGAATTGATTGTAATCATTAATTACTTCTACCCATCGGGTCATTTTTGCCCTTCACTTCTGTAATTGGAGGGGATTGGTTAAAATTAGCACCGGCTGCCATGTCATCATCGATAAAAAAAGTGACATGCACAGGGCCATAACGCTCTCGAATGACAGTTTCAATGCGTTCAGCAATTAAAGGCGTGAGTTTAGCCAGATCTGGCTGCACAATTAAGTGCATCTGAACATAGACCAAGCGTCCCACCAAACCTCGTGAACGAATGTGGTAACAGTGCGTAACGCCCTCAACTTGGCGGGCAATTTGAGCCAAAACTTCAGGTGCGATCGCCGTCTGCTCTACCATCAGCGGGAACTGCCAACTGACCACTTGCCAGCAACTTCCGGCAGCTAGCAGCACCAGCACAATCGCCAGGAAGACATCAAGCCAACTAATACCCCACCACACGCCCACCAGTCCACCAATGACCAATAGGGTCAGCAACACATCTTTGAACAGTTGACCTGCATTAAAGCGTAGGGCAGGATGACTGAGAAGTCTCCCTTGGTAAAGACCCAAGATAGCCATGCCTATGCTCGTTACGACTAGAACGCCTAATACCTGCATTAAAGGCCAACTGACGCGAACTGGAGAGCTTCGGGTGTCTCCTAAAACCGCACCTATTAGCTGCTGAGCCGACAACCCAATTAAATTTAAACCCGCAAAGCCTAAAATGGCGATCAGCAGAAACGTGATTATGACATCACGTTTACTCTGACCGTAGATGGGGTAACCGTTGGGGCGATAAGCTTTCAGCGTGAGCAAACTTAGGAAGGTGCTGACGCTAGTGAGAAGCGTGTGCAACGACTCTGCCATGAGACTGAGCGATCGCACTCTCCAAGCGGCTGAAACTTTGACTGATAAAATGAGCAACATCAGCCAGAAAGAGGTGAATAAAATCAGACGAACTACCTGAGCGCGGTTTTGTCCTTCAGTCATGGCCTGATGCTGCATTTATCCAAACATTATCGATCATCACTCAGCTTGACTGTGTAATTCACGAGCGATAGTGATGCCTTGCACAAGACGCAACGCTGATGCTGTCCTTGCTAATCTTTTGTTTTCTAACCGCTCAAAGCTTATGCCAGAACCTTCTACAGCTCATCAGTCAGCTTCATTGGACGCTATTGACCTCGATGCTCTTGATATTCAACTCCTGGTATTGGATATTGATGGGACAATCGCCGGTCGATCTAACGAAATCAACGAACCAGTGTTGCAGGCAATCCGTTCGGCTCAGGCCAAGGGGATTCAGGTGGCGATCGCCACGGGTCGAATGTATTGTTCTGCCTTGCGCTTTCATCAAGCCGTTAATTCCACCCTACCCTTACTCGCTTACCAAGGCGCGTGGATTCAACACCCTGCAACCGAAAAGATTTATCAACATCTACCCGTCTCGCGCAGTACCGCAGAGCAATTGTTGGATTACTTCGAGAGTGAAGCGTTGCGCTCTCTGCTGTCCGTTCATTTCTATATCAACGACCAATTGTATGTTCGGGAAATCACCTCGGAAACAAAAATCTATGCCCAACGCTCCGGTATTCAACCCCAGCCCGTGGGTGACTTGCGTAATACTTTAAGCAATGAACCAACAAAAATTTTAGCCTTGAGTGATGACACGGCCATTATTGACCAACTCTGGGGGAGTTTGCGCCAACAATATACCCCAGCCGAGCTATATTTGACCAAGTCGGTGGCAACCTTCTTTGAAGCCACTCATCCTGCCGTCAATAAAGGGGCTGCTGTACGCTACCTAGCCGAAGAACTTCTGGGACTTCAAGCCCACAATGTGATGGCTATAGGTGATAATTTTAATGATGTGGAAATGCTCGAATACGCAGGTTTAGGCGTTGCGATGGGCAATGCACCAACCGAGGTACAAGCTCTAGCCCAGTGGGTTGCCCCGACGGTTGAACAAGATGGTGCAGCGGCTGCCATCGAAGCCTTTACGCTGTAACCCACCAACCCAAACAAGTTATAAAAATCAGAAAGGGAACCGACGACTGGCCGTGTTTCGTCTCGGTTCCCTGACTGGTTCGCTCCTCACACAACCAGAATGATACCTGAAAGTTGTTGATTTTGTCACTACCTGTGGCAAAAATTTTTTTGTTGTTATGTAAAAATATCTTCATAGCTCGATCGGAGCGGTTACATGCAGGTGGTTTTGTAGGAGCGATCGCAGCAACTTTTGAGTAATCCCCACTAACCCCAATCTCGCCTGAGCAAGCTGAGGAGTCTCGGTTTTGACCTCTCCCCAAATGCGGCAGGCGCTGTAGAATTTTTCAAACCCATGACTTAAAGCATTCGCCAGTTCGATCACACCGGCTGGAGTAGGCAGCGTCAGTTGCTCGGTTCCATCTAAAACCTGCGCTATCAACCCTCGTTCTGCCGGATGCTTTAACCGCAAGCGTATGGGTTCCCACTCCATCGGTGAGTTGCCATCAAGCCAGGGAATGGGGTTAGGCTCAACCCATGCCCAGTTTGGATTGATGCTGTCTAAGCCGCTCAAGTTAATTAACCTTTGTCGGTGTGCCAAGCGCAGGAGTGAGCAGCAGCGGGCATGAGCATATTGAACTCTAAACACAGAGTTAGCCTGGTTTGCTGGTTCAGTTCGCTGGCTTTGAGCAGGAATCTGAGGGTGTGGTGAGTATGGATGTTTAATTTCTGCTTCCCTATCCTCCGGTTCCCCTAGCCTGTGAACTGCTATTGACGAATCCTTGGCCCCATGTGATAAAACAAGGGGTATTTGAATCAACTGTTGTAACCAGGTGGCTAAACCGCGATCGCTTAGGCGAAACTGAATCCAGCCTGGAGAGAACACCTCAACGCTGAAGTCTAAGCACACTTGGCTAGGACTTGGAGGCTGAGTCTTGAAAGTTTGACTTTTGATGGCTTGCTGCCCCCAGTTGCCCGTTTCTGCATTAATCGTATTTTGAGCGCTGATTGCCATGCCCTCAGCCAATTGATGTGCGATGTCGAGGGGTGGCAACTGCCAGAGGGGTGCAAGCTGAAGTGCGATCGCAGAGCGATAAATGACTCCTCTATCATCAGACAAACGATGCACAGGAATCGTTTCAACCGTTATTTTAAACTTGTCAAGTAACTCATTTGTGACAAGACTCCTACCCAATAAAGCGCTCGAAGCTAAGATTTGTTGCTGCAAAACTGGCTTAATAGCGACAGAATTCCCCAACAAACTTATACTTAGTGACCAACAGTTGGAAGTATTTTTTGTTACTTTTGACTCCATGTAAGATCTAAAAAAACTGGCGTTTTGCTCACGCTATCGTATATGAATTCATCATCCTCCGCATCAGAGGCATCTCGACCATTTTTAACTTGGCAACGGATTATAGACTGGGCGCAGGAACATTACCGCTATCGGACTTTCAGTAAAGACGAGCGAATTCCCGCCCGTACTGGATTGTTGTATCTAGTACAGAGGGGGGCAATTCGGTTAGTGGGTACGGCGCAAGTGAGTGCGAGTACCGGCAAGACAGCGTCTAAATTATTGAATCCGACAGCCGATGAAACTTTTTTAGGCTTTGTGGGAGCGGGTCAACCCTTTGAAATTGTGGCGCAATCGCCATTTACGCTGCAAGCTTATTCTCACGTCGATCAAACTTCGGTGGTGTGGATGTACTGGCATGACTTGGACAATTGGCCTCACTTTCGTCGGGAAGTGTTAGATGCATTTCGGTATCAGCATCAGCGTAAATTATTGTGGCTGAGTACCTTAGGACAACGACGAACGATTGATCGACTATTGGGATTTCTTACGTTATTAATAGAAGAATTTGGTGAACCTTGTAGCAATGGATACTGTTTACCGTTCCCTTTAACCCATGCACAAATTGGTAGTGCGATTGGTTCTACTCGTGTGACGGTGACTCGTTTGATGGGCAAACTTCGGCAACGTGAACTGATTTGTACCAAAGGAGATAATTTGATTTGCTTACCATCTCAAGCCATAGAAATTTCTCATAATTAAACCATTTAAGTTGGGTAGCCTACCTAGCGGCATCTATGGCATAGTTAGGCTTTAATGCCCCAAACAGTGCGTAGCCTCGTCTCGGCTCAGACCGTGAGCGGCATCAGTATCGACTTGCCTTAAGACTTCTACTGAGTCTAGCTTGTACCCGTTGCTCATAATTAACCTTCACTCTTAGCCGTTAATATTGAAGAAAAAAGAGCTGTTTTTGGGTTCGTTTACCTAAAAATCTATCTAAGTAAGTAAAGCTAATACTCAGTAAAAATTCGACTTTACCCTTGAACTGAACTTTCGGGATTCAGCCTCACAATTTTTTGGGCTAAACCAAAAGTACTTAAAACTTGAATCGCCCACCAAGTTACATCAATTTCCCACCAACGCTGTCCAGCTTTTGCCACATTGGGGTGAGCATGGTGGTTATTATGCCAACCTTCTCCATACGTTAAGAGCGCTGCCCACCAAAGGTTACGCGAGCCATCATCTGAAGAGAAATTACGATATCCTCGCAGGTGAGCTGCCGAGTTAATCAACCAGGTGCTATGCCAGAGCAATACTGACCTTAAGAACATCCCATAGATGACAAACGACCATCCTCCTAACCCATACAACAGCAGTCCCAGGGGAATTTGCAGAAGCAAGTAGTAGCGATTCAACCAACGGTAATAGGGGTCACGGTCTAGGTCAAGCGCAAATCTTTTATAACGCTCGTAGTTGAAAAACTCTTCGCGGATGTAAAAAAGCCACAGCATATGGCTCCACCAAAAACCTCGCGAAGCCGAGTAAGGGTCTTTGTCTTCATCCTCGGTATAGAGATGATGCATCCGGTGTGCGGCAACCCAGGTAATTGGTCCTTCTTGAAGGGCGAAGGCACCGATAGTCGTAATAATGTATTCCAACCAAGACGGCACCCTAAAACTACGATGAGTTAAAAGTCGGTGATACCCTAAACAGATACCAATGCTGCCAAATAACCAGTGGAGAAGTATCATTACTCCCAAAGCTGACCAAGAAAAAAACCAGGGAGCCAAAAGAGCCAAAGCGTGAACTGCACCAATAAAGGCAACAGTCGTCCAGCTGAGAGCAATGGGCTGCTTGCCCTCAGGGACATTTGATTGTCTAGTCATGAATCTTTCCTAAAAATGCTGTGAATAATTCAGGGTTGGTGCGGTTACTTCTAGGTAGCGCTATCTGTGTCCCCAGAGTAGTCATCCAGTATTCCGGCACCAGTTGCTTGCCTCACGCCCTCTTCTGTTTTTGCCTGATCGGGAAAATCAGTTTCTCCAAATACGGAAAGTTGCCAAAATCCCCAAACCTGGCTTCTGAAATCTGTTCCGAGTTGGCTGACTTGCGTCAAAACTTCTGCCCAGTTATAAGCCGTTTGAAGTTTGGTAGCCCACTCTTTTGCTGTTTGTCTTGAGAGTTCATCCGGTTGATTGAGTGAATCAGACTCTGGAACATTCATCGTTAGTCCCAATAGTTTTTATTAACATTCACTTGAGAAAAGTTACTTTTGCAGAAAAAAGAGCTATATCCTTACAAAGAACGAATTTCAGAGTTTATGTACTGAAAGTATGCGACCTTGGAGAGATAATCCCCGCGCTGACAGTTTCAGACATGGATTGTGCCATTTGGCATCGTGGTGTCATGCAGGTTGGCACTCGTTAAATCGGCTTCATCCAGGATGGCTTTGTATAAGTAAGCTCTACTTAGATCGGCACCACTGAAGTTAACTCCACTCAAGTTGATACCATTTAAGCGTGCGCCACTTAGATTAGTCCCCTGGAAATCCCTTCTACCGGCTGCATATAGCCTCAACAGTTCAGTAGCATCCATTTTCTTTCCTCTTAATAAAAAACTTTTATAAAGCTGTATTTTTGCTTGATGAGCGATTAGCGATCGCTTATTTCCGATCGGCTATAGATCCAGCCTCAACAAGCTTGGCTAGTGAATCGCTATCGAACTCATTCAGAGCTTTGCACAGATTTTCAAACTGCTTGTATTTCTCCAAGCTGTACTGACCTTCATCCATGTGTAATATCTGACAAAACTGCTTGTAATCAGTTTTCCAGTGAAAGGTGTTGAGAGCTTGAACAAAGGCTTTGATTGTAATCATTTAAAATGTCCTGATCAATAAGTGTAGAGAATAGAGCTTTAGGGCAATTTAGTGAGTGTTTGTGGATTTTTTGGGTCTCAAAAGTTTTTTAAACTACCTGCTATCTCTCCGTGATTACCCTAGATATTCTTTATCTTAATTGATTTGAGCAGAGAGTAATACAAAGCAATTGTATCAATAATCTTTTAACCTTTATTAAACCCTTTAAACTGAATTTATTCAACACCCTTTAGAGAGACATGTACTTAAAAATCGAGGTAATTATCAAGATTTACTAACATCCAAAAGCGGTATTAGCGGAGGCAAGCTTGAACAAATTTAGAGATAGCTAGCGAGAGCTTTCCCTCATAAGTTTCTGCCAATTCATCCTCAAAAATTGTTAACTCGCTTGGCTGACCCCGCTTGATATCGACGGCAATTACTTGCGCCCCTTCCTCTTCTAAATCTTCAATGTAACCCCCTAAGGACTGTTTAGCTTCGTTGGCTCTTGCAAAAGAACCAAAGTAGTAGATACAATGAGGTTCTTGGGTGATAATTTCGACCCACCAAGCCATTCCCATGTTCTCCAAATAACACGCAAAACACCCTTGATTATTTTCCCAATTTTTTCTGCTCATTCTTCGCGAGTCCTTTTGGTGGACTTTTGAACTTAAATTGATATTTTTTCTAGCGATAAGGGCAACATTTTTTATCTATATACTGCAAAAAAACGTAGTTTCTCAAAAATGTCTTATCAACTCAAAAGAGGCAAAGAAAAAGATTTATTTAAACTATATTTCTCATTAACACGCAGTTTGTTGCAAGGAATGAGGACGCTAGAAACTTGACAAATTTGAATTTCTAGTTGGTCTGAAGGCAGGGCTTCAAATAACACACGCTGCCCCGGAAAAACTACTTGCTCCCAAGGCGAATTTGGAAGAGTCCGGATAATTTGAATTTTGCAGGTGTCGTTGATATAGAAGCAGAGAATTTTTTCAGGAGAATTATTAAGAACAGAATTTAAAAAAGTCATATTGATAATTCCTTTAAAAAAGGAAATTTGTTTTCAGTAACCTAATACTTCCTGAGGGAGATTGTTGGTTAGGGAGGCGACATCCCTAAACGGCAAGCAGTCACAGAATTTTATAAGTGTTCGTCTTTACTAAAACTTGGTGAGCGCGAAAGTTGTAAAGCGTTACAGTGAAAGTCTTTCATCCGCCACGGCTTTCTACCTGAATCGTTCGAGAGAGGGTGCAAGACTTATTTGTGTACCAATAGCGAGTCTCAACCCAGTCCTGCGAAACTTGCCAACTCGTCACCTGGGGAAGGCGATCAAACTTTAGTCACCGGATAGTCTGGTGATAAGTTCAGACACAACCTGCCTTAAGGCTCAATACCCGCCTAATGTTGCCGATGAGCGCCACTACCCGTGAGAACCCAAAGTCCGTGATTCAGAGCAGACGGAATTGCGGATGTAAAAGAGGGCGCTGTACCTCTGGAACTCAGTCAAATCTTCAGAGCTTTGCTGATGCTGGGTTTTTGCCTACCTCCGCCTCCAAGGCGGCAGCTATTTGAACTTTTAGGTACGTTATCGTACTCACTATTAAATATAACACTTATGTGCGTCAACGTACTAAAAAACTTTGTTACACTGGTTATGTAAGCAACTAGCCGTAGAGCTTGTTCTTTAGAGATTTCACCTTTTGACATCGGAAGCGGAACCTTTAAACCGCACCTTGTGCCGTCAGTTGTCTTTTTTAAACACAACTGGCTCAAGGAGTGTCTCCATGCCCCTGTCCAACCCCCCCCGAACGCCAGGGGAAAACCGACTTTTGGCTGCTCTCCCCAGTGAGATCAAAGCACGTCTAGAACCCAACTTGGAAAGGGTTTCGCTGCCTTTCAAGGAAGTTCTCTACGAGTCCAGAGAAGTCATCGAGTACGTCTATTTCCCCATTAATGGCGTAGTCTCTCTGCTCACCATTGTGGAAGAGCGCACCCTAGCCGAAGTGGGTCTGGTAGGCAATGAAGGCATAGTCGGTCTCTCGGTTTTCTTGGGAATCGAGGCAAGTCCCTTCAAGGCGATTGTGCAGGTTCCTGGGGAAGCCATGAGGATGAAGGCGGATGTATTCAAAGACTTCGTCAACCCAGATAGTCCGCTTTACAGCCTGCTGCTGCGCTACACGCACGCGCTGATGTGCCAAATCTCGCAATCGGCGGCCTGCAACCGTCACCACTCAGTGGAAGAGCGTTGCTGCCGTTGGCTGCTGATGACGCGCGATCGCGTGCAGTCAGACCAGTTTCCGATCACCCATGAGTTCCTCTCCCAAATGCTGGGGGTGCGCCGCGCCGGTATCACGGTGGTGGCTGGGATGCTTCAAAAGGCGGGGCTGATTCGCTACAGTCGGGGTCAGATGACGATCCTTGATCGTCCAGGTCTCGAAGCGGTTAGCTGCCAGTGTTATCGGCTTGTCAAAGAAGAAGAAGACGGGTGCATCCCTTGCGTTGCATAACTGTTTTGAGAAGGGACTTTTAGAGATAAGGAAGACTTGGGGGACAAGGGGGATAGTACTGAGACAATGGGATGCTCCCCAAGTTGGGCAATTCAGAATGTTGACAGGATGCGATAGCTGAGTAATGAGTATTTTCACTCACCGCTAATTTGCACCAATACACTTCTTTTCCGAGGGCCATCCAAGTCAAAAAACAAGATTGATTGCCAGGTGCCGAGAGCCAATTTACCATCCACCACAGGAATGACTTCACTGGTACTCAACATCATCGCTATCAAGTGAGAGTGAGCATTCATGGGTTCATCCGGAGGGACATCTCTTAAGTGAAGGTCATTATGGAGATACCGCTCTGATTCAGGAGCCAACTTCCTAAAATGTATCTTTGTATCTTCGATTAATCTTTTTTCATATTCATTAATCGCTAAGGCTGTGGTTGTATGGCGTGAGAAAACGATGACTTGACCGTTTTTGATGCCTGTTGTCTCCAGGATTTTCTCAATCTGAGGAGTGATATTGTAAATCCCAATTCCCTTGTCTGTCTCTACTTCCAGGAATTCATTTGTGATGTGCATCGAGTCACCTGCTGCGGAACCAGCGTATTTTTAGAACTTTTTGGGCGAAAATCACTGTTGCTATCCTCTCATGGGTCGCTAACGACATGACCATCCCTTTTGTAGAGGAGGCATGAATGCACGTTACGTAAAATTTGGTATAGTTCCCTACTCAGGGAACTGTTGTTCTGCTAATCTGTTTGAAAATTAGATAGCCTAACTTAAATAAACACAAAGATTGCTGGATAATTTTTTAACATTTTTTAACAAAAAGATGATCAAACATTTTTCAGAAGAGTGGATTAATGAATGGTGCCAACTCAACGGTTGGACAGATTTATATATTGAGCGCTGTCACTACTGGGCTTTCCCACCGGGAGCCGTCATGCCTGAGCCAATCCCCACGGACGTGCTCAAAGTGATTAAAGCGGAAAAGGGATTATGTGGTGAGGAACGCTGGTGGTCAATGGCAGCGGTGGTGGTGAGTTTAATGGCTGCTCTTTTGAGCTATTGCCTGAAGTCCCCCATGCCAATCGTTGTGGCTTTTGCTTTTGGGGCGATCACGGTGGGTCTTCTTGAAGTTGAGTTGAACTAGGGTAACAATCCGCTATCTCTGCGCCTAGGGAATTCTTTTAGTCCCTGGAAAACTCCGCCTCACCTCCTAGTCAGCCCTCGATTGAAGAGTCTTACTTTGTTGAGGTAGGCGGACTACCCATAATTTGCCAAAAGAATTAAGCTGAGTGCTAGATAAAGATTTAAACTCAGGTTAACTAGCTGCTGTGAAAATTCTGCTAGTGGAAGATGATGAGCTTGTTGCCGAAGTTCTCAAGAAAGCTCTTATAGCTCAGCATTATTTAGTCGATTTGGCGGCTGATGGTCAGGAGGGTTGGGAACTAGCAGAAGCGTTTGAATACGATCTGATCTTGCTGGATTTGATGCTGCCGAAGCTAGACGGTCTTAGCTTTTGCAAACAGAGAAGGGCAATAGGCGATCGCACCCCGATTGTGATGTTGACAGGTCAGGATACCAGCACCAGCAAAGTCATCAGCTTAGACACAGGCGCTGATGATTATATCATAAAACCTTTTGATTTGCAAGAACTCCTGGCGCGAATTCGAGCCTTGCTGCGTCGCGGCAGTTCAAACCTAACACCCGTGCTGGAGTGGGATTGCCTGCGTTTAGACCCCAGTAACTGCCACGTCACCTATAATGAGCAACTGTTGCATCTCACCGCCAAGGAGTACGGTCTCCTAGAGCTTTTCTTACGGAACACGCAACGAATATTCAGTCAAAGTGCGCTGCTCGATCATCTTTGGTCGTTTGAAGAACCCCCTTCAGAAAATACGGTTAGGGCGCACATCAAAAGTTTACGGCAGAAGCTCAAAAAAGCTGGAGCCGCCTCGGATTTACTAGAGACGGTGTACGGGTTGGGGTATCGATTGAAACCCAGAGAAGGCAAAGTAGCGCAGCCCTCCGCTCTATCGCAAGTGGCGCGGGATGTATCTCAACAGGCACCGCAGAAAACGGAAACAACGAGTACCTCACGTCCCGATTCTAAATCCACTGCAACCTCACAAATTCCCCCAGAACTGATGGTGCTTTGGGAACGGAGTAAGGAAAAATATCGCGATCGCATCAACATCTTAGAGCAAGCTGTGACCGCTCTGGTCACAGATACTCTCAGTGCAGAATTACGACAACAAGCTCAGATGCAGGCGCATACCCTATTAGGGTCACTCGGTAGTTTTGGCTTAATGGACGCCTCTCGTCTATCCCGTGAGATTGAACAGACGTTTCAAACCAACAGAACGCTGAATCCAGCCCAAAAAGAGCAGTTGTCTACCCAGGTTTTAGCCTTACGGCAAGTACTGGCGCAACCCATGACTCCTGTGGCATCGGTTGAGACGGTGCCACAAATCGATCTCAATCCACCGATGAGTGTAGAGCCAAAGCCTCGACTGCTAGTGGTTGACGACGATGTTGCATTGGCGCTGGCTTTAGTTTCAGAAGCTTCATCCTGGGGAATACAGGCAGACATTGCTAGCAATTTAGCTAAAGCTAGAGAGGCGATTGCCCACATCCGACCGGATGTTGTACTCCTAGACTTATGCTTCCCAGAGTCACCAGAGAACGGTTTCGATCTGTTAACGGAACTGACATTAGAGCAGCCGTCTGTACCCGTTGTTGTATTTACGGCACAGGAAAGTTTTACTCAACGGGTCAAAGTGGCTCGTTTAGGCGGACGGGGGTTTCTGCAAAAGCCTGTTACTCCGGCTCAAGCCATGGAAGCGATCAGCCAACTTCTGCAACAATCCAGTAAGACAGAAGCCAAATTGCTACTGGTAGATGATGATCCTCAGATCTTGGATGTTGTTCGCACCCTACTAGAGCCTTGGGGATTCAATCTGACGCTGCTAGACGACCCTCAGCAGTTTTGGGATACCTTAGAGCAGACAGCTCCCGATTTGCTGATTCTAGATGTCGAAATGCCCGAATTGAGCGGTATTGATCTTTGCCAAGTAGTCCGTAATGACCCACGTTGGAGTGAGCTGCCGGTGCTGTTTCTCTCGGCTCGCACTGATATAGAGACCATCCAATCGGTGTTTACAGTCGGTGCTGATGACTATGTTAGTAAGCCAATTGTCGGGCCAGAGTTAGTGGCTCGTATCCTAAATCGGCTGGAACGAACCAAAATTTTACGTAAACTCCGAAAATTTATCGGCTAATTACAATCCCTTGATTTCTATTGATAAGGGTAACGGTTAAAGCTTTAATGTAGAGTTTTTCACCATTAATTGTGCCATGAAGGCTACAATTATTTTAGGCAATTAAAGAACCGTAAGGCTTAGGCTCAGCTAATAACCAGTCTCTCCCAATGGAGTCTGGAATTAAATTGTTACGTAATCCGTACAATTCTCGTCTTGATCAATGCTTGAGTTGATGCTGAGAAAATCGATATGCCGTTCCTAATCGGTGTTTGATTTCTGGCAGTATCACTCCTCAAAAGAGCAGTACAATTCCACGGTTTGAGGCTAACAATCATCTAAATTGTCGATTCCAAGAGTAGAGATTTCTTGTGAGATGGGCATCCTGCCCGTCTGAGTCAGGCAACTTTAATGCACAACAGCTTAGCTGTGGTCAACAGGTTCCTAAAAAGCTAGAAGAGAGATGGACGTTCTATCCTCAGTCTGAGTTACAACACAATCGCCACCACAGGACAGCCGTGACGAAAAACAATAGGGCGGTGGGGAGTTCCGCATCAGCTCAGGAGATTAAACACGACTTGCCCCCACCTGACTCCGTCAGCGGTTCGCACGGCAAGCCCGTCCAATGGGGACACTAAGGTTAGAGGCGCTTTTCGGGAGGGCTAATCAACGGCACTCCACCTTGATACAACGCTCTTGGGAAAGAAAACGAACAATGATGACAAGCGAACTGGGTCTGAGCTTGCTGATTCTTCTAGGTTTTGCCACATCGGCAACGCAGTCCAGTGTAATAGGGCTATTGGGTTCCAGCCTGATATTGGGGATTGTGTGGCTCGTTTATGCCTTGAATCGGCAAATCCAAAAGCGTCAACAAGCGGAAGCTGACTTTGAAGCCCTCTACAATCAGGCTCCTTGTGGCTATTACTCTGTAGATCAAGACAGTGTGTTGAGCGCTATTAATGATACCCAATTGCGCTGGTTAGGTTACAGCCGAGAGGATGTGATAGGCTCGCTCCAGATTACAGATTTAATTGTTTCTGAGGATGCGTCATCCTGGGCAAAAATCTTTTCCCGTATCCAGTCTCAGGGTGAAGTCAAAGACATAGAAATTCAGATGATTCGTCAAGATGGGACAAGCATCCCCGTACTCTTGAGTGCTACGGCAATCAGAAATGCGGTCGGTCAATTTGTGGGGGCTTGTGGCACTATCTTGAATATTACCCAGCACAAACAGAGGGAGGATGCGCTCCGCAAGAATGAAGAACGCTTTCGGTTGGCGATCGATCATATTCCCGATGGCTTCGTGATCTATGATGAACAGCGGCGGTTACAGTTTGTTAATGCTGAAGGGCTAAGACGGAGTGGACATTCCCAGGAGGAACTGCTGGGATACACCGATGAAGAAATCTATCCGCCCCAAATTACCTCTCAATATCTACCAACCCTACTACGAGCCATAGAGACGCGCAGCTTACAGACCTCAGAATGTACGCTCACGTTGCCCACCGTTGGGACTTTTACCGTGGTGGTAACCTACGTCCCATTACTGAATAAACAAGGGGAAATCTCGTCCATTTTCGGTATCACTCACGACCTGAGCGATCGCAAGCGGGAAGAAGAAGCTTTACGTGAGAGTGAAGCACGCGTTCGCTTAGCCTTAGAAGCGACTCAAATCGGCACTTGGGACTGGGATATTTTAACCAACCAGATGACTTGGTCGAGTGGTGAGCAACAGGTGTTTGGTCTGACCAATGGGACTTTTGAGGCGACCTATGAAGCTTTTGAAACTTGTCTTCCTCCTGAAGAACGGGACTCCCTACTCGGTGCGGTGAATCGTTCTCGTCGCACACGGCGGGAATTCCATCACGAATTCCGGCTGATGTGGCCCGATGGTAGCCTGCACTGGGTGGAAGGAAAAGGCAAGTTTTTCTACAACCAGGAAGGACAGGCCATCCGCATGGTCGGCACCCTCGTGGATATTAGTGAACGCAAGCAAGTTGAGGCTCAGTTACAGCAGAGTGAAGAAAAGTTCCGCCAGTTAACCGAAAACATCAATAAAGTGTTTTGGATGACAACAGCGGATTTCAGTGAAATGCTCTATGTCAGTCCCGCTTATGAGCAAATCTGGGGACGCAGTTGTGAAAGCTTGTACGCCAATCCTAAATCCTTTGCGGAGGCGATTCACCCCGAAGATCGACAACAAGCACTCGCGAGATTTGAGGATAACACGACCCAAGAATTGGACATTGAATATCGGATTGTCCAACCAGACGGCTCCTGGCGCTGGATTAGAGACCGCTGTTTTCCCATCCGAAACCATGCAGGAGAGGTTTACCGTCGCGTAGGGATTGCCCAAGACATTACCGAGCAAAAACAAGCTGAAACCTGCCTGCGACAGACGAACGAAGATTTAGAACGTCGAGTTGCCTTAAGAACCACAGAATTACAACAAGCCAATAAGCGATTGCAACGCGAACTGCTGGAACGGGAGCAAATGGAACAAGCCCTGCTCCTAGCCTATCAACACTTACAGTTCCATGTGGAAAACACCCCTTTAGCGGTGATTGAGTGGGACTGTAAATATCGCCTGATCAATTGGTCAAAACAGGCGGAAAAAATTTTTGGTTGGACAAGCGAAGAAGTCATCGGTAAGCATCCCCAGGAATGGCGGTTTATCCCTGAACAGGACAGCGAACGAGTCAATAAGGTGATGGACCAGTTAGCTACCGGCTCTCAACCGCGCAACCTTAGTGATAATCGCAACTACACCAAAGATGGCAGAGTCATCGACTGCGACTGGTACAACTCAGCTTTGTGTGATGCCTCTGGAAACCTAGTCTCAATTTTGTCTCTCGTTCAGGATGTCACGGAGCGCAAACAAGCTGAATCTGCACTGCGCCAAGCTTATGATCAGCTAGAAATTCGGGTTCAAGAACGAACACGAGAATTGTTCAATGCCAATAAAGAGTTAAAGAGTGAAAATACCGAACGTAAGCGGGTAGAGGCAGAACTCAACACCCGTGCCAGACAGCAAGCGGGTGTTGCCGAACTGGGTCAACAGGCACTAGCCGGTAAGCCACTCGACCCCCTGATTAATCAAGCGGTTGCTCTGGTTGCACAAATTTTAGAGGTAGAGTACTGCAAGGTTCTAGAACTTCTGCCCGATGGAAAAGCCTTGCTTCTGCGCGCTGGTGTCGGTTGGCAAGAAGGACTGGTAGGAGAAGCCAGAGTGAGTATGGATCTTGATTCTCAGGCTGGCTATACATTACTGTCGAGAGAACCTGTGATTGTGGAAGACTTAGGGCAAGAAGTAAGGTTTAGTGACCCCTGTCTCCTGCATCAGCATGGAGCTAAAAGTGGTATCAGTGTGATTATTCCCGGTCGAAACCGTCCCTATGGGGTTTTGGGAGCGCATACCACTCAATACCGGAAGTTTACGAAAGATGATATTCACTTTCTCCAAGCCACCGCTAATGTGCTGGCGACCGCAATCAACCGCCAGCATGTAGAAGAGGCACTCCGTCAGGCTCATGATGAGTTAGAAATTCGCGTTCAGGAACGAACAACAGACCTGGAAAAAGCCAATGCAGAACTTCAACAGAAAATTCTTGAGCTACAGCAGGCACAAGAAGAACGAGCCACACTGATCGCCATTCTGGAAGCTACTCCTGATATCGTTGCCACAGCCAGCGTTGATGAACAAATATACTACCTCAATAGTGCCGCTCGGAAGGCATTTGGATTTGGGGAACAAGAGGATTTTGCCAATTTCACCCTTGCCGATGCTCATCCGGATTGGGCTTATGAACTGATTCGTCATGAAGGAATTCCAGGGGCAATTCGTGATGGAGCCTGGGTGGGCGAAACGGCATTTTTAAGCCACCCGAGGACACGAGGAAGAAGTTCTGACGGTTCGCTCAAGGCTCCTGACGACCAAGGCATCGAAATTCCGGTCAGCCAAGTGATTATTGCCCACAAATCTCCGGATGGACATGTAAAGATGCTTTCGATGGTTGCCCGCGATATCACGCAACAAAAGAAAATCGCTGCAACCCTGTGTGAAGCGGAGCGACGTTGGCGCAGCCTACTCGAAAATGTACGTCTAGTGGTGGTGGGACTGGATAATCAGGGAAAGGTTGAGTATGCCAATCCCTGCTTTCTAGAATTGGTCGGGTACACCAAAGCCGAGGTCATAGGCAGCGATTGGTTTGAGACATTCCTGCCGCAACACCAGAAAAAGCGGCAGCAGAACAATTTTGTAGAATTTTTAGAACAGGAATTTTACACTCATAATCAGACCATCATCCTGACGAAGTCCGGTGAAGAGCGAGTGATTGCCTGGAACACGACGTTACTCCAAGATTTACAGGGTTATGTGGTTGGTACTCTGAGCATCGGGGAAGATATTACGGAACGTCAGGTGATCGAACGGATGAAAGACGAGTTTATCTCTGTGGTGAGCCATGAACTCCGCACTCCGTTGACTTCAATTCACGGGGCGCTAAACCTGTTATCGAGTGGCTTGGTGGATACTCAGTCAGAGAAGGGTCGTCGCGTCATCGATATTGCAGCACAGAGCGCCGAACGCCTCGTGCGGCTCGTCAACGATATCCTGGAGTTGGAGCGCTTAGAGTCTGGCAAAATTAGCTTGCTCAAACAAACCTGCGATGTCGCTGAGCTGATGATCAAAGCCACAGAGATGATTCAGGTGATGGCGAATCGAGCTGGAGTAACTTTGTCTGTGTCTCCCAACAGGGTTTCCCCGGAGGCATCGGCAAAGGCGATCTCACTATATGCTGACCCTGATCGGATTATTCAGGTCTTGACAAATTTACTCGGTAATGCAATAAAATTCTCGCCTAGAGGTGCTACCGTCTGGTTGACGGTGGAACTGCAAGAGCCAGAAGAACGGGAAAACAACCCCATCGTTTTAGACCCAACGTTACGGTTATCGCATCAAACCGCTCAAACGCCAACGCTCGTCAATGGGAGAACCACACACGGCCCTTCGACCAAGCTTCGCCAAGCCTCGTCAGTGGCGGAGAATTCTCTGTTCATCCTAGGTAAAACCGACCCATCCCTCGCCACCTCACCACCCCACCGCCTCACCTCCACTGTCTTGTTTAAGGTTAAAGACCAAGGACGTGGCATCCCTGCTGATAAACTGGAAACAATTTTTGAGCGCTTTCACCAAGTTGATGCCTCGGATTCCCGGAAAAAAGGAGGCACGGGTTTAGGATTGGCCATTTGCCGGAGTATTGTGCAGCAGCACGGTGGAAGGATTTGGGTTGAGAGTACTCTAGGTGAGGGCAGTACTTTTTACTTTACGCTGCCCGAACGCCATACTGAGGACGGCAACGATGACCACAAAGAAAGTTTTAGTGATTGACGATGAAGATGGTATTCGAGAAATTATCCAAATTTGCCTGGAGGCAGCAGCCGGATGGGATGTGTTAACGGCGGCTTCAGGTAGTGAGGGCTTAGCCACAGCTCAAGCTGAACAGCCTGATGCCATTTTGCTCGATGTCATGATGCCTGATATGGATGGACCGACAACGTTTCGGCAGTTGCAAGCTCATGCTGCCACCAAGCACATCCCAACAATTCTGCTCACCGCAAAGGCCAAAATTAGCGAACAACAGCAATTTATTGATTTGGGTGTAACAGGGGTGATTACAAAACCTTTCAAAGCTCAGGATTTAGTCAATCAGATTTGCGCGATTTTGCACTGGAAAGAATGACAAAAAAGTAGAAATGATGAAGTATCAAATAGCCCATTTTTTATTCTTCATACTTTATCTTTCAGTCTTCTATGACTGTTGTTTCGTCTATTTCTTCTGAGGTTATTTTCAGAGGGCGATTGGCCTTCGATCAGGGTTTCGATGATGGCAGAAACTAGAAAGAAAGCGCCAACAGCCATAAAGCTTAAAATTACTGGCATTCTTTTCGACTCCACTGTTGATACTTCAACAGTAGAAGTCTTTTCTTTGCTAGAGCTATTCCCTTATGCAACTCGTTTAATCGACTCTCTACTTTGGGTAAAACGAGGGCAATTTTTAAGGATGACTGAAATCTCGGAGTGGACAGTTTGGCAACTGGTACAGATGAGTTTGGCTTTTGTGGCGTGTCTGGGAATACTAACGATGGACAACATAACATACACCAAGCCAGAGCTAGGTGGGGAACTTCTGCTGATGGTTCTGGCTTTTTCTTTTTATCGCAACTCTCAGGTCAGCATATCTGTAAATAGGCAGACTTCTGCTGATTGATGTTGTTGGAGTATAAAGATGATTTCCCCATTCTAGGGGGATAGTGCTTGAATATTAACCCAGGATGACCCCTAACTAGGATGACCTCTAAAATAATAGGGTGCGTCTCAACGCACCCTACAGCAGTCACATAGCAAGATGCTTGCTTGTCAACTCCCTAAGTGGCTAAGGCTCGTGGCTTAAGTTCTAGTTCAAAGCGATCGCCTGGTTTAGGTTCGATGACTTGGGTAGAGAGATTGTTTTGAGCCAGCTTTGAACGAAATTCCTCAATACTCCCCACCGACCGCAGCGCAGAAACCAGCATTCCTGCATATTCGACTTCACCCGGTTCTGCTGAGGGCAGCATCACTTGGGGTTGCAGCCATTGTGCAACTTCTAAGCCGCTCTGGGTTCCTCTAATAATTGGCCCAATCAGGGGCAGCGCTAGGTCTATAAGTGGGGTAATCACGACATCAACAGGTGCAGCTTTCTTCAAGGATGGGGAATGAAAGCCATGGGGTTCGTAGTAGATCGTTAAATCCGTGCCTAACTCTTTGAGGAGATAGCCATTTTCTACAAGAGTCGGCCCAACAGGGCTACCGGGAGTTGCTTTGATTTCAACTCGATGATCGAGGCTGAAAGTTTCTCCATGCTTGAGGGCTGTCACTTCGGTATAACCCAACTCCCGCACCACCTTGGCGGCATTGGGAGAACCCACGACAGGAATTGTGCGAGCCAGTTGCTTCAGAGTTGGCGGATGTGCATGGTCTTCCAACCCTTGGGATAGCACGATTAGATCGATGTTGTCTGGAATTGCGCGATCGCTGTGTCGTGAACCTTTAAACAGCCAGTCGAGCTTACCAAAGACTAACGAATCCACTAACCAGGGGTCAATGAGGATTCGTTTTCCTCCAAGTTCAATTAGCCAGGAGTTACTGTCGAACCAAGTCAGGTACATAGTCGTTGTGAAGAGGACGCCTGTTCTTATTTTAAGCAATTGTTACGTAATATTAACTATTGCCTCAAAAAAAGGTCAAGAATTGAATATACAAAGCCATATAATTGAGTTGTCACTGCCTATTGAACTAAATAGTATTACGATAAAAATTGGTTTTTTCCGCAATAGTGTAAACAGCAACCCTTTGAAAACTTTTTTATATTGAAAGAGGGGCTTTATTCTGGCATGACCCAGATCTAAACGATATCCATCCCCAAAGAAGAACTTATCCCTATCTTTACTGGGTGTTTCTGACTTCACAAAATTTTCACGAATTTTTTTTAAATTACAGAATGTGATGTATGAATTAATTTTAATACTCATAAGTTAAGGAACATTAACGATGAACAGGTATCAAATAAGCCAATTAGAAGCTGCGGGCGAGTTCCTAAATCTGCTGGGTATTCCCGGTCCTTATACTTTCAAAGAAAAAATCAGAACGATTGAAGTTTCCCAAGAGGCGATAGAGGGTAGACTTCTAGGCTCTTGTGAAAGCTGCTACATTTCCATTCGAGAAGTAACAACTAAGATTTGTAAAGATATCTATGCTGAGCGCCTCAAGCGGCAAAAGAGGTTTCCTAGAAAACTTAACTTTGTGGATTGGCGGGATGATTTAGAATTATCTTCCTCAATAGTTAGTCCTAAGGGGTGGCTTGGAAGGAGGTTAGGTTCAAGACAAGGAAAAAGCTATCGCCTGTGAGATATTGCGCTCATGCTGTACTCAAAATGACTGCTCAAAGCCCCATTGCAGCCCGTGTGGACTATATAGTATCGAGCTTATTCGTTGCCTAAAAGCTCCCCTTGACAATATCACCCAATCGGGTGAACGCATCAGGTGAAGCCTAAGGAACTGCATCGAGCCTACGATCCAGAAATGTAACCACTGAGTCACCCCACCCTTTCACTCCGGTGGGGTTTTTTGGGGAAATTTCGGCAATTTCAGTTATTTTTATTGAGAAAATCGCGAACAATCTCTTTTAGAGACTCTCCCCTCTGGCAGGGTAGTATTGCACAAAAGAACAACGGAAAGTGTCGCTTTACTCAAGGTTGCATCCCTCAGGTTAGCATCGCTTAAATCGGCATCCATGAGGTTAGCATCGCTTAAATCCGCACCACTGAGGTTGGCTCCACTCAAGGTAGAACCACTGAGATTGGTACGCCTTAAATCAGCCCCCCTGAGGTTAGCCTTACTCAAACTGGCACCTTCTAAGTTGGAACCATAAAGGTTGGCTCCATTCAAGTTACATTGATCACACTTCTTAGTGGTTTGTAATTGCCGAATCAGCTCAGGGGTTTGAGCTTGGGTTGGACTTGCCAATACAACCAGAACCAGCAGTAAAAGAGAAGTCGGAAGCTTGAGATGCATAAACTTAGGAGCTACAACAATCCATGTAGGGGTAAAGGGTTTGAGGGCACCTTGACAAGAGTGCCCTCAAAAGTGTTAACTGTGCGACAAACTCTCTAAACTTAAGGGAACCATATCTCCACTTGTTGTCAGTCCTAATAGCATCGGCTCGTGCGGTCGAATAAACTTACCCGTGAGTACGCAGCGTTCTTCTTGTTGGGCTACAGCTTCTATACTGGCTCGGATATCAGACCGGGAAAATTCGGGGCGATAATCACCGGATTTTTGCTGCACATAGTTCCAAAGTACATCTCGTATCAGAGCTTGATATCCCTGGTTGCCAGAGAGTTCTTTGAGCTTCTCTTTGAGTTCTCTCTCTAAACGGATACTGGTCACTTCCATGTCAGTGGTTGCCGTTCTAGTGAGTGTACGCATCATCTTTTTTCTCCAAAATATATGGACATGTTTGTAATACCAGTGTAGTATGTAAAAGTCAGCTTTCAAATCCATCTTTACCAATTCACTTTCTGTGAGCCTTCATATATCTCTTTCCACCCTATGCCCTGATGCTGCCGCCCTTCGAGGTTGGCACTCAGTGACATCACGGGTGGATTTTTGGTATGAGGGCAGGTATAGCTCGATAGAAGAACATAAAGCAGAGATTGGCAATCAATTTAATAAAGACGCCGGGAATTTCCTGGGTGTTGATAGTAAAGCGGGACGCAATAGCGTCTTTCCACAACGAGATACCAGCCGGGGGAGGTACAGGCGAACAAACGCCGTACCAACATAGGACAAGAAGACTCTTAATGTTTTCACCTAACCCCCGCTCTTAAACCAAAGAGGCGGGGGTTTTAACTATGAGGAAGCAAACCGTGACGAGCGCAACTGAAGTGTTAAGGCAATCTGTGGTGGTGTTCTCGAAGAACTATCTGCCAGTCAGTCGGGTCAACATTAAGCGAGCGATCGCTCTCCTCGTGACGGGGAAAGCTGAACCTCTAGATTTTACGTTAGGCAAAGGAGGCAAAGGCATTGCCGTGCATTCACCCAGTGTGGTGCTGTTGGTACCTGAACACATTCGTTTGACGATTACAGATCGAGAGCGGGTTTGGAAAGTGCCTCCTGTGAATCGACGGGAAGTTTTAAGACGAGATAAGCACACCTGTCAATACTGCGGCAGCACCAAGCACTTAACACTCGATCACGTAATTCCCCGATCAAAAGGCGGAAAACACACTTGGGACAACGTAGTTATAGCTTGCGAACGGTGTAACAGCCGAAAAGGCGATCGCACTCCCCTGCAAGCGGGAATGACACTACGCACCCAGCCGAAAGCGCCAATGCACCCAACTGTTGCCTTCTCGGAGCAGTTCTGGCGTGAACAGCAAGTAAACCTGGAGAGGCAGGAGATATAGCTGATGCTGAAACTCACTTATACCGAAAACGGCTTTTATTTAGAGCGTCTGGCTCAACCCCTTGAGGAATGGGTCACGGCACGAGTGATTCTGGCGCTGAGAGCGGGTACTAACCTTTGTGTCGAACCCAGCACGGCATCGTTTCTGCTGCCCGTGGGGATGCCACAGCTGCGTCATCTGGAACGGCATAAGGAGGGAGAAGATGCGATCGCGCTTTCAATCTGCGATGCCGAATACGTCGAAGTCAGCCTCAAAGGAACTTGGATGACATCAGACATTGATGGTGCTGAAGGGGTCTTTGTAACATCCCTGAATTACGCGGTTGAATTTTTCCTGATCAAGCTGTGGGAAGAGTCTCAAATCCGGACTAGTTGTCTGCCATAACTCGCGCAGCAACCCTAATCATACCAAGTTGCGTTCATACGTAGCACTTTCTCTCCCCCTTGTCTCCCTTGTCTCCCTTGTCTTCAACAGTCCCCCTATCTACTATCTTTGACTGCAACTTGGTATCAGCCACCAATTGAATTGTGTGAGGTAGCACGGCGATGCTACCTCCTCTTTCCTTCGGCTGTATGAGAGGCACTCTTACAGAAGACTAAGGGCAAAAAATTTGCACTATATATTATCGACACTTCCTTAGCTTCTCTCGCTCAAGCCTAGTAACTGCAAGGCATTGACAACCTCAAAAAAAACTTTCCCCAAACCCTTGACACTTTATGTAGTATTTATGTAGTATTTATGTAGTGAAGCAAAGAACGGAGCTAAAAACTCCAACTCCAAAGCACTATGTTGTTACTACTGATTCGATTCCCCGGTCAACGTAGACCAAATCGGGATTCAAACAAAAGACCGAATCAGCCTCCTTTCCAAAAACCTGAAAGAGTGCGAGAACAACGGTCATCCGAACACATCAATCAAATACAAACCAACGTTCGCTATCACAATATCAGACAGATATATCAACTAGAACGTCGGTTCTTTCTCTAAATAATCTAAGTTCTTTCACTGAACCTTGAAAACTGAATAAGAAAGCACCCATTTAATTCATCAATCTGTGCTGACAGCCATAAGCACAGATGTCTTGAACGGAAGCGTAGCTCAACTGGTAATTAGTACAAGATGTTCTTCAATCTGTTCTGAAAACCCGTTGATTTCCTCTTACAAAAAGAGGTCAGGTAATAACCGGCTACGCTCCCAAAAATCAAGACCTATAAATAGTGGGAATTGCTGATTGAGTCCTGGGACTGTAGCTCAGTGGTTAGAGCGTTCCCCTGTCGAGGGAAGGGTCGCCAGTTCAAATCTGGTCAGTCTCGCTCAACGGCAATTATGGAAGTTTAAATTCAGATCTTGCACCAGGCTTTTTACCCCACCCCAACCCTCCCCTTATCAAGGGGAGGGAGCTAAAGTTCCCCCGAACTCAAGCCGGAGCTTTAGTGAGGAGGCTAGGGGGGTGGTGCAAGATGTGAGTTAAAACTTCCTTCTCCCACCGAATGGCCCCATCGAATAAGGGCTAATTCACCTGTCTTTCAAGCAGGCAATACGGGTTCGAGTCCCGTTGGGGCTATCAGATTGATGAACGAGGTCGAGTACCCAAGTGGTTCAAGGGAGCGGATTGCAAACCCGTTATTCGTGGGTTCAAATCCCACCTCGACCTCTCAATCTGCTAATCATCTGGTGCATGGGAGTATAGCTCAACTGGCAGAGCAGCGCCCTCTTAAGGCGAATGTAGCAGGTTCGACCCCTGCTACTCCCACATCAGTTCGCGAGGCTCCATCGTCTAGTGGTTAGGACGTCGCTCTGTCACGGCGGAGATGGGGGTTCAATTCCCCCTGGGGCCGTTGTTCGATTTAATGGCTTGGGAGTATAGCTCAGAGGTAGAGCAGTCCTCTCATAAGGGACTAGTCGCAGGTTCAAGTCCTGCTACTCCTACTGAAAAACATAGCCTCATCGTCTAGTGGTTAGGACACTGCCCCCTCAAGGCAGAAACGAGGTGTACCCTTCGGGAACACTGACGCGAACAAATCCCCCTGGGGCTATTTGGAGAGGTGGCTGAATTGGTTAAAGCACTTTCCTGCTAAGAAAGCATGGGGCAACCCATTGCAGGTTCAAATCCTGTCCTCTCCGCCTTTTTACCTGGGTCGGCTCGCCTATTAGCGTGGGCAACTGTCTGTAAAACAGCCGCTTTCGTGCGTTGCAGGTGCAAGTCCTGCTCGACCCATTGAATTTTGGATTTCAGATTTGGGTTTCAAAGTTCAAATCGTATGTGGGGATGGTGTAATTGGCAACATCTCGATCTCCAAAATCGAAGATCTGAGTTCAAATCTCAGTCCCCGCGCCAATGAGAGCGTAGTTTAACTGGATAAAACATTAGTCTACGAAACTGAAGAGGTGAAGGTTCGATTCCTTCCGCTCTCGTCAACTTGGAGAGGTGGTCGAGTGGCTTAAGGCGCAGACTTGGAAAGTCTGATTAGGTTTTACCTAACGCAGGTTCAAATCCTGTCCTCTCCGTTGAAACTTTCCCCGGTAGCTCAGTTGGTAGTAGCGCCTGTTTGAAGCACAGGAGGTC
Source organism: Microcoleus sp. AS-A8 (assembly GCA_039962225.1). Classification (NCBI taxonomy): domain Bacteria; kingdom Bacillati; phylum Cyanobacteriota; class Cyanophyceae; order Oscillatoriales; family Microcoleaceae; genus Microcoleus; species Microcoleus sp. AS-A8. The sequence continues at coordinate 264,834 of JAMPKV010000007.1, forward strand.
GTCAGTTCGATACTGACCTGGGGGGCTGTCGTTGCCTCATAGCTCAATGGTAGAGCCACGCGCTGTTAACGCGGGGGTTGTAGGTTCGAGTCCTACTGGGGCAGCCATTTATTTCATTGCCGGGTGGACGAATAGGCAAGTCGCAGTTCTCTGAAATCTGAGATACAGGTTCAAGCCCTGTCCCGGCATCCACGAATTGGGGAGTAGGCGACGTTGGCAAAGCCACCTGATTTTGGATCAGGATTTCGTAGGTTCGATTCCTGCCTCCCCAGTTGTGCTCTCTGACTTTGATAGAGCAGCTAAATAATACTCCTGTAGCCCAATCGGAAGAGGCAGCAAGCTTAAACCTTGCGCGTTGCTGGTTCAAACCCAGCCAGGAGTATCTACGGGATGTGGCGCAGCTTGGTAGCGCAGCAGCTTTGGGAGCTGATGGTCGCAGGTTCAAATCCTGTCATCCCGATATGCCCCTGTAGCCCAATCGGAAGAGGTGCCGCACTTAGAATGCGGAGGTTACTGGTTCAAGCCCAGTCAGGGGTATTGGTGCGATGCGGGGATAGAGCAACGGTTAAGGATCGGCAGTCTCATAAGCTGAAATCAGCAGGTTCGACCTGCCCCCGCCACCAAATTGCAGGCGTGGTGCAATGGCAAGCATAGGAGTTTCGTAATCTTCTGATGCGAGTTCGACTCTCGCCGCCTGCTTCGAGCAGATGTGGTGTAATACCAAGTTGCAGTCAAAGATAGTAGATAGGGGGACTGTTGAAGACAAGGGAGACAAGGGAGACAAGGGAGACAAGGGGGAGAGAAAGTGCTACGTATGAACGCAACTTGGTATAAGTGGTAACACAAGGGCATGGTAAGTCCTCGATGTGTGTACCCTAGCCTTCGGCAACGGCTAACGCCGAACGGGAACGCTTCGCGAACAATCCCCGCCGTCTGCTCCAGATAATGCAGGTGTGATGTAACTGGCAACATGAGGCTCTTGTAAAGCCTTCTTGCGAGTTCAAATCTCGCCACCTGCTTGTGGCTAGGCTAGAGGTCTTTTTTTGTAGTGGAGAGGAGGGAAATATGACAACCATGACGGTTACGGATGCTCTAGCAGAGTTGACGCTGTTGGAAAAGCGTATTAATTCAGCAAGAGTAGCTTTGGACAATAACACATTGATTGCTGTTGTTGAAGTCGGCAAAGTGCCAACAGGCTTTAAGTCCAGAGACGATCATGCAGCGCAAGCGAGAGCATCTCTGCAAAGGGTGGACGCTCTGATCGATCGCAGACGAGTTATCAAAAGAGCGATCGTTCTTTCTAACGCTTCGACGATGGTTTTTGTTGCAGGGCAAGAGATGACAATCGCAGAAGCCATTGAAATGAAAAGCTTCATCTCCTACTACAAAGAAGTGCTTGCCACGATTACCTTAGCTTACTCTCGCACCTGCCAGGAGTACAAAGTTGCCCAAGCGCGGGTGAAAGAGCGACTGGATAAACTGGCGATAGAAGTGTTAGGTAAGAATGCTTCTTCGGAAAAGTACCAGTCATTAGCGGATAGCTTCCTGGCACGCGAGGGGGTTGAACTGCTCGATCCAACTACTTTGGCAGAAGAAATTGCCAGACGAGTGACGTTCGTCGAACAGTTCGAGTCAACTTGCGATCGCGTTCTGTCTATCAGCAATGCGCGGACAATGATTGAAATTCCCGACTAAAATGGGCTTGCTGGTCACTCGAAAATCTCTAAATTTATGGTTTTGGTGGATAGCTCAATGGGTAGAGCGCATGACTTCCAATCATGAAGTTGTTGGTTCGAGTCCAACTCCATCAACCATGAATGTTAAAGCTTAAAGCTCAACGCTTAACGCTCAAAGTTCAATCGTTAAAGATTAGACAGTCAACATTCAAACCATAAAGGTTAAAGCTCGATAAAATCCAGGGGTTCTGGTTGTAGGTTCCATAAAACCTTGAGGTTTCCACCTGGCTGAGTGGTCAGCATCCCACTTCTTTTAATCAAGCGGATATGGTGTAACGGTAGCATCTGAGCCTTCCAAGCTTTAGGTACGAGTTCAAATCTCGTTGTCCGCTCTTTCAAAATGCGGGTGTGATGTAGTGGTTAGCATCTGAGTCTGCCAGTCTCAGCGCATGGGTTCGAGTCCCATCATCCGCTTTCGTAGTCCTGTAGCTCAGTCGGGAGAGCGCCTCTCTTACAAAGAGGATGTCACAGGTTCAAATCCTGTCAGGACTACCAATTATGGGAGTGTAACTCAACTGGATAGAGTACCAATCTTCTAAATTGGCTGCTGTAGGTTCAAGTCCTACCACTCCTGTTGCAAACAAGATAAAAGGAGGTTTTTTTTTCTGAAATTAATTGAACGGAATGTTGCGATCGCGATTGTATGGGTCTGTAGCTTAATTGGTAAAGCATCGCTCTGGCAGAGCGAAAGATGTCAGTTCAAGTCTGACCAGTATCCAGAAAACATGGGTCTGTAGTTCCAATGGGAGAACGCTTCTCTTGCAAAGAAGAAGTTGTGGGTTCGACCCCCACCAGATCCACTGTGTCTGAAGTAAAAGTGGTCAAGGTATCTTACAATATTCTTTGACCTTGACCACTTAAGCCAATGACTAAGAAGCAGCGTAAGTACAGCAAAGAGATTTTAGAAAGTGTTGTTAAAGAATCGCGAAGTATTAGTGAAGTTGCTAGAAGACTAGGCATTCCTGATAGAGGAGGAAACAGGAAAACAATTAAAAGTAAAATTAAGCAATTTGGAATTGATTGCAGTCACTTCACTGGACAAGCTTGGGCTAGAGGTCAAACGGCAGATACAAGCGAACCAATTCGTAGAATGAGAACGAAGCTCTCATATTCAAATGATGAAATATTTGTTCAAAATTCTAAATACTTAGGAGGGGGTAGCAGACTAGCTCCAAGACTCAGGAGCCTGGGATGGAATTATGTTTGTCAAGAGTGTGGATTGTCAGAGTGGAGGGGGAAAGCCTTGACCTTGCATTTAGATCACATCAATGGTATCCCTGATGACCACCGTTTGGAAAACTTACGTTTTCTTTGTCCTAATTGTCATCAGCAAACACAGACTTGGGGGAATAAGAGAAGGGATGGATATTGCAGTCCACCTTTATTAATTCAAAATAGTCAACTAATTTTGTCAACAGAAATAAATCATATATCGGTTAATACTTCTATTAAATTTTATTCTAAAAATCAATCAATAAATTGCTCTTATTGTGCTAAAGCTCTTACTACATCAAATCAACATAGTTACTGTTCTATGCAATGTTTCAACTTAGCATCCAGACGAATTGTAAGACCGCCTAAAGAGGAGTTAGAAAAAATGATTTGGACTAAACCAACTACTCATATAGCAAGGAATTTTGGGGTCAGTGATAAGGCAGTCGAAAAATGGTGTAAGGCTTATGGCATTGAGAAACCTCCCAGAGGTTACTGGGCAAAGCTAAATTCCAAGAATACGGGTCTGTAGCTTAACTGGGAAAGCAGCTAATTCGCAATTAGCGAGATGTGGGTTCTATTCCCACCAGTATCTACTTACGGTGTCTGAAGTCGAAGCGGTCGAGACACCAGGCCGTGACCCTGGTCATTAACGGGTTCAAGCCCCGTCAGGCACCCTTGAATGGAAGCTGCTGCCGAGAGGACGGCAACCTGTCTCGAAAGCAGGAGTGCAGTGAACAACTGTAGGGGTTCGACTCCTCCAGCTTCCGTTATTCAACTTGGAAGATGCCGCTGAATGGACGGCAACTGCGCTTGAACCGCAGGGTACGGCAGAGATGTCGTAGGGGTTCGATTCCTCCATCTTCCTTATCCACCAGAAGCCGAGAAGCGAGGCACTGTGCTGATAACGCAGAGGTAGGAGGGGCAGTACCTCCCTGGTGGATTTCCCTTACCTGCGGGATGCAGACTTGTCCCTCCGAAGGACAAGTAGCCAGGTTCAACTCCTGGGTAAGGGGTCATTCCTCGATCGCTCAACACCAGAGTTCTCTCCTGTCAACCGCAGGGTTCCTGCATCAAATCCAGGTTGAGGAGTTCACGTGAATGGGGATGTAGCTCGATGGCAGAGCAATCGGCTTTTAACCGATTGGGTGTGGGTTCGAGTCCCACCATCCCCACTAATTTACCCATTCGTTGTCAGTCACTTGTGGGGTTGGCGTCAGGGTCATAATTGCCCGTGGGCTGGAGTTTGGTCATCATTTGTCTGAGCAAGAAAGCATTGCTATTCCAAGCAGCGTATTGATTTGAGCCTCGCCCTCTCTGCCTCAGATAAAGTTCAGCTTTATCCCGGCAGCAAGTAGCCAGCAAGCTAACGACTGATACTAGACCAAGTTCATCAATCAGTTCCATCAGGTCATCTTGAGTCATGAGTAAACCTCCAGGGTTGTTTATTTCCTGAAGAATACCATGGCGTACCCTCAAAGGGTACTTACTGTATACTGATGGTTACTTGCTTTGTTGTTCGTCTACGAGATTGTATTCCTTTACGGCTGCCATAACTAGCAGAGTGGACATGGGGATTCCAGTCTGTTGGGAGATATTTTTCAATTTTTCCTGCAAACGTTTAGGAACTGTGACTTTAATCACAGCCGTCTCTTCTTTATCAGTCATTTCGAGGAGTCATGTTTAGATGAAACCAGCTTATCCCCTTTCCGAGTACCGATAAAGGGTAGCTATAGTCTTTGGCAGTACCGCTTCAGTGGTCGGAGTAGGGTAGTAAAGACATTTAGGCTTCAGAAGTACACGATAACATTACAGATAAGCGTGTTATATCGCTCTGCACATTTGAATAAATAGTCAGTTCCGCAGTCATAGAAGGAAATTATGGGAGTTGCCATTTGGGCTGCACTTCGGCAAATAGAAGCACTTCGTGAATCTGTTGCTTTCACAATTGAACACGGGGCTATCCAAAAAAACAAAAAATTAGATCTTGAAGAATTTGCTCAATGGATCAGGGATCAAGGTGTCACACCTGTAATCATAACTTATAGGGATTTTGAGACAGACCAAGAAACTGGAGAGGAAGAAGTCAATCTCCTTATATCAATGGAGAAATTTCTTGAGGAACGTTATCCATATGCACGAGCTGTTAGCAACGAGATGCGCCACATACAACATGGCGGTTTCGATTTTGGAGTTCATCGCAGTGGCGTAAGCTGGCACAGTTTACCCAACTTTGTCATTACTTCCGCTTTTGTTCGATTATTGGGAGCATCCGAGCAGTTTGAGTTAGATGTTCTCAAATCCCTTCTGTACTACAGACCTGCTGGAAAAGATGAGCTAGTCGATGAGTGTGATGTGGTTGCGGTAACTCCTGAAGTTTTAACAGAAGAACCTGACGAATCTGGTGCTTACTCAAGACCAACGATTTGGACGTGGATTAAGAAATCCGCTGAGAATAATGTAGAGCGAAAGAAAATTTTCAAGGGAGTTTATGAGATTGAAACTACACCAGAAGAATTTAATGGATTAAAGAAATCCGCTGTCAACAAGTATAGAAATGAACTTTATGAGAAACGTAACGCGATTGCACATGGACGTGCAAACGTCAAAATGCTTCTGAGCGATTACTGCACTGCTGAAATGTTTATGTTTGAAACAATTCGCACAATTGGTCAGCAGTGCCTTGATAAGCTGAAGGTAAATTTATGAGTTCAGCTAGCTGGACATAGTTACAATATTGGTTTTTATGGATAAAAAATATTGGACGTAGCCTTGCTACGAGAAGTGTTCTATGATTTTCGAGTTTCCATCTGAGGATGATTGGCAGCGTATATCTCGCACTTTTCCGTTTAAGGAACTCAATATTCCAAACGATAGTTTCGGTCAATACGGAGCTGCAAGTAACGATTTCAACCTACTATTTACGAAGACAGAACTGGAGGAATGGACAAAACATCTAAAAAATCGATTGTATGACGTTCACATGAGTTATGTAATGTTGTGCTTCTACTTTGAAAAAGGTATTCCAGACAAGGAATGGTTTATTTCGCCAGGACGGAATGGTGAGTCCGTTCAATATTTTCCACATTTCACCCAATATCACTTTCAAATAAAGAGTTGGTTTGATTACTATGTGGACACGTTCTATTACAAACTGTTTTCGGCACTGGATACTATAGGGCAGATTCTCAATATCAGGCATAACCTAGGGATAAAGAAACCAGATTTAGGTAAGGTTATGAAAAAACTAGAAAAGATGCGTCCGGATATTCATAACGAGCTAAAGCGATTGAAAGACAAGTCTGCTTTCAAGCAAGCGAATGAACTGAGAAACGATATTACACATAACTTCTTACCAAGTAGCATAGGTGGAAGCATTACAAAATTTCAGGATGCACCTGCTTTAGGGATCGGAGAATATGTACCATCGGCAACTATTAAACAAAATGTTATCGATGTGCTTTATGTATTTGCCGATATCCTGAATTATCTCAAGAGAGATGATAAATAGAGTTTTGCACAGCCATAGCTGTGCAAGCGGATAACATTATCTATATCGATAGATCTTTGCGATCGCGTTTACCTTCCATCTCACTTCAAGCGTTGGGTTTCGTTTCGAGTTATATGTCACCGATGAGTTTAGCTGTTAGCGTTCCAAGGATGCGATCGCTATGCTTGAAGATGTTATATAAGAATTTATACTCACAAAAAAGAGCTGTGTTAGTAGATAGATACAAGTGCTAGACTTTGTGGACTCCCAAAGAGGATTAGCTGTGGCTTCCATCACCATTAACATTCCAGACGCTCAATTACAGAAGTTGCAACAATTAGCACAGGAAAACGGAATCTCTCTTGAAGACTTGCTACGTGCAAGCATTGAGGATTGGCTCAGTTATCCAAAGAGCGAATTTGTCCAAGCGTCAAACTATGTGTTGAAGAAAAATGCTGAGTTATATCGACGCTTGGCATGATACGTTACCTGACGCTAGTCGAAGTGCTTAATCTGCACCGTCAGATTATCGAGCAGTCAGGAGGTGCTTTGGGTGTGCGTGACTTGGGTGCATTGGAATCTGCTCTAGCTCAACCTCGCATGACATTTGGCGGAGAAGATTTGTATCCAACGCTTGTTGATATGGCTGCTGCTGTAGGTTTCTCGATAGTGATGAATCATCCGTTTGTGGATGGCAATAAGCGCACAGGTCATGCGGCAATGGAAACGTTCCTGGTCTTGAATGGAATGGAGATTAGCGCTTCTGTCGATGAGCAAGAACAGGTTATCCTCGCGTTAGCATCTGGTAATTCAGGGCGTGAGTCGTTTGTCGAGTGGTTGAAGCAACATATCACAGCCATCGAACAGTAGCTTTAACTATTATCTACTACAGTAATGTATCAGTTGGAGCGATCGCGCTTACCTTCCATCTCACTTTAAGCGTTGGGCTTCGTTTCGAGTTATCTGTTACTGATGAGTTTAGCCCTTAGCGTTCCAAGTATGCGATCTGCGCTTCGCAGCAGCGCTTCGCTATCGCAGTTAGGTTGAGATTGTGATGGGCGATTGCCCAAGGGGCACCAGCAAAGCTGATCGCACAGCTACGCTAAAATCTAGGCACAGTACTCTGAGAGCTTGATTATGAAAATTAAGGCAGTCATCTGGCAGGAAGATGGGGTATGGTGTGGTTCTGTACCTGCTCTACCAGGCTGTCACACTTGGGGAGAAAGCTACGAGCAACTGTTGGAGATGCTAGAAGATGCTATTCAGGGTTGGCTGGAAGTTGCTAGTCAACAGGAAGAGCTTGAACCTGAGAAACAATTGATTGAGCTATCTGTATGAAATCTGTTTCCGGTAAAGCTCTTTGTAAGATTGTTGAGCGATATGGTTGGGAACTAAAACGAGTCACTGGTAGCCATCATATCTACGCTCATGAAGATATTAGGGCGATTCTCTCCATTCCTGTTCATGGTAATCGGGATCTGCCTACTGGAACTTTAAGAAGACTTCTCAAGGATGCTGAGCTTACTGAAGAAGACCTAGACTAACAGCGCGATCATCCATCACGGTAGGTTGAGTTGACACAAGGAAATCCAACATCTACTTTTGCTCATCATCTATGCCAATAACAGCGATCGCGCCTACCTTCCATGTGACTTCAAGCGTTGGTTTGGTTTCAGGGTTATCTGTCACCCAAGAGTTTAGCCGTTAGCGTTCCAAGGGGAGCGATCGCAAAGCTTGATATACTCATGAGATTTGACAATCAAATTCCATGAGCGGCATTGACCGTGACATTATCCTCGACCTCCGGCATATCGCCAAACATCTACCCGATACAACTCCAGTGCAAAGGTTATTGAGACGAGGACGATCAGCTCACGTTTTTAACGATGATGCCACAATGGATAGAATTGCCCAAGCCATTATAGAAACAGGAGAATATACAGGCATCATCAGAGGATATGAGCGTTACGGGTTATTTTTTACTGAACCCATTGGTTACAGAATCAATCCTGATGATGGTTCCCGAACTCCACTATTCTATGGAGAGGTGAAAATTGATACAGAAAACCGATATCACGTCATCCCCCGCACTCGACCCAGTGAGGGATAATTGGCACTTTACAGAAGTCTGGATCGATCCAATGTTGTCACCTCCATATGTATTACTACTCCTGAGCAACCAAGCAGGACACTGTTGCGTGTACGATCCTGCCGAAGGTTACAAGGTGATATTTAGCAGTTCAACCTACCAAGAAGCGCAGAATTGGCTGCTAGAAGATGAATATGAGCCAATTGAAGGGCGACTCTGTGCATCTGACTTTCAGTAGAGTGCGATCTGCTGAAAGCAGCAGCGCAACGCTCTCGCAAGCTTGCTGACGGTAGTTTTATTGCTTCATTATTGGGTAAAGAAGTGAACCGTTGAAGCTCATACCAATTCTCTATGAAGTTGCACTTTATGAACCCCCGGCTATCGCCGTCCCCCTTATTAAGGAGGACTACAGGGGGTAATCAATTAAGTGTATTGTTACTGAGAAATGGTATCACAACCGATTAACAACCCCTTGCACTTAACTGCCAATCAACTTGAGCCTTGCAATACTGTGAACTGATGAGTTGTGTACTCGAAACAATACGATTACAGCTTCGTTCTTGCCAGATAGAGGATGTTCAAATTGTCCACATACTCTGGATAAATGACTGCATTCGCTATTTCCTCTTCGACAACCGAGTAATTTCGTTGGACGAGGCACAATCCTTCGTTGAGGACAGCCTTGCAAACTTTGAACAGCATGGGTATGGAATCTGGCTAGTTTTTGAGCGCGGCAATGACAGTCTCGTCGGTTTTGCTGGCTTCTTGCCTTCACAAGAAGGGACTCCCAGTTTAATTTACGGAATTCATCCTAATCGCTGGGGATGTGGTTACGCCACGGAAGCCACCAGTGCCGTGTTGAATTATGCACTGGAAAATCTTGCTCTGTCCAAGGTGAGGGCGGATGTAGACGAACCGAATGTTGCATCTGTGCGAGTACTTGAGAAGCTACGCATGAGGCGAATCGGTGACGCAGTCGTTAATGGGCATCCACTTATTTATTTTGAGCGCTCGCGCTCGGAGGAGTCAATCAATAGTTAACCGACTTAAGCTACTAATGGAGGCGGTAAGTTAAGAGTTATTTGGCACAAACAATAATAGAAACGTAGTGATCAGCAAAATGTTGATAATCGTATTAAACTGCTGAAGTTGGCATTAGCAGAAATACAGAGGGGCATAAATCTTATGTCAGATTGCGGTTGCAAGATGGAAGCGCGAAACAAGCAGGAGCGGAAAACCCTTCTCACCGTTCTTACTATCAACAGATTGATGTTTTTTATCGAGTTTGGCTTCGGGTTCTTGGCACAATCTATAGGACTCATTGCTGATTCCCTCGATATGTTTGCCGATGCTTCTGTTTACGCTATCAGTTTGTACGCGATCGGTCGCAGTGTTTCACTTAAAACTAAAGCGGCTTTCATCAGTGGCATTACGCAAATAGCGCTAGCGTTGACGGCACTAGCGGATGTAATGCGTCGATTTATTTGGGGTAGTGAACCCATCAGTGGCTTAATCATAGGAATTGGTCTTCTTGCACTCATTGCTAACGTTACCTGCTTGCTTCTGATCTCCAAGCATCGACAAAGAGATGTTAATATGAGAGCCTTGTGGATCTTTTCCAAAAATGACGTGATTGCGAATTTAAGCGTTATTGTTTCTGGCGGTATTGTCGCGTTGACAGGTTCTCGGTATCCTGATTTTGTGATTGGATTCATGATTGCTGTTTTGGTATCGTGTGGTGGCTTTCAAATTTTACGCGAAGCTCGAACCTTATCAGTTGTGAACAATGAACGAAAACAAAGAACCCAATCAATTTTTTCGTAATGAAAAGTTAGATGAAAATCAAATCTTTGTTGAGGTGCCCACCGATCAACAATCCCAGAAAATTAGATTGACACGACACACCTTAACAGCAATAAATGTCAAAGATTCACAATAGTGAGAGTGGGCTAACCGTTCGCGTAGCGAGAAATGATTGTGACAGACTATATTCTTCAGATAGCAACCAGCCTTGATGGATACATTGCAAGATTAGATGGGAGTATTGATTGGTTACCAGTCCCTGAAGAGGGTGGCGAAGATTACGGCTACACTAAATTTTACAATTCAATTGAAGCATTGGTCATGGGTGCTACCACCTATGAACAGGTTTTAAGTTTTGGCGATTGGCCTTATCCAGGCAAATTTTCGTATGTTTTAACCACTCGAAATTTATCGACGACACGCACTGATGTACGTTTTGTGAAAGGTGGTGTTGAAGAAGTTGTAGAGGATGTCAAGAAGAAGGGTTATAAACGAGTTTGGTTGGTCGGAGGTGGAAAGGTTGCAGCCTCATTCATGGAGAAGGGATTAGTGAGCGAGTACATTATTGGAGTCATTCCCATTATCTTAGGAGCAGGTATCTCTCTGTATCAATCAGTACCAGAACAAAATCTCGATTTGATTGAGACAAACACTTTCTCTTCTGGTGTAGTCGGGCTTCGTTACAGGAAGAAGTGATACCTTGATTGATTGATTATCCATTGGCACGCGATCTAACAATTGTTGTAGCCAACACTCAAAGCCATTCGTGTTGTGTTCAAGCGTCATTACTGCTGCTGAATGTACATTCAATAGCAAAAGCAGAATTATCTTGGCGATCGCCACTTGGATGCGTCAACCTGAAAAACGCTGTAGTGTCTCCAAGTATAATCTCTACTATTTTCTGAACTTCCAGCCCAGCTATGATTCACCCAAAGCAAGTCGATCGCTTCAACGGTTCACTCACCGAATTGGCAGAAGACCTAGGGAATCTTCAGTACGATGTCCTTGCAGAATTTCTCGGCTTACTTGCTGTCAAGATTGAGCAGGATGCAAAAAAGGATAACGAACGTGGCAGAGTCAAGCTTGCAGCCTCATTGAAGCGATGCGCTGATGACCTGAAGAATGCGAAGGATGGGATTACCCAAGCATGGACAATCTGTCAACCTTATATAAAAGATTAGAGCGAAAGCTGATCACCCAATTGGGTCAGCCAACAGGATGAAGTGTGATTTCCGTAATCACTTGTAGCATGAGTGTAGTTAACTAAAGCTTAAATTGCTGCAACTGCCGCATCCTACGAAATTTTATGACTACGCTAACCATCCGCCCTTATGCCGGGGAAGCCGATTTAGAAGCGATCGCACATCTCATAAACGCTTGTGAAGCAGTAGATCGCACGGATTCAGGTACATCTGTCTCCGAACTACGACAATCGTTTGATGACCCATCCGTAGACAAAGCCCGTAACATCTATCTTTGGAAAGATGCAGAAAATCAGATAATTGGAATAGGTCGGTTGTGGATTCCTCCAGCAGACACAGTCATTGATGGCTTTCTGGGGTTTCGCGTCCACCCCACGGCACGGGGCAAGGATCTAGAGAAACAGATCATTGCGTGGGGCGAGGGACGGATGCGCGAGATACAGCAAGAGCGTGGTGTGCTGATGAAGCTACGCTCTCGCTCTCGCGCCGATCAATCTGAGCACGTTGCCCTACTAGAAAGCTCCGGTTTCAGAGCCGATCGCTACTTCTTCACAATGGAGCGATCGCTCTCACTACCTATCTCAGAACCTCAACTGCCAGAAGGTTTTGTAGTGCGGGAGATGCAAGGAGAACAGGATATTCAGGCTTGGGTAGAGATGTACAACCAGGCGTTTATCGACCACTGGAATCATCATGAATTAACTGTCGAGCGAATGCGCCATGAATGGAAAAACCCATACTACAAACCCGAATTAGACTTGATTGCGACGGCAACCGATGATACCTTTGCAGCCTTCTGCCACTGTCATATCAATCCAGAAGACAACAAACGGAACGGACGCCATGAAGGTTGGATTATCTGTCTGGGGACACGGCGAGGCTTTCGTCATCGAGGACTGGGACGGGCAATGTTGCTGGCTGGAATGCAGCGTTTACAAACGGCTGGTGTAGAAATAGCCAAGCTTGGTGTTGATGTCGAGAACCCCACTGGTGCGCTTCGGCTTTACGAATCCGTGGGTTTTCAAAAAGCTTACACTAACATCAGCTATGTCAAGGATGTGTCTAATACCGAGTTGCTGTCTAACGTAGAATTTAACGTAGACGCGTAGCGGCTTGCCGCAGCGTCCCACAAAGGGCACTCCAGGACGCTGAGGTAAGAGAAAGAGAGAGTTATATGTTTGAATGCAACTTGGTATAACATTTTGATTTCCCTGTTACAGCAAAAAGACTGGAGTCGCAATTGACTCCAGTCTTTTTTGTTTCGCCCAAATTTGAATTTTGCCTATATCGTTAATTGAATTAAGAAGTACATGGTTTAGCAGTATGTCGATTCAAGCAGGGAGAGAGGTGAAATTTACACAAGTCCTAGAGAAGTTAACCAAATGGAGACACGAACTGGTTGAGCAAATGAGGAATCCCAGCACAACTCAGCGAGTGAGAGAGGAGACGCTGCTATTGAAAAGTCAGCTCGATCACGCGATCGCCTGTCTCCAGATGTGTGAACGATACCAAATCTCACTCAATGCCAAAGTGATGGAAATCCCTCCACCCCAAAATAGGCGTTCATCTAAATACTATTTAATGGATGACTGTGGCTCAACAGAGCGTGATTGTTGGACAGAGGTACAGGCTAATGGCAAATCTCTTGCCGTTTCACCTGAAACTCTTCTGATTCAGCGGGACGCTGGTGCTTCTTGTTCAACCGTTAATTCTCAGCGTCGAGCTTAGAGGCATGTATACTTTACCCTGCACTATGTGCCGCTTCGTTAACATACTTTATTGGGTCAGCTTGTAGGTTTTAACAATATCTTGTAGTAGACCTTCACAAGCATCTAGGAGCAAATCGATCACTTTGTCAAATCCCTCCGGTCCACCGTAATAGGGATCAGGGACTTCTCGCTCACCGTGATGGCTGGCAAAATCACACATCAGTCGTACTTTATCCCGATACTTTCCGACTGGATCGAGGGAGAGAATATCTCGATAATTCTCCCGATCCATGGCTAAAATTAGGTCGAAGGTTTCAAAATCCGATTTTTGAAACTGCCGTGCTTGTCCCTTGAGCTTTATCCCCCGACGCAGAGCGGCTGTTGTCATGCGTCGATCTGGGGGAGAACCAATATGATAACCGCCAGTTCCAGCCGAATCACAGATAATGCTGTCAGTGAGACCTGTTTGTTCAATCAGGTGATTCATAATGTTCTCGGCGGATGGAGAACGGCAGATATTACCAAGGCAGACAAAAAGGAGTTTGCAGGACATAGGTATAATACTTAGCTTCTTGTGCCGTCAGAACAACGACCAATTGTTAGACAATGAGAATCTTGCACGTTTGTGTCGGGAACAGTTATCGCTTCCTGTCCTACTCCGTGCAGGCTTCTCGCTGTACCAGTGTTAAGTTTAGCAACGAAACTGCCCCATGCTGCCGTTACTCCTCTTGAAACCGGATAGCTCAACTCAAGCTCAACCATTGGCACTGTCCTTCCGGCAAAAGTCCATTGGTTACCCTAAATGTCAAAGGATGCTGCCTGATTCCAGGGTAATTTAAGGAAAGTATTGAATGTTCAAGTCGCGTCGCCGCTCTTATCGAAAGCCCCGTCGTTCATTGCCACTCCCACTCATCCTCGTAGCTATCCCTCTAGCTTTGATTCTCCTGGAATTGTCGGTACGGCTTTTCGTTGGTGTTACGGGTAAAAGCGCTGAATTAGCAGCTTATGAAGGTCAACCAGCTAATGTCACCGCTTACTGTCTCCAGTTCCTGAGTCAAGAAAAAAAGCCCTACGACGGTTTACCCGACCGTGGACGCCTTGCCGCCCAACCCAGTCTAGCTGGAGGCTACAAATTAGTCGGCAACCAAAAGAATAGTTTCTGGCAGATTAATGAGCAGGGTTTCCGCGACGACAACCCAGTTCCCTTAGAAAAAGCCAAAGAAGAAATCAGAATTTTTCTTTTAGGTGGCTCTACCGCTTTCGGTCAATGGAGTGCCAGTAACCAAGCAACCGCGACCATAGCAAAGAAGCTGGAAGTCCGTCTGAACGAACGGGTGGCGCAGCAGAGGAGTTCTCCCCAAAAGTACCGACCGATACCGTTGCCAGTCTATAAACCGGAACTAGAAAAAGCACTGACTTTGCCACCGAAACTTCGAGAGGGTCAGTATCGAGTAATTAATGCGGCTGTACCAGGCTATGCCTCTGGAAATCAACTGGCTCAGCTAGCCCTGCAAATTTTGCCCTACACTCCAGATGCTGTGATTGTTTTGGATGGATATACCGACCTGATGCTGCCCAGTCATAAAGCTCAAACGGATATTCCCGAAATCGACGGCTTCTTGAACAACGCACCAAGACACTTATGGGCTTACCTCACTGGGAAATTGACCGATTGGATTACCGATACTTATTTAGTGAAAGCTATACAGTACTGGCTATTGCGTCCGCAGCCATCAGTCAGTCAGCTCAGTTTGGTGGTCACGGAAAAGACCGCGCCCTTAGAACAACATCTTGCTCCTGACCCGACTGAACTACAGCGTCGTGTGGCACGATACCACAACTTCCACAAGCAAATGGTCAAGCTGACGACAGGGGCAAACATTCCTTTATTGATTGCTGTTCAGCCAGAAATTACAGGTCGCGGTACGCGTCAGCTTTCGCGCGATGAGCAAAAGCTTTTAAAGGAATTGGGAGCTATTTACAAACAACGGGTACAAACAGGGTACGCCCAGTTGGAGAAAGTCACACAAAAACTACAGGAGGCGTTTCCCAAAAATGTGAAAACTCTATACTTTTACAATCTTTACGAAAACTTTCCCAGTCGAGCGTTTTATGACGCCATTCACTTGACCGAGGAAGGGAACGCCCTGCTAGCAGAGCAATTGTATCAGGCGATCGCAACTGTACCCAAGCTACAAGTGGCTCCCCCCAAAAAAAGGGGGATTGGGAATGATAACGAAGGATGAAGGATGAAGAAGGGAAATTTTATACGAGGCGATGTCCTCATATGAACTCCAGCGCGGCGCTAATACCCTTCACACTTCATACTTCACACTTCATACTTTCCCAGCCCCTACTGCTTGCAAGCAATTACATTCCGGGAAGATTTAGCCCACTGGTGAGTTCTTCCATGCGTTCGCGCATCGTCGCGGTGGACTTATCGTAGGCATCTCTCATGGCTATTGTCACGAGTTCAGAAAGTGCTTCTGCGCCCTGACCCATAGCATCGGGAGAAATGGTTACTCGTATCGGCTCTTGGTTACCGCTAAGAACAACCTTGACAGTACCATCGTCTGAGGAACCCTCAATCTCCATCTGCTCCAATTCTTCCTGAAGCTGTTTGGCACCTTGTTGAACCTCTTGGGCTTTTTTGAATGCCTCGGCAAGCTCTTTCATCTTGCCTAAACCGAAGCCAAATCCTTGTCCTTTTGTCATAAAAATCTCCGGGAAGTCTGGGAACCCACTCCTTCCAGGGGTGGGAGGAAAGACAACTCAGCAGCTAAAGCTGCCTACAGTAGTCTTAATCTTAGTACTACTCGTGTCTCTGTAACAGCTTTAGACGGGTTGAAACTCGCCTAATATTTTCACCTCTGGCTCTAACCAGAGTGACCAATGCTGTTCTACTTGTTGTTGAATATGACGAATGATTTGGAAGATATCGCTGGCTTGGGCACCGCCACAATTGAGGATAAAGTTGGCATGGCGCTCCGCGACTTGAGCACCACCAATGGTGTAGCCTTTTAGGCCGAGTTGTTCAATTAACCAAGCCGCCGGACGAGTATCGGGATTGCGAAAGACGCTTCCACAACTGGGTAAGTGATAAGGCTGAGAGCGTCGTCGTTGCTCTAAATGTTGAGAGGTTGCGGCTCGAACTTGAACTGGATCAGCGCCCGGTTTTAACTGAAAGGTTGCCTCAACGACTAAGCGATCGCCGCATTGTAAGCTAGAGGTACGGTACTGAAAGCCCAAGTCTTGAGGGGTTAGCTCCTCTATGACTCCTGTCGGTGAAAGAGTTTGGGCATTGACCAATATATCTGCTGTGCAGTTTTTGTGCGCTCCTGCATTCATGACGACTGCACCACCGACGGTACCAGGAATGCCCACCGCCCACTCTAGCCCTTCCCAACCGCGTTCTGCGGCTTGCCATGCCAGACGAGCAATGGGTTCACCAGCACCGGCTGTGACTGTCCCTGTTTCCTCGTCGAACTGGGTGCGGCGTAAATGGCGAGTACAGATCACTAAACCGGGCAAGCCGCGATCGCTAATTAATAAATTGGAACCCGCCCCCAATAGCGTTAGGGGCAATCCTTGAGAGTGCCCCCACTCAAAGCTCGCTTGCAGATCTTCTAGGCGTTGGGGAGCAACGTACCACTCGGCTGGACCTCCGACTCGAAATGAGGTCAAGCTAGCTAAAGAGGCTTGAGCTCGGAGCGGGCAATCGGTTCCGGGCAGGTAAAGCAGCGACTCGTTATAAAGTATTTTCTTTTGGGTGAGTGTGCTATTAACACGGGGGGGATCGTGGGACAGAGTCATATTAATATGCGTGAAAAGAATGCCAATGGGTCTTGGGCAATGGAGTTGGGGCCAACCGTATGGTTCTGGGTTTAATTGAGTGTGAATTATGCGCTTGGGTTTTGCGATTGGGGGTTAGGAGCGGGATTTGGGGTTCAGCTTCCCAGTCCGAGCCCCCCATGCCGAGAGTGCCTCCATCAAACTCAGGCTTTCTGGCTCAACTCTTTGGAGCTATCGCTGTCAGCCTTTTGATAAAATTCCATCACCTGGGGAATAATTTGATTGAGATTGCCCGCTCCCAAAAACAGGGCAAGGTCTCCAGGTTGGAGGGTTTGTGTGAGAAATTCGGTGACAGACTCTAGAGTGGGTTGGTAATACACCCTCTTACTCTCGTGACAAGCCCCGTTCGCTGAATTCTGCGAGGCAGCACAGATCTCATCTCGAACCCGTTGGCCTGTTATTTGTCCTAAGTTGGGTTCGCCAGCACTATAAATATCGGTAATCACCACAATGTCAGCATTGTCGAATGCTTTAGCAAATTCTGACAAGAATGTCAAGGTGCGGCTGTAGCGGTGGGGCTGAAAAATTGCCACAATGCGTTGTTGCTCGGACGGTAGTCCTAGAGTTTCGCCTCCCCGCAAGCGGGCGGCTGCGAGTGTTGCCTCGATTTCACTAGGGTGATGGGCATAGTCATCGACAAACGAGATGCCATTGCACTTACCCCGCAACTCAAAGCGGCGCTTCGCTCCTTCAAAGGTAGCGATCGCCGACTCGATCACGTTAAACTCTAAACCCAGATATCGCCCTACGGCTACGGCGGCTAAGGCGTTGCTGAGATTGTGTTTACCCAGCAGCTTCAGATGTAACTCACCCAAAACCTGATCGCCTTCCCACACACAGGCTGTAGTCCCAAACGGTTGATATCTCACATTATCAACGCTGTAGTCAGCACCAACATCTCTCCGCAGGCTATAACTTTTGGTAAGTTTGAGACGCGATCTCACCGTCTCACAATCAATACACCCGATTAACGTTTGGCAGTGTTGAGCAAACGTCTCGAAGATGCTAATCACCTCTTCGAGTGACTCATAGTGGTCTGGATGATCCAACTCAATATTAGTAATGACACCAATCTTCGGAGAAAGCTTGGCTAAAGACCCATCCGACTCATCCGCTTCGGCAACAAGATAAGGACTCTCCCCTAAGCGCGCATTACCCTCCCATGCATCGACCTCACCCCCTACGACAATCGTGGGATCAAGACCCGCTTGCATTAGGAGATAACCAATCAAACTACTCGTTGTTGTTTTGCCATGAGTTCCTGCAACTGCAATGCTTTGGTAATCTTGAATCAAAGCAGCCAGTAAGTCCGAGCGATGAAAAATAGGATAGCCTCGTTCTAAAGCCGCCTGATACTCAGAATTAAATGGATTAATCGCGGTTGAACAAATGACTTGAGGCAAGTCTAAGGGAACTTTTTCCGTCGGTAGGAGCGAGTTCGATTTTGAGGGTTCACACGAGATTCCCGCATTCGTACTCATACCAATCGCGGTCGGGAATGCTTCATAGATGGACTCGCTTCCTGTTCGGAAAAATTCCAAGTTAGTCGCATCTTGCTTTCTAAAAAGATGAGCACCGACCGCTTGCAAACGTCGAGTAATATGCGTCGAACGAAGGTCTGACCCAGATACAGGGAGTTGACGCTTTGCTAGAACGTAGGCAAGGGCTGACATGCCAATTCCACCAATCCCGATGAAATGAAATGGCTTCCCGCTAAAATCAACATTATTCGGCATCTTGACTCCTTACACACCACACCACACAAGCCTACTGTGCCAATAACACGCGCTATCATATCAAGAATTGATTTTTCAAGATATAGCGAACAAGAGATTTATCTGAAGTTTCTCGCTATAGGTCTACTTATGATAGATTGTGTTATTGGTCAGTTGGATTTTTCTATCCCTAGACGGTTTTTATTATTAAACATATAGGCTAAATCCTGATCCGGAAACTTAAATCAAGGAATGACATTCCTAAACCCCAGGCGCGAGTTGCCAAATGTCGCGCTCGACTGGCTCCGTCACGCCAGTACCCTCCAGCGATTAATCCTAACCTTGAGTTAGTCTAATCTGTGCTGAATTGCGTATGGAACGAATAGCCATTTTGGGCGGCACATTCGATCCGGTTCACTGGGGACACCTGAAGATTGCCGAGACAGCATTGAGCCAGCTAGAGCTGGAAAGGGTGATTTGGGTACCCGTTCACCGTCCTCCCCATAAACGTGGGCGACGCTATGAGCATCGGCGGTTAATGGTGGAAATCGCGATCGCACAAAACTCAGCGTTTGTCCTCGATCCGAGGCAAGCCAATCATACTGAACCCGATTTTGCGAGCGATACTTTAGCTGACCTTCAAGATACATATCCTAACCGCCAGTGGTTCTGGATTGTCGGTCTAGACGCCTTCCAGACTTTACCACGATGGTACTGCCGTGAACGACTGATTCCAGCGTGTGATTGGTTAGTGGCACCCCGCCCTCTGGCTATGACTTCAACTGATGCTGGAGTCTCAACCCGTACTAGTCATCCCCAGGAAATCGATTTCCAAGCAAGCTGGCTGTGTCAACAAGTCGCTGAGCAGCTAGCCTCTCAAGATATCCCGATTCGCTGGCAGATGCTACAAATGACACCCCTTAAGATCTCATCCAGCCTGATTCGTCAGTACTGCTCTCAACGCCACTCTATTCGCGACTGGGTGCCAGAAGGGGTCCGAGCTTATATTACTACCCACAACCTCTATGTAGAAAATTAGGGATTAAGCGTTTGACATAGAGGCAGGGAAAGGTAAGCCCAGCGAATAGACATGGGGTAAGGGGGAAAACTTGCTCAATAATCCTGGACAGAAATTCGTTCCCTCTCCTGCTTCCCTGCTCTCACGCTCTTGTCCGCCGCCGCTTTTGCTTCTCCATTGTCCCTTCTCAACATCCTTAACTAAATTACCTGTTAGAAATACTCATGCTTTGCGATATGATCGGGAATATTAAAAAAGTATTTACTTAGTTGAAGACAGAGGGCAAGACGCAGTGATTAGAGTAGCGATCAATGGGTTTGGGCGCATCGGCCGCAACTTCGCACGATGCTGGCTGACCAGAGAAAACAGTCAGATAGACTTAGTGGGCATTAACGATACTTCTGACCCCAGAACCAATGCCCACCTGCTGAAATATGACACCATGCTGGGGACATTGGATGCTGATATCAGCGCTGATGATAACTCCATCATCGTTAACGGTAAAACCATTAAGTGTGTATCCGATCGCAATCCGCTAAACTTGCCCTGGGCTGATTGGGGAATTGACTTAATCATCGAATCGACGGGTGTCTTTATTGACAAAGACGGAGCTTCCAAGCATATCGCAGCCGGAGCCAAAAAAGTGCTGATTACAGCTCCTGGCAAAGGCCCGGATGTTGCTACCTTTGTGGTAGGCGTTAATCATAACGACTATGACCACAGCAAGCACAATATTGTTAGCAATGCTAGCTGTACCACCAACTGTCTAGCTCCTTTTGCCAAGGTGCTTCATGAACACTTTGGCATCATTAAAGGGACGATGACGACGACCCACAGCTACACCGGGGATCAACGTCTTCTGGATGCCAGCCACCGGGATGTTCGTAGGGCAAGAGCGGCAGCGATGAACATCGTGCCAACCACCACCGGTGCAGCAAAAGCCGTGGGTTTGGTTCTACCCGAACTGAAAGGTAAGTTGAATGGTATTGCCTTGCGGGTACCAACCCCGAATGTGTCCGTGGTCGATTTGGTGGTTCAAGTCGAGAAAAGCACCATCGCTGAGCAGGTGAATGACGTTCTCAGAGGTGCCGCCCAAGGCGAACTCAAGGGCGTTCTAGAATACAGTGACCTGCCGCTGGTTTCCTCAGACTATAAGGGTCATGATGCTTCTTCGATTGTGGATGCCAGTCTGACCATGGTCATGGGTGGCGATATGGTCAAAGTTGTTGCCTGGTATGACAACGAGTGGGGCTACTCTCAGCGCGTTGTAGATTTGGCTGAGCACATGGCGAAGAATTGGCAGAGTTAGCAAAGAGATTTGAGGTTTTAGATTGGCGATTTTGGCGCAAGCACACTGACATCTAACAAGCTCAAATCTAAGTCTAAATTTGCTGTTGTTGGATCTATCTGAGGGTAACCGACTGGGTTGCCCTCATTTTTGTCACAGTTATTCACACAAAGATCGGTGTCTATTCATCTTTCGCTTGCGGTCGCTCACGACATGCGGCTTGTAAGCACTGAGGAATAAAATTCATCCGTCCAATACTCAAAACCCACAGAGAAAATCCGAGAAACGATCGCCCAATCTCAAAAATGCTGAAATCCCCTACTCAGCGTCAACCGTTCCTCAGTAAAAGTGCCAGCGCTGTCTCTTAACCAAACCTCATTACCCCTGGTAATCGTACCAATCACAGTGGCTCCTTCACCTAGTTGTGTCACCAAGGTTTCAGCAGGTTCTGGAGGCAAACACAGTACGAGTTCAAAGTCTTCACCGCCATATAACGCCCAGTTCATCGCCTGCTCTGGGGACAAGAACTGACTCCAGGGCGCTGGCAAGGAAATCTTCGTGCGTTCAATAACAGCACCCACGCCACTAGCACGGCAAATTTGGATAACGGCATCGGCTAACCCATCGCTGCTATCCATTCCAGCTAGGGTAATGGGTAATGGAGAATCTAAAATTTTCCCCAAATTAGGCAGGATATCAAGTCTGGGTTTGGGGCGTTGGTGAGCTTGGATGAAACGCGATCGCTCATCTTCACTCAAATTTTCCCCTAACTCTGGGTTGAGCAGTAATTCTAACCCGGCTCGCGAGGCACCATGAACGCCTGTAACCACAATCGCATCCCCAACTTGGGCAGCATTGCGGCGGATCATCCGGGCAGGGGAAACTTGCCCGAAAGCGGTAATTGCGAGACTAACAACGGGCGATCGCACCACATCACCGCCAACAATCTCTGTATTGTATTGCTGCAAGCAATCAGTTAGACCTTGGTAGACTCTCTCTACCCAACTGACTGAAGTCTCACTCCTAATACTTAAACCCACCGTAATCCCTAACGGGGATGCTCCCATTGCCGCTAAATCTGATAAATTAGCCGCCGCCGCACGCCAACCAACATCTTCTGGTGAGGTGGTGCGATCGCTAAAATGCACTCCATCCACCAAAACATCCGTTGTCACGACCAACGATTGCCCCGACTCTGGAAATGGAAGGACGGCAGCATCATCGCCCACAATATCTCTAGGGCAAAATTGCTGCAAGCGTTCCAGAAGTCCCTGTTCCCCAATGTCTCGAACGAGTAGGGAGGACAGTTCACCACTCATGCCGATTTATCAGCATGAGGACGCCGCTGAATCTTCGGGAAGCGATAGAAGGTGTCCCCATCAGCATCTACTTCGGGAACTGCTCCAAACATCTTCACCTGACGCTCTAGATACTTCCGCGCTTGCTCCACATCTACTCTCGATGCTGCCGTTAGCTGAATCAGAGAGATACAACTGCTTTGCTCTTCAAGGAGCTGATAGAAGGAATCATCCAACTGCTGACGATTGAAGGCCGTTTCCAACTGCTGCTGGCGATTTAGGGGGCCAACACGCAGAAATACGCCCGCCAGAATGACGAGCGTAATCACCAGTACTAAATCAACAATTGGCATTGAGAATCGAGCAACTACGAGGTTGGGGTGTCAAGTATCGTGGGTTGAGAATTAGGAGTGATTACTGCTTCTGGCTTGGCTATAGCCTCAGTAATTTGCGAATTGACTAAATTCTCAGCCTCTTCAACCACTTTAGCGGATTCAATTTCATCCCGCTTTGTAGATGTTTGCTTTTGCCCAGATGAAGCTTCCGCGACTTGGGGTGTGACCAAATTCTCGGCTCCCTTCACAACTTTAGCGGATTGGATGACATCGCCCTCTTTCAGCTTTTCGAGTACCTCTTTGCCCTCGACGAGATAGCCAAAGACAGAATAACGTCCATCTAGAAGGTTGAGACCGGCTGGGGTTAATTCGGGTTCAAACAGGAAGAAGAAGAACTGAGATGAGCCACCATTCGGGTCATCGCCTGGACGCGCCATAGCGACGGTACCGTAGGCAGAGAAGGGCAGTACCGGCTGGTCACGGTAACGACCTGCGTCTTCTAAGGTAATGCCATAGACTGGCTCGGAGTCTCCTCTGACGAGGACTTCTAGGGGAATGGCTCGGTATTCGCCTGTTGCGGGGTCAACAAAACCCTCTTGTTTTCCCGGTGGATCACCAACTTGTAACACGTAGAAGTCTTCGGCGCGGATAAACTCCAGTCCGTTATAAAACCCTCGCTGAACCAAGTCCACAAAGTTACCAGCCGTAACAGGGGCACTGTAGCCATCAACCACTACGGTTAAGTTACCTTTGTTGGTGGTCATTTCTACAGTGGCGCGGCCTTTGAGCTGAGGCAGGTTGCTGTACTCTGCGGGTACCTCAAAGGGAAATTTCCCCATCATCAACTCTTCAAGTTCACCCACTTGATCGAGGATTTGACCCCGCAGAATCAAGATCTGTTCTTTATCTTTCGCTTCAACCGCTTCTCGGATTGAGGCAATGCCTTGATTCATTTGAGCAATCAAGGCTTCGGCTTGGGGTTGTTTCTCAATAGGGATGTCGGCGAGAAGTTTCTGTGCGCGATCGCTCAAAATTGTAGCCGCTTTGGTAATATCTCTACCGACCGGACTCCAGCGCTTAGCCCGTAATTGTGTGGAAATATCTTCAAGACTGGCTTGAATATCCCGCACAGGCTGATTGTCAATCGGTAGCGAATATCGCAACAAGGCTTTGCCATCTGTGATCGCATTTCCCACGGGTAATCGGCTTTCACGGGCGGGTTGGCTGTTCCCCGAATCCCACCAAGCCCCAGACAAACCTAGGGAGAGCGTAACTAAGAGCAGCGCTAGGAGGCTGGTCTGTGTCAAGCGTTTGTACCAATCAAGCTTGAGAATTTTTGAAAATCGCATAGCTATATCACTGAAGACTTCGCACCATTAGGTTTGAGGCTTATCCACAGCATGAAAGAACTTTATTTTTCATATTGCCATGAAGGGTTACACCTTAGACGGTTGAAGGTTGAAGCTTAGCAGGTCGAGCCAATTGGCAAATTGTCATTCAAGAAGGCAGAAGGCAGAAGAAGGAAGGCAGAAGGGAACCCATTGAAAGGGGTTTCAATCCCCTTTCAATTGGGAGCCATCAAACCGAAGTTTTGTTTATGGGCTTCATACCCTTACTCCTTAAAAGTCGTGGGCCAAGGATAAAGACATTTCTTCTGCCGTCTGCCGTCTGCCGTCTGCCGTCTGCCGTCTACCGTCTACCGTCTACCTTCTACCTTCTGCCTTCTGCCTTCTGCCTTCTGCCTTCTACCTTCTACCTTCTGCCTTCTGTCCTCGTATGATCTCCGGTTTGCCTTTTCTGGTGAAACCGGATTTTCCCACCTACAATCTTTGATGACCGCAACAGAGGTAAAATAAAGTGCCGATAGCCAAGCAGTAGCGAGTCTATCGAGCGTCTTGTTCTGCCCTTTGAAACAGGTTCATGATTTCTAGTAACGACTTTCGCCCTGGTGTCACGATTGAGTTAGATGGGTCTGTATGGCGGGTAGTGGAGTTTCTCCACGTCAAGCCTGGGAAGGGTTCCGCCTTTGTGCGTACAAAACTGAAAAACGTGCAAAGTGGAAGTGTTGTTGAGAAAACCTTCCGCGCTGGAGAAACGGTACCCCAAGCCAATCTGGAAAAGCGCACAATGCAGCATACCTACAAAGAAGCTGACCAGTTTGTCTTCATGGATATGGAAACCTATGAGGAAAGCAGTCTGAATTCGTCTCAGATTGGCGAACGCGTCAAGTATCTCAATGAAGGGATGGAGGTTAATGTTGTGACTTGGGGTGATCAAGTTCTGGAAGTAGAACTTCCCAACTCGGTCGTGTTAGAAGTTGTGGATACCGACCCCGGTGTCAAAGGCGATACCGCAACTGGTGGTACGAAACCCGCGATCGTTTCAACCGGTGCTCAGGTCATGGTTCCTCTGTTTATTTCGATCGGAGAGCGGATTAAAATCGACACCCGTAACGATTCCTACTTGGGTCGCGAATAATCGGTTTTGACCAGGCAAGAAGCATCGGGGTGGGTTGAAAGTTGGCAAGTCTTAGGGTTGAATGTTGACCCGTTGCAAGTTGACCGTTAATTAAAGATAACCTTTAACCTTCTTTCCCGACGCGACGCTTGAACACATGCTCCGAAAGGGCTTATGCTGTGCCATACAACCTTTTAACCCTCAATCCTTCCTTCAACCTTCAAGCTGTTTCTCGCCCCTAGCTCCTGATTTAGTTGTGACATTAGACTTTAATCAACTTCGCGAATTGCTCACCGCGATCGCACAAACCGATATTGCGGAATTGACCTTAAAAAGTGCTGACTTTGAACTGACAGTGCGTAAAGGCATTCCGATGGCTACGAGTGTTGCCCCATCTCTAAGTAGCCCTGGCGGCAACACAATTTCGGGATTGGTCAATGCCTCTACCCCAATGGCAACCCTGCCGACTTCATTGACTCCTGTCCCGGCAACCGCCACTACTGAGACGGCACCAGCACCGCCCGTGGCGACTCCTCCAACCGTAGATCCCAAATGGGTAGACGTTAAGTCTCCTATGGTGGGGACATTTTACCGATCACCCGCTCCAGATGAACCGCCTTTTGTGGAATTGAGCGATCGCATCCGCACGGGACAGACAATTTGCATCATCGAAGCGATGAAGCTCATGAATGAAATTGAAGCCGAAGTCTCAGGACAGGTCATGGAAATTCTGGTGCAGAATGGAGAAGCTGTGGAATACGATCAGCCATTGATGCGGATTAATCCAGGTTAAGACTCCTCCTGTTTCGCCTGCGTGGGCTTTCTTAAGCGATTTCTGTAAGAATTCCTTGAAGATTACTCCATTGTTATCAATAGACTAACGATAGCTGGTAAAATTTGGGGATCACTTAGTTCGGGATAGTAGGGATGCCCACAGCGAACACTGTACCACAAGAAGTAGTACAACAAGTTGCTGAATATTTTAGTATCTTGAGTGAGCCAATGCGACTGCGAATTTTAAATTTGCTCCGCGAAGGCGAAAAATGTGTACAAGAGCTAGTAGAGGCAACAGCCACGAGTCAGGCGAATGTATCCAAACACCTCAAGGTGATGCTGCAAGCCGGTATCCTCAGTCGTCGATCTGAAGGAACATCAGCTTACTACAAAGTAGAAGACGAGCTAATTTTTGAGCTTTGTAATTTGGTTTGCGATCGCCTCGCCACACGAATTGAACAGCAAGCCCGTCATTTCCGGGACTTCAGCCTCACCAATAAGGAGTGACCTAAACTTCCCCTAGCTGATCAATTCAGGAAATAACTTTCTTGCACGGGTCGATGGTACAAAGATGAGTGGGAGAGCGAAAACCCTCCTAACCCCTAATCCCTCGTTGTCAGAGCTAGAAAAACGCTATAGATTAAAGTTTTGCTCGAAGGTTTCGCGAGTGATCGGCTGATCCAGCATTAACCCCTCTCCCCCTAAAACTTCTAGTGGCTTCCCTTCTACAGAAATCCAGACTTTAGCTGATGGCTCTAAAGTACTAGCGGTGTAGATAACCTGCGCTACCCGACCCGTCATGGAGGCACTGCCGCCACCATCGGTAAATTCCTTGGACAAATCTACATGAACACCGTCAGGTTTGGAAGTGACCTTTCTCAGCGTTGTTCCTTGAGGAATTGTTGTAGCGAAAGCTGGGTCAGTCGGCCCTGCTAATAAGCTGTTGAATGCGCTTTCTAAAAGTTCACCAGGTTTGCCGGTACTTTTGAGTGAGACCGGACTAGGAACGACCTGTACTTTGTTATTGACATTATTGACCCAATAAACCTTAACGGTTTCCCCTTGCACGGACTCGACAGGCTTATTCGGTCTTGAGCCTAAGGGCTTCGCAGGCTGGGGCTGTACTGATGTGGAGGGCTGGGCAGGCTGAGACGGTACAGATGCAATTGGTGATGGTGTCGTTGTCGTGGAAGACTCACTAGAATTCGAGTTTTCCCCCGGTGAACATCCTCCTACGGCTACGAGTACAGCAGAAATACCAGCGATCACACATAAAACAGGAATGCGACGAACATTATATTGGTCTTGCATTGTAAATAGTTCCTCACAACTTTGACTTTATTTGACAAACTGAGCTAAATTTTTTCTGGGGGCTTTGATATAATTGATATAATTGAATCAAAGAGGTGATAGTGAGACATTCGCTCTTAGACAAGCTTTCCCGTGAATCTAGGGAAGCTTGGGAAGATATCATTACAACTCTCAGGCGAGGAAAGACCCCAAACCTGATTACTGAAAAACGTAAACAAGCGTTGCTAGAATTGGCAAAACTTTTAGAGGAACAATAGTCTTGCATGGCATCCAAGCGTAACAAGAACTTGATCAAACGCACGGCAAGGATTTACCTGAATGATTTGAATCAGGGTAAATCCCAAATTGTGCGTCAGTTCTTGTATCAATGCCATCTCTCGCGTGTTTAACAGGCGGTTGTCCCATTGGCTGTATAGAACTTTGGTGCAGTTGTTGGAAAGAAAGTGTGAGGAAGAGGGGATTCAGCCGGTGGTGAAAGACCCCTTCAAGACTTCGCAATTCTGCTCTGCCTGCAACAGATGGGACAGACGAAACCGAAAAGGCGATAGGTTCAAGTGTGTTCATTGCGGCTACCTTGCTCATGCTGACCACAATGCGGCTCACAATCTAGAACTTTTAGGTGTGGCGGGAGTTTATGGTCTCCGTTCCTACTTAAGTTCAAAATGTCAAACTTTTGGGTAACCATATCAAAAAACCTCCATGAAAATTAGACAGCATGGGCATACAGAGGTTTTAACAAATACGACACCTACACAAGATAATTTATGGACGACGCTCCCCTGATATAGAGGCAGACGACTGGTTGGAGGCATCAACTCGGACAAACGCTGCGACTTGTAGTTCATCAGTATCTACCTTCCATTGTAAGACTCGTGCTGTAATCCCGGCCTCTTCCAGGGTGCGGAGATCGAATCGTCTACCGATACCCTCAGAAAACCCTGCAATTAATATCGGTGAGAGCGATTGCCCGTTAAGAGTAACGGCTGGTTCCATGAGTTTTAAGCTGTGTCCGGCGGTAAAACTCAGTCCTGACTCCACCATCAGCGCGGTTGTTTCAGCATCTTTTTGGCGCAACTCGACCTGAAAACGGATGCGGTTGTTGCCCAAAAAATCCATCCGGGGATTGAGAACCTCATAAGCCTCCGGTGAACCTCCCAAAAAGCGACTACCTAGAACCCGTAATCGAGCCATCACAGCAGGTGACTGCAAAGCCTTGTTGATATCTGCCTCGGTAAGAGCTAAACGTACCCCCGCTTGTGCCGGTTGCCGTAGCGCTGCCTTGGGTGACCTCTGCCCTCCCTGCCTGAGACGTTGTAAATCCACATTTAGGGGGTCTGTTTCTATTTCCAAGGCCCCAATGCGAATATCCGGAGTGAGCCATAATCCTCGCCCAGCAATTCGCACTCGCTCCACTTTTCCTTGCACAAGCTGATAGCTAGGAGCATTGTCAACACGGACTTGCAATTGCTCTACCTTATTTAATCGAGAGCGGAGATTCTTCGCAATAATTTTATCCGTTACTATGCCGATTGGGGAGACAAGTGCAAGTAAGCCAGAGAGTAGGATGGTTAAAAATTCCATATTAAATTATTGTTTATAAATCAATAAATCCGTGATTAAAGGTAAATGGTCGGAACCAACCTGACGACCCGTGCGAATCTTTAAGACTTTAATATCTTCACCTACTAAACAATGGTCGATGGGAATAGATAGTAATGGAGAGTAAGTCGGCCATGTGGGTAAAATGCCAAAACCCCTTCGTGCGTTGCGTAGCCCAGCCTTGCTGACAAAGCGCTTATAATAGGGAGACCACATTGTTATATTCAAATCTCCAACCACCAAAGAATTTTTTTTATTTGCAACCTGAACGGCAATTGCATCCAGTTGGCTGTTTCGTTCCTCAAAAAAAGGCTTTCCAGTTGCCATAGAAGGATGGGAAGCGACCATTGAAATCATGTTTCCTGGAATCGTGACATCCGCCAAGACACTTCTTCTACCCTTTCCTAAGGACTTAACGGATTTGTTTTCCAGAGGTAGCTTGCTATAAATGGCTGTCCCATCTACCTCCTCCTCTTGGTGAGCTATGGAGTAGGGAAGAATATCTTGTAAAACTTCTAATTTTTTAGCTCCCGTCTTGCCGACTTCCAGGAAAACTGCAATATCAGGCTTTTCTTCCCTAACTAGAGAAATGACTTTAGCATAGTCATTATGATATTTATCAACATTGGACTGTAAAATTCTGATTTTTTGTCCCTGTATATTATTTGCACTACCAAATGACTGAGGAAGATACCAAGGCGCAATGTCATATAGGTTAATGAGGAGACAGAATAAACTTAAACCTAATCCTAAGCTATGGCGCGTGAGCAAAAAGAAAAAGAAGGGACAAAAGCTAACTATTAAATATTGCAGTTTGAAATGAGAAGTCAGTTCTAGGTAATTATTAAATAATCCAAAGTATCCTGCCAGAGAAACTAGAGTTAATAAAGCTGTTCCGAGTAAAAATATTCCGTCAAAGACAGATTTAAAGATAGGTCGCCATTTAAGAAGATTAGGCATAATTCTCCATACTTGTAAGGTGCGTTGTTAACGCACCCTACTACTAATAATTATTGCAAAGCAGCGTTAATCCAGTCTTTTAAGGTTGATACCACTTTATCCAGGGGAATATCCTGGGATTTTTTGGTGGCTCGTTCGACAACTTCTAATTTACCGTCTTTGAGCGATCGCCCCGTTACAATCCGGTAGGGAATCCCAATTAAATCAGCGTCTTTGAACTTCACACCGGCGCGTTCGTCGCGGTCATCGAGTAGAGTTTCGATACCTGCTTGATTGAGTTCGGTGTAGAGTTTTTCTGCTGCCTCCATCTGCGCGGCATCTCCCACGTTGGGAACGGTGACGATCGCATGGTAAGGTGCGATCGCAACGGGCCAGATTATTCCATCTTTGTCATAAGACTGCTCTACTGCTGCCTGAGCTAATCGCGACACGCCGACGCCGTAACATCCCATAAGTAGGGGAAGTTCTTCGCCTGACTCACTGGTGTAGGTGGCACCCATCGCTTTAGAGTATTTTGTTCCTAATTGAAAGATGTGTCCTGCTTCGATGCCGCGTGCGCTTTGCAGAGTTTGGCTGGGGTTATGGATTGCGCGATCGCCTATTTTTGCCTTCCGTAAATCGACCTCTAATTTAGGTAACTGGAATTGTTCGCCCCAGTTCGCCCCAACGACGTGATAGCCTGATTCGTTGGAACCTGTAACAAAGTTTTTTAGCTCAACGACTGTCTTATCCACCAATCGCAAAAATACAGGCGCGACTTCTTTATTGGGGCTGATGTAATCGTCTGCAATATCTGGGGCAATGTAGCCCAAGGGTAGCGGTTTCGATGCCCATTTTTGTTGAGCTGCGGCATCGGGTACGGTGAGCGAGAGGAGGGTTTTCGCCTTGTACTGCTCTGCCTGTCTCACCAGCTCGTTGTTCAGCTTCACTTCATTAACATCTTGATCGCCTCGAATGCTCACTAGCACCAGTACCGTCATGCCATTGTCATAGACGGCTTGGTAGAGGACGTTTTTCACTATTTGGGTCGGTGAGCATTTCAGGAATTGACAGAGGGAGTCAATGGTTGGGGTGTTGGGGGTTTCGCGTTTTTCGTAGGTGGTAAAGGGTGAGGGTTCGGCAACGTCGGGCAAGGATACTGCTTTTTCTACGTTGGCAGAGTACTGACCATCTTCGGTGTAGAGAACCTCATCTTCTCCCGCTTCTGCCAAAATCATGAACTCGGTGGAACCCGAACCGCCGATTGCCCCGGAGTCTGCTTCTACGGGTCGGAATTTCAGACCAGAGCGACGCATCATGTTGCTGTACGCTTGGTACATATCCTGATAGGTCTTTTTCAGGCTCTCTTCATCGGTATGGAACGAGTAGCCGTCTTTCATGATGAATTCGCGACCGCGCATCAGTCCGAAGCGAGGGCGAATTTCATCCCGGAATTTGGTTTGAATTTGGTACAGGTGCAGGGGGAGTTGGCGGTAGGAGCGAATCATGTCACGGGCAACGGTCGTGATCACTTCTTCATGGGTTGGGCCGAGTGCCACTTCTCGCTCTTGCCGGTCTGTGAAGGCGAACATGATGCCTTCGGCTTTGGTGTAGGTATCCCAGCGTCCGGACTCTTTCCACAATTCAGAGGGTTGCAACTGCGGCAGCAGACACTCTTGAGCACCTGTGGCATTCATCTCCTCGCGCACGATTTGGGAGACTTTTTGCAGTACGCGCCACATTAAGGGGAGATAGGCGTAAATCCCGCTACCGATGCGACGTATGTAGCCTGCGCGGAGTAGTAGTTTGTGACTGGGGATTTCCGCTTCTGCTGGGTCTTCCCGCAGGGTGACGAAAAGCATATTAGACAGTCGCATCGTATGTTCCCTTTCTCTTACTGGATTATCGCTATCCCAGTCTAGAACATCAGTTGCAACGCTTCAGCAGGGAAGTTGGGGAGGGTTAAGGTGTAGCGCTGTCAGAGTCACCTGGTAGTACATCTCCAGAATTTATACAACTGTGTTCGATTTATCCGGATTGGCAATACATCAAATGGTGTATGTAGCTATGCCACGAATCCAACATCTAGATATAGAAAACCTCATTAGTGAAATCCGTCAGCGGTTAGAGCTAACTCAGGAGCAATTAGCCCACCAGTTGGGCGTTACTTGCTTAACGGTCAACCGTTGGGAAAATAGACACGCCAAACCGTCTCCGATGGCACTGAAACTTATTGAACTGAAGCTGAAGCAGATGGGTGAACGAGGTCAAGATCTGTTAGAGCGGTATTTTACCGAGTAGCGAAGCGCCATCAATTCCTTAATGCGAGGACACAACCATGAGCCAAAATGCCAAAACCGTAGGAGGAGGTACAAGGATGAAGAAGTTTAACTATACCAAATGGGGCTTAATAATTGCTATTGCTGGAGTTATTGTTACTGCGTTAACAGTACCAGAACTTAGGAGGGTTATCGGGCTTCAATCTGAGACACCTAAATCAGAATCACCTATAGTATCAAAGGCAGTGGTTGAACTCATTACACAGACAGAAACAGGGGAAGCTTTAGACGGAGTACAAATTCGGTTTATCTCTCAAGGAGCACCTGAAGTTCAATACACCGATAATAATGGTTATGCTAAAGTTCAAATTCCCAGCCAAGGTGATGTGGTTGTCAACTTAAGCAAAAAAGGTTATCCGCCTCAAAACTTTATGATTAACTTAGAAAATGACCAAACTAGAACTAGAATTGTAAGGTTTACACAATCAGGTGTACCAAATGTACAACCACTTGCTTCTGCGTCTCTGCTTCCTTCCCCAAGTAGTTCACCTTCCCCCTCAACCTTACCTCCACAGAATTTATCGCAGGCAAATTCAGTTTCCCAACTAAGTTTTAAAAACGAAGAATTTCAATTTGATCTTCAAAAATGCCAGAGAAAACAGGGAATAGTAACTTGTGATTTTTTGTGGAAAAATATAGCAGATAAAAATAGAAATGTCGGCATAGGTAATGGCTCAAGCATACGTTCTCGCTGTTTTGATTTTTCGGGTAATGAATACTTCCCCCAAGAAGTGCAGCTTGGAAAAAGCCAAGGCAAGGAAGCCTATATAAGCCTAATCCCTGGTATTGCTGTAAAAGCAAGTCTGCGCTTTGAACTACCGCAAGACATAACCAAGTTAGCAGTACTGGAAGTAAAATACGATAACGTCTCGGGTGGACAATTCCAATCTGCTGAATTCCGTAACGTTGACATCGTTGTATCCAACTAAAACTCACCGTGGCTCTTGGTAAACAGCTTCGGTTGCTGACATTCTCATCAGTACGCCGAGTACGATCGCACACAAAGCCTTCCTCACCTTTCTAGCTGTGTCGTGTAAGGCAAGGGTGATGTGAACAGCAGGTGCGATCGCCTCTCTTCCCCTAAGTCACCACATCAGCATCAAAAACAACCTCGAACTCAGCCGCAGGCATCCACTTCCCAAGAAAGCGCTTATGATTTTCCGCTTCTATGCGGCTGTAGAAGCGACCAACCGTATAGTGTTGAGCATTCGGCAACAACCTAACCAGTGTCCAGGGATAATTCTTTTGATTCCAGAAGCTTTGCGTCGGAAGTGGGGATGGTTCTGCTATTCGACCACAACCCCGATGCTGCAAAATAGAGTGAATCTGAGCTAAAAGTTGCGCTCTCTCTGGTGCCTCATCATTCGGTAATAAGCTCCATTCACGCACTGGCGCTGGTAGCCAAGTCAAGCTGTAAGAAACTGAGCCTTTGCAAAGATGCCAAGACAAGCGGCGCGGTTGTTTGCGGCAGTTGAACCCATCGGCTCGTAAAGACGCAACAACTCTGTCGCCCTCAGCTTGGAGGCGAAGCCATTCGGAGTGTTTCATTGTATGATTTTGGTGATTGTTTTTTTAGAAAGGGCGATCTGCGACAATTGCGAAAATGCGATAAATGCAAAAATGCGATCGCCCGTTATTTCATGGAAGATTTCAAACAGTACACACGAATAATTTCTGGTTAATCGTCTACGCATCACCTCCTTAGTCCACTCATCCGCAAGCGAGTCAGCAAGGGAATTAATTCCCTTGCTAACAGCGAAAGTCCTCTAAAGAGGACTAAATGCTGATTGCACAAGGATTTCAGTCCACTTAAGTGGACTTGATCTATGAGCCAAGAGTTTAAACTCTTGGCGGACTGGCTTCGTGTGAGAAACTACCCATAGAGAGACAGGGAAACAGGAAGTATGGGGACTTCCCAAAGTGTTTCCCCGTCCTTTTTGTTGTCTTCAACCGGAACAAGTGTCCGGTTATAGAGAGAATGGTAAATGATAAAAACTCAAATAGCAACCCTGAATTGGCAACTCTTAAACAGTTACGCGAACGACTGGGAATGACGCAGGAAGAATTAGCCACTCAGCTAGGAACAACAAGCAGAACAATTAGACGCCATGAAACAGGCGAAAGAGAAATTAGGTTTTCGCTTCCTCAAATCAAACGATTGATTGAGCTAATGCAAAGAGCAGGAATGTCCTCTGATGACTTACCCGACAACATCGACTGAGGCGGCATCAGTTCATCCCAGTCTCAAGATTCGGTTGCAACAGCTCTCTCAGTGAGGCTGAGGGAGGGGATGCGTGAAGCGTAGCTATTCCGTTGGAATCGCGTTTGTTTGTGTGGGGAGTGCGATCGCGCACAATTACAGATAGTGCGTCTACATCATTGAGTCTAACTAATTAGCTTCATTACCTAATACTTGAGTTTGATGGAAACTTTTTGGGATTGTAACTCTTAAATAATGACTTTTTTGTCTTCACCTGAATTCTAGGATTCAATTAGACACACTATCTTACTGAACTCATCATCTCAGAATCAAAAAAACAGCAACTAAGAAAACAATGAACAAAATGATTCGCCGAATCCATTTCTCCCTCTCTGTCACAGGGATTAACTGCTTCTGCATATTTACACATGGTATCCAAATCGTTGGCTCTGACCAAAAACCAGATTCGATAGTTATTGTGTAGCCTCTCGCTTGATAAAAATCAATAGCTGACAGTGATGACATCACATACATAGTTTTGTGCTTCTTCTCAATCGCTGTATTTTCTATAGCATTAAGTAACTTTGTGCCAATGCCTAAACGAGTAAAATCAGGATGCACAAAAATGGCATTAATTGTAGGTGTATGAACTGACAAAGAGGCGAATCCAACCAGTTTAGAGTCGGAATAGGCTACGAATGATATCTCATTTTGATATGATCTAATTGGCTTCTGACTTCTAATTAAAGACTCAATTTGCCTAGCATCATACTCTTTAGATGTTAAAAACCTCAGGGAACTTTCTTGGAGTTCTAATATACTCTCTAAATCCCCAAACTTTGCTAAATCTATTTGAACATCCATGAGATGTCTTTCCCCAATTTCTGCGTTCTGCCCTGCCAAAATATATAAATTCTAAGTTCGAGCGTCGATGCAAATATCGCTACGATTCCTTGTGATATTCACCGATAATTTCTAGAAGACCAACAATGTTGTCATTGAGTTCTTCCAACTCTTCAGCCGGAACCCACCACTCAGTATGATATGAGTCACCTACCTGTTGAATCTGGTACTTGTCCATGAAAGACTTTTTGACCTTGAAGCGCGTCACATAGCCAACTCCCTTGTCTCTCACATTCCACTTGGTCGTAATTTCAGTGGCATAGCGCTCATTTGTGACTGGGTAGAAAATTGGTTGCTCACGTAAGCGAGGTGGCCAACGCTTGAAGCTGCTCTGTTTAACTAGCTCAAGTTCTTTCGCTCCAGTCGGTCGGTATAAAGTTACAGTTTCCTCAGAAGATGGGCTATCTGGTTTCACGTTTGATGCCAGCCAAGAGTCGTTAAGTTAGCATATCAGAATCAAAAATAACCTCGAACTCAGCCGTAAGCATCCACTTCGGAAGAAATCGCTATGGTATCTGTTCAAAATTTTACTCGTTCCAGCATCGGTCAATATGAAGCTACAATCTCTGGCGCTTGGCCTCAGGAGCTATCGGGTCATATTTTCGTAGCGGCTCCCTATCACCAGCTTGGAGAACGTCATCTGTTTGGTGGTGCGGGTGTCACCATCCGTTGGGATCTGGCCCCACAAAATGGTAAAGTCAAACTCCTGTGCAAACGAGTTAATACCTGGGATAGTTTTTGGCAAGATTTGCTTCCCCTCACTTGGCGGCAGAGAGCTTTTTTTCCGGCAAGAATGAGTCTATTTGGTATTGCCGAGCCAGCGAACACCGGAGTTGTCAACATGAATGGGCGACTGCTCCTAACCGCCGATGCGGGACGCTACTGGGAAGTCGATCCGGTCACCCTAGAAACGATTACGCCGGTGGGATACTTTGACGAACATATCATCAGTGTTCCCCTATCATTCTTCCCAATGGTGGCGAATACAGCTCACCCTTTTTACGACCCAGAGACGGGTGAGCTAATTAGCTGCGAATTGAAATGTGTGCCGCGTCCAGGGCAATTGTTCTATGACATGATCAGTCAAGTTTATATTACAGTTTGGGACGGCAAAGGCACATTAAAGCACTGGGAGTTGGATGGAACTCAACTCGATGGTAGCCCCCATACCATCATCCTCACCGAAGAATGCGCGATGATTCCCGATATGCCTTTCCAAATGGGCTTAACCACACTCATGGGGCTTAAGGTTCCACCCACCAATGCTTATCCTCATACTCAGGTTTATATCGTAGACCGTAAAGACTTAACAGCCGCCAACTATAAAGTTCCTGCACGCCTGGTTACTTTTCCGGGTGATAGTTACCATTTCTTGTGCAACTACCGTCATAACGATGGAAATATTCAGATGGTGGCTGTCCAACAGGGAACAATTAGCCTGACTCAATCATTGGAACCCTCTGATGTCATGCACTTTACGGGCAAACCCTACAGCGAAGAATATTGGGGTATTCCCTGGATGTTTGGTTTTGACCCAGGTGTTCTACGTAAAGTAGCTATTGGTGATGGTCAAGTAATTCAAGAAGAAGCGTTTATCCATCCCGGATGGTATTCCACCATGCTCTATACGGCTGACCCACGGGAGCAGTTTACCGCTTCAGGTTATTCGGCAATTTACCAAGGTTATGCTGGGTATTGGCGGGATTTAATCTGCCGTCGTCAGTACCTTGCTTTCCGGGATCATCCCAACCGTATCCTGACGGATAAGAAACTGCCCACTCACAATTTACCCTCTATTTTAGCTCGTATTCCTCTAGCAGAAGATTGGAAAACCCTTACCGCTCAGTTGGAA
Source organism: Microcoleus sp. AS-A8 (assembly GCA_039962225.1). Taxonomy (NCBI): domain Bacteria; kingdom Bacillati; phylum Cyanobacteriota; class Cyanophyceae; order Oscillatoriales; family Microcoleaceae; genus Microcoleus; species Microcoleus sp. AS-A8. Next base: position 301,955 of record JAMPKV010000007.1, read on the forward strand.
AAAGAACAACAAGAACATCCGGAGCGGGAGTTAGCTACCTTAGGTCGTGAGTTCCTTGATTTTTATGTGTTCCCCGATGATTGTCTTCTCGACAGTGTTCAATACATTCCTCAAGGTAAGGGATATATTTTCACGAAAGTATTTGTCGGAAATCATCTGGAAGCCTGGTTATTTGCTGCCGATAACCTCAAGAACGGCCCTGTTGCCAAGCTGACTCTGCCAGACAAGGTTAACTTTGGCTTCACCTTACATTCTGAGTATTTTGAGAAGCTGGTTTCTGCTCCTCCTTCCTATCGTGTTGATCGGGTTTCCTGTGCTTTGCGGAGTTTAGCCAAAGTTCCTAGAGAATTTATCTTCAATCAACCCGATCAAGTCCTTAATCGTTGATGAATCACTAAGTCAAGGTTATTACACACAAAACCGATCCCCTCTCCTTGTCTGAGAGGGGATTATTTTTTCTTTTCATGTTGTCAAATTTTAGAGAATATGTATCCCTTGTTGCGAAGGACTACAAAGACAAAACAATATTCTAGACACTCCGGCTGTGGCGAGTGTGACAGTTACAAAAGTGATTGAATTATCTAATTTTAAAAAGCCTGGATTAATCTAGCCATAATTCTGAAAACTACTACCCAAAAGGTCAATCCTTAGAAAGGGAAAGCAGTTTGATGGAATGGCTACTGTTTCCTTGATAGGGTTTGCTGCCCCAGACTTTCCGCCGCACGACCCAAAGAATTTATGACAGTCGAGGTACTGGTTGTATCGCCAGAGTGCATAATCATTATTTCAGCTAAATCTTAGGATGTGCAGTAGCGATGTTAGGAGCATCGGCGTCACATGAGTGCTGCTGCCAAACTTGATCGCCACTCAGGAGACAACCCCCTTGCCAGATTTGATTATTCAGGCTCAGCCCCCTCTAGAATTTATCCCACCGACTTTTAATCCCTTGGTGCTAAGAGTCGCTCAACAAGTGATGCCGATGTGGAGGCATCGGCACACAGCGATTAGCCAAATTGAAGCAGACAACGTCGAGGTTTTGGTCGATTTGTATCGTCAGTTTCAGGAGGGTAAAATTCGTTTCTTAATGGCATTTCGGCATCCCAGTGTTGATGACCCCTTTTGTGTGGCTCACTTGCTGTGGCGGTTGGTACCGCAGGTTGCCAAACAACAGGGTATATCGTTACAGTCCCCCATTCATAGCCATTTTATTTATGATCGGGGCATTCCCCTCTGGGCGGGTTCACAAATGGCTTGGCTCTATTCCCGATTGGGTGGCACTCCGATCCATCGGGGTAAGGCCGATTGGATGGGGTTACGCTCGATTCGGAACTTATTTGCAAATGGTCAGTTCCCGATGCTGGCTTCCCCCGAAGGAGCGACTAATGGACATAATGAGATTATCAGTCCCCTAGAACCGGGAATTGCACAATTTGGATTTTGGTGTGCTGAAGATTTGCACAAGGCAGAGCGATCGCAACAGGTGTGCATTTTACCCATCGGAATTCAGTATCGTTACGTTGAAGCGCCCTGGAAAGCCATAGAAAAGCTGTTAAGCGAATTAGAAGCGGCGAGTGGTTTACCGGTTGAACCGGTAAGTGTTGAGTTGATCCCTTCCACTCAAACCCTAACCCCGAAAGCTGAACACTCACTTTATCGCAGGCTCTATCGTTTGAGCGATCGTTTATTGTCGTTTATGGAAGAGTTTTACACTCGCTTCTATCATCAAACTTTGCCAAAGGTGACGGCGGATACCACTCCTCCATCCCCAGAGTCAATCACCCATCTCAATCATGCGTTAACCGTTCGCCTCCAAGCGTTACTCAATGTTGCGCTACAGGTAGCCGAGGAGTATTTTGATTTGTCTGCGAAGGGGAGTTTAATTGATCGCTGTCGTCGTTTAGAGCAAGCCGGCTGGAATTATATCTATCGAGAAGAGTTGAAGAATGTGAAAGCCATCTCTCCTCTGGAGAGAGGATTAGCCGATCGCATTGCGGAGGAAGCTAACTTGCGGATGTGGCACATGCGTTTAGTCGAAACGTTTGTGGCTGTAACTGGGTATTATGTGATTGAAAAACCGACTGTAGAGCGATTTGCTGAGACGACCTTACTGTTATGGGATATGGTCACTCGCATTAAGGGTCATAGCCCTTTCCAGCGCCCTCGGTTAGGCCGACAACGGGTACAGATGACTGTTGGAGAGCCTCTATCGGTTTCAGAACGCTATCCTATGTATCAGGCGAGTCGTCAGAGTGCTAGACAAGCGGTGGCGGATCTGACTCAAGACCTGCAAAAAGCGATGGAATCTCTGATCTCGTCAGAAGCCTAATGGGGTGATGCGATCGCCCAGTTTGTAATAAGCGCTTGAGCGCTGAAGCCCAAGTACGAAACCATCACAACTCATTCGATAGAGTACTAGCCGCCGTTTTTCAGGAGATAATATCTATTTGAGGCTTGACAACGAGTTTTAGATATGTTGTCAAAGTACGAGTAATACCTGTTTAAATTTTGTACACTTTCTCACTAGGGAGTTTAAAAATTCCAGTGGCGCAATGTTTACACTCAAAGGGTATGAGGGGGTGACGAACAGCGAGATGATGGCTTTTCGCTGTTTCCAACACTGAAATTGATGAATCTGACCAAAGTTAACCATGCGTATTCTTGCCATTGGCGATATTCACGGATGCTCAACTGCATTTGATACCCTGATCTCTAGGGTTAGGCCACAGCCAACCGATACCATCATCACCCTTGGCGATTATATAGACCGAGGACCCAACTCAAGAGGCATCCTGAATCGGTTAATCAAACTACACAAGACCGGAAAGCTTGTGGCTTTACGCGGCAATCATGAAGTGATGATGCTGGCAGCACGTTTCAGCCGTAGGGAGGAGTCCCTGTGGCGCTGTCGGGGTGGCAAGGAGACGCTAACGTCTTACTCGAAATCGAACCGAGTGGCTAAGCTCAAGGATGTCCCCGCTCGTCACTGGCACTTTATAGAGAATGTGTGTGTAGACTGGTACGAAACCGATACCCACTTTTTTGTCCATGCCAACGTCCATCCGGATATACCGCTAGCACAGCAGTCCGCAAACATGTTGTTCTGGGAGAAATTTGGCAATCCAGTGCCCCACATTTCAGGCAAAACGATGGTTTGTGGACATACGAGTCAGAAAAGTGGCCTGCCGATCAATCGGGGTCACGCGATTTGTATTGATACGAGAGTTTACAGCAAAGGCTGGTTAACTTGTTTGGATGTGACCAGTGGCAGAATCTGGCAAGCCAATCAGGCAGGGAATGTACGAACAGCCTGGATTGCTCAATTTGCCACCTATTCAACCCATGCGAGATTTTAGATTTTGGATTTTAGATTCATTGCCTTGTTCCCTATTCCTGCTTACCAAGGACTGCCAATCATCGTAAAACCGGCCCAAAAATAAGGATGTGTCAAATTGCGGGTTCCTAGCTTGGCCAGTTCTGGTGGTAAAGCTACATTCTCTTTACCCGAAAAAAGTTTACCTTCTTTGAGCGAGACTTGCCCCCTGAGCATCGCTAGTTGTGCCTGCCGCAGCGCTTCCGCTTTAATGGGTGATACTTTCAATTGCTGGTATAGCTGTGTCATGAGTGCTAAAGTTCCTTCATCACTCACAGACCAGAGGGATGCGATCGCTGATTTTACCCCAGCTTGTACCGCTAACCCCGCAAAACCTAACTCGGCTTGCTGATCTCCCAACGCCGTCTTACAGGCGCTCAATACCAATAACTCCACAGGCGGATTACCCCAACCTAACCCAGACAATTGGTCTAGTTGTAGCTTCGTATCCCAAAATTCAATGTAAGAGTTGCCTGGTGCTCCCGGACGGAAGGTGGCATGGGTTGCCAGGTGAATCAGTCCAAAGGGCTGTTGCTGTCGTTGTGCCTTCAGATTGGCTAGGGTAAAGTTATCGTTCAGGAAGGACTTGCCCTGCCACAAAGAAGGTGTAATGAGCGATAGCTCGACAGGCACCGCCGGTAAAGGGCTTTTCTCTGGGAATTTTGACGCTCCCATCGCCAGAACCTGTAAGTCTTTAATGCTCTTGTAATTAGTATCAGTAATCAGACTGAGACTGGGCATCAAGCCAAGGCTATATTTCTCAACCAGAAACTGTTGACCATCATAAAGAGCTGCGATAGGCAGAGAGCGCAAGCCTTGATCCATGATGAAAGAGAGATTCTGGATACCTCGCGCTTTAATCTCCGCATCTAGAGGAGCTATCAACCATTGATAGAGTTGCTTACCAGGAGCCTCGTAATCACGGCCACTTTGAGCATTGGTCACTTCAGACTGAAATTGATAAACCACTTGGAGAACTTTCTCACGCGTTGCCCCAGTCACTTGGCGACGAATCGGTTCGCCCTCCCCTGTCACCAGCACTAATTCCAATTGGTATGGAGAATTTGGGGCTTCAAGGTTTGAGTTTCGGTCTGGAGGAGTTATATTGCTTGCCCCATTGACTACAAGCCGTTGGGGTACAAATGTTGCATAGATTAGTGCTGGTTTGACGCCAGTTGCTGTCTCCACTTTACGAAGAATATTACGAGCGTCTGCCAGAGTTACAGTCGGAGTCTTACCAGCGTGGCCCAAATATTGCTCGAATTGCCGTGTTAAAGGTTCTTCCAGGGAAGGAACCAAGTTAGGTGTCACTTCAGTTGAAGACGAGTTTCCGACTAACTGTTGTGGTGATGAACTCTTTGTTTGCGAAGAGTTTGCTCCAGCAATAGGAAAATTATTAGTATTCCCATTGCGTGATGGATTAGTTGCTCCACCCCTATTTGGTGAATTGGGCGTGCTACCACCGGCTGTAGTGCTGGTAGTGCCACTGGATGGATTCGCTGCGACGTCACTGGCTGTAGCCCCTGTGCTACCACCGACTGTAGTGCTGGTAGTGCCACCGGATGCGTTGGTTGCGACACCACTGGCTGTAGCGGCTGTACTACTACCGGATGTACAAGAGGGACAGGTATTGGAAGTACTGCTTGTACTTCCACTAGAATTACTATCTTTACTACCTCCGGGGGGATTAGTAATGCTGCCACCCGTGGGAGGAGGCGTTGTCCCACCCGTAGGAGGAGTCGTTGTCGTGCCACTTGTGGGTGGAGTCGTTGTCGTGCCACTTGTGGGTGGAGTCGTTGTCGTGCCACTTGTGGGTGGAGTCGTTGTCGTGCCACTTGTGGGTGGAGTCGTTGTCGTGCCACTTGTGGGTGGAGTCGTTGTCGTGCCACTTGTGGGTGGAGTCGTTGTCGTGCCACTTGTGGGTGGAGTCGTTGTCGTGCCACTTGTGGGTGGAGTCGTTGTCGTGCCACCCGGTGGCGGAGTGGTACCACTCGTGGGTGGAGCGGTTGTACCGCCACTCGTGGGTGGAGCGGTTGTGCCACCCGGTGGCGGAGTGGTACCACCCGGTGGCGGAGCCGTTGTACCGCCACTCGGTGGAGGAGTCGTTGTACCGCCACTCGTGGGTGGAGTTGTACCGCCACTCGTGGGTGGGGGAGGGTTGGTTCCCCCTAGATTGTGTAAGACTACAGGGGGGCTTGCTTGATTTCCCGTTCCCAGATTATTCCAACTCAACTCGCCGTGTGTAACGGTGCCAGCGGCGATCATCTTTATAGTGCCCGAATTGCCGGCTCCCTGGTCAGTTGTATTGACATTTTCAACCTTAATATTGCCCCCAGCGGATAACAACGAGACAGAACCCGCATTTCCCGCATCCAAATCCTTGGCGTTGATATCACCGGTCGTAATGTTCCCTTGGGCCGTCAATCTCACATGCCCAGCATCACCTACAGTTTGATCAGAAGTATTGATATTCCCTACATTAATGCTCCCTGCTGCCTTCATAATCAGCGACGGAGTGGTGGTCAAAATCACATAATCTGGATCGCTCGTAGGAATCGAGAGAGTATCAGGTTGGGTAATAGTAATATCTGCGGCTGTGATACTGCCGCCTGAATCTACCTTGAGAGCCGCCCCTGTGTAGTTTCCTAGTGCAATGTTACCTCCAGAGGTAATGATGGGGTCATGTTCACTGATGACGTTGGCGGGGCCGCCTGATAAGTTGATAAACAAGACACTCCCTCCACTCTGGGAGTGACTATCAAAAGAAATAATTCCATCACTGACAAAACTTAAGTTGCCGCCACTTTGAAAGGGGGGTGTATTTGGAGTGTTTAGTGCCAGGATGTCAATACCTTGCTTGGCCTTAATCTCAAGGTTCCCTCCTGCCTGAGCTAGGAAAGGATTGGTGGCTGTATCTCGTACCGTCAGCGTGTTCTGCGCCAGTAGATTTAAGTCACCCGTTGTTTGCAACTGGCTTTCTACTAAAGTGAGGTTATTTTGAGCGGACACAATGGCGGTCTGGGCTGTTACACTCCCTTTGATCGCAACATCTCCGCTTTGGATGGGAAGACCAGACCCCGTCAGTTCTACCTGGCCTAAGCTATTAACGCCCAAACCCGTAGCTTGAGAACTCCCTGTCAATAGCTGGGGTAAGGTGCTTGGAGTGATCGTGGAGACTTCTGAGGCCGGAACCTCTAGGCTGAGTACGTTCCCTGGTGTACTCAGGAGTACTGTACTCTGACCAGGAACTGCCGTAACGGTAATTTGTCCTCCTGGCGCATTTAATTGACCAGTACTCACCACCGTACCGCCCACTAGAGATAAGTTGTTCCCCTCGCCTACACTGAGTTGACCCATATTCACCACTGCTCCGGGTGTCTGGGATGTAGCGAATGTGAAGTTACTGGGTTGACCGACCAATGTAGCGTAGTTATTGGGTTCGGTGGCGCTAAACAACTGATTATTACTAAGGCCAATACCCGTCGCTGTAGTCGCGGTGAACGAGGCTGGAACGTTCAAGCTGGCATTTGAGCCAAACACAATCCCCGCCGGGTTCATCAGATATAGATTGGAATTGCCGCCCGTAACTTGGAGGAGTCCGTTAATATAAGAAGCGCTGCCCCCTGTCACACGGGTCAGGATATTCTGGATAGTTGGGTTAGAGAGGAAGTTGGCGATCTGACCTTGATCCAAACCAAACTGGCTGAAACTGTGGAAAAGATTCGCTCCTGACTGAGTGCCCCCTTGGATATCCAATTGGTTGGGATTGCTGTTAGGAGTAACAAGAGTACCTGTACCATCGGCAGCTGGCACAATCGGTTGCGCCTGCGCTACATTCCAGGGGCAAATCAGGCACGCAACCCAAGGGAGCAGCGATAGGCCAATATGTTTTGCTTTATGTTCCCTATTGAGTTTAATCCCAAAAAGGCAGAGCGGTTGACCTTTGGGTATAATATAATCTTTCTTTTCCGCAGGATTGGTGACCAGCCATCCGCTGATTCTAAACACAGGACATTTCCCCTAGTTTTTTGAGATTCAACACGCTGTTGCTACAACGTGTCGCACTGTTAGACCAACTCCAGCCTCCGAATTACAGGGATACAGAGATTCGGTGAGACTGCACCCATTTGTTACTTAATCATTACTGCGGTTCTGACTGTTTGTCAGATTGTAGGGCAAAAATTTTTGAATATTCTCAAGCTTCACTAGTATTTTAAGCTAGCTTACTCCTAATTATGATCACAAGTTATCCTCTCTAGGGTGCAATTTAGTCCCTAGAAAAATTGAGAGCTTACCGACCTCAAGCGAACGGGTCTTTGAGAGAGGACGATTCAGGTGTTTTGGCTCAGACGACAGCGCCAGATTTACCCGTCAGTATATTGAGCTAGTGCATCTTAGCCAATTGCTCAAGCGCATTGATATATTGATATCGACGAGCACCTGGAACTCACCCTCGGCTTAGAACTGTCTAACCACAGGTTCTCTCAACCCCACCGCTTCAGGCGCACCAACGACCAAACGCAACTGATTCAAGGAAAGCGTTAACCAAGGATGGTCTAAGCCTAAATTGGCAAAAGAACTCTCACTAGGTACTTGCAATTGATTCGCGACTATGCTTATGCGAGACTCAATCTGACTTGGAAATAACAAAATAGAATCCGATTTCGTGCTAAAAGCATTGGCACTTAACGGTAACTGCAACTCGAAGTTGGGTGGGTTGTAGCTAAAGTGGCACAAGGTTCGTTCTCCCTGACGAACCAGGAGGCGATTTTTATACCCTGAATTGGCAGAAGTATTTTTCTCCCAAGTAAATTCTGCCAATTCCTTCGGTAAACCCCAAATATTGCGACCTCCTGCCACCGAATCAGCATTATCTACATAAATATGGGAAACCCAACCCCCAATTTGGCCTGAATAGCGGACTAGACCAGCGACAACGATCAGTTCGCTATATTCCAATACAGACCCTGCACCATAATGAGAAGCATAAATCCCACCTACGGTTTTTCCCGGCAAAACACAAACGAGTTCAAACTGTGGGGGGATGAAGGGGCTTACTTGTTTAGCATCGAGGAAGTGGCAAGTTTGGAGCGCATAGCCCAGAAGCGTCCAAGGTGCCTTGGGATAGGTCATTTGTGTCATTCCCAGAGATTCTATTTAGTTGTATTAAGCCTTTTTTTTCATCCATAAACATCCACACGTTGATAGGTAACCGTTGGCTTGTAGGATGGGTCTCTTGCGCGTCCGGATGATGCCAATTAGAGGTACAGGCATCTATACGCCAACGGCTAATTCCCAGCTTTTGAGGACACCCGTATCCATCGGCGCATAATCGATCACCTGCAACTGCCAAACTCCCACTGCCGATTTATGCAAAAATTGTTTGAGCGCCGGCGTCGTTTCCACAGAATAGGTTTTTTGTAACTGAGTTAATGAACCCAGTGTACGATTTTGCAACAAAACAACCTGACCATTGGGAGCCTTTAAGCTCACCTCAATATCTCCCAGAAAGTCGTGTTGAATATCGACAATGACCTGAATCTCTCGCAGTGAGGCCGAATCATTGACTTGAATCGCACTCGTAACGCCTTGAGGGTTGTCATCGGGTATTCGCACAGGGGTGTCATTGCGTGTAGAGAGGCGTCGGATACCGGATTGGGGACTTTGGGGTGTTTTTTGCTGAGCCGCTTGTACGGCGTTAAAGGCATTGACTTTGCCATAGCCAAACCACTGTGAGTGACCGTTCGTATCGTAAGTGCCCAGTCGCATCCCCAACTGGGGATCGGCGTCACGGTCAACGATTTTATCCGCCGTTTCTTGGAGAATACGCTTGACTTCCTGCGCCGTGAGGTCGGGGTTAGCACACAGAACCAGTGCGGCAACGCCAGCCACAACCGGACAGGCACTAGAGGTACCACCAAAACTACTCACGTAGTCCCCCGATTCATACCCTAGCGCCCCTACTAAGTCAGCGCTGAACATCCCTAATCCTGGAAGTGACACCATCAGTTCGGGTGCCGTGCTAATATAGCCCGTGCGTTCAAACCACATTCCCGGCGGTGCGTTGTTACTAGGCGCACACACTGAGACATTCGTTCCCCAGTTACTATAAGCCGCTTTTTTGCTCAGGCTGGTACAGGCGGAAACGGTAATCACGTCGGGATGAATCGTAAAGCCACCTAACCAGTTGGTGGGTCCTTTGAGCAAATCGTTAGGCCAACTTTTCTCATAAACCGTACCACTGACAGGGCGATTGGCATTCCCTGCCGCAAACACAATCACACAGCCTTTCCCCCGACGCCCCTTGGTGGCAGCACGAGTCAGGGCCGCGCGTTGGCGGAGAGAGAGAGGAAAATAAACGGCAGCCGGCCCCCAACTGCAAGAGATGACGCTGGCATCATGGGCGATGCAATAGTCAAACAATTGTTCTATCGTGTCATCATCCAAGAACCCAGTCGTGCGGATGGGCATCAAGGCACAACCAGGAGCAACACCCGCAATCCCGACGCCGTTTTCTTCCGCAACAGCGATTCCCGCGCAGGCGGTGCCATGACTCTCTTCTGAGATGTCCGGCAGCGGCAAGAAGTCATTATCTTTAAAGTCTTTGGGGGCGACAATTTTGCCCGTTCCCTGAAAATCTGAGTGGTTCAAGTCAATGGCATCATCGGCGACGGCGACAACAATAGAGCGATTGCCACGGGTAAGATCCCAGGCTTTTTCTACATTAATATGGGAATTTGCCGCGAGCATGGAGCCGCCCGGATGGTTGAGATACCATTGCTTAGGATAGTAGGGGTCTTTGGGGTGGTAGTGAGCTTCTTTGGGGATGACAATTTCGGGTTCAGCGATGAGAATTTCTGGACGCCCCATGAGTCGGTTGGCGATTTTGACCGGATTTTCTGTGGCATTACGGGTGAGTTGAAAGACGAAAGTGTTGGGGATGCCAGCCACAGGTTTGACGGTTTGTAGACCAAATTCTGCGGCAACGCTGGCGATCGCCTCTTCCTCGGTTTCCTCGGTAAATTGAATCGTGAGTTGGTCGGTCAGATAAATCAGTGTCTCTGGATTATTTCTGAGTTGATAAACATGACTGACAAAGGCACTGGACTCACTTTCCCTTGCCGCTTGCATCACCTCATCCCTCTGCTTGGGGGCTACTTTGAATTCTTCGAGGTGGGCGTGAGGAATGCTTTGTTCATATTCGGCGGGCAACGCTTGCGCTAACGCTTCTCCTGCCGCTTTGGAGGTCGGGCGAACGGTGAAGCGATCGCCGACTTTCTCCAGCGCCAGTTCTTCACCTCCCCGTTGCAGAAGTACACCTACACTTCGTTCTGGGACACTCCCCGTTGAGTGAGAATCGTCTGGTAAAGACTCTGGACGACTGGTCATCGGTTATACTCCTTAAGTCCAAAATTTTACATCTGGAAGGTTAGGAAACTTTCAGACAGTGATTTCAGTCTAACCCTCGCAAGACTTTGGCTCTAGCCATACCAGAAAACTGAACCGTTAAGAACAGTCTGGCAATGATAAGATACCCAAAGTTTAGATACGTTTTATATTCCAATACCCCCACAATTGTTTCATGGTCTCCTCTGGAACTGTTCGTAGCTTTGGCTTTTCCTGCCTGGTCTGTTTACCTTTCACAGCGGCTTTGGCATTGCTGCCACCAGCACAGGCTCAAAATTCTGTGCCTGCGCTTCCAGAAGGTGCCAGTGATACGCAGCCTGACTTGACCGATCCTAATAATATGCGACCCCTGAATCAGGATGGCAGCATTTTGAGTCTGCAAGGCGGGCAAAGTTTGATGGGAGAGGCGAGTAATGCCATTAGTAGCCAAAACTATACTTTGGCGGCGAAAAAGCTCCAAGATGCACGTCAAGTCTTCAACCAGCTATCTAATTTCTATTTACAACTGTCATCTAGTTTCTCAGGAATCGATAACCGGATTTACGAAGCCCAGCGAAAAAAAGCCCTAGAAACGGCTGAAAAGCGAGATGAAGCGACTTATCAACTTGCACTGGTACACCGGGCGCAAAATCAGCCCGAATTGGCAGTACCCTTGTTGATTCAGATCATTCGTTCTCAGAACCCAACCCGTGATTTGGGTAAAAAAGCTTATCAGCAATTGTTTGAGTTAGGCTTTGTGGATTCACCCTATCCCAAACCTCGCAGTGGCGAGTCTACTTCCTCCACGACTCCTGACAAGTAAATTATTATATGTGAGACGTTTGAAGAGAAGCGGGAGTTTCAATGATTAGCCTACAGCAAGTTGAGGCATTGATTAAGGCCGAGATACCCGATGCTCAGGTGCAGGTTCAAGATTTAACCGGTGGTGGCGATCATCTTCAAGCCATTGTCGTTTCGTCCCAGTTTGAAGGCAAGTCTCTGGTAAAACAGCATCAACTGGTTTATGGGGCAGTACGTCAGGCGATGGATACGGAAGCGATTCATGCCTTAGCCCTCAAAACTTACACCCCTGAAGCTTGGAAAGCTACAGGCCAGGTTGTTTAAACGATGATAATGCTAGAGTTCTCTCTACAGTCCCTAAACTAACGCTATACAAGATAGCAGGAGCATTGGCGGAAAACTATGAACCCAGAAGTGAAAGAGCGGATTGACAATTTAGTGAGCCAGAATAAAATTCTGGTTTTTATGAAGGGCAACAAACTGATGCCCCAGTGTGGTTTTTCCAATAACGTTGTCCAGATTCTGAATACGCTAGGCGTACCCTATGAAACTGTAGACGTTTTGAGCGATTACGACATTCGCCAAGGCATCAAGGAATATTCCAACTGGCCGACGATTCCCCAAGTCTATATCAATGGTGAGTTCGTGGGCGGCTCAGATGTCCTGATTGAGCTGTATCAACAGGGTGAGTTACAGCAATTGGTAGAAGTGGCCTTAGCCTCCTAAAGAACTAGGTGTATTGTTGGATAAACCCAGTTGTGGCTATTCGGCTGACACAAAGAATTTACGATCAGGCTTTTAAGTCCGCTTTTGCGGACTTTTTTTATCTTTATGTTACCCCTAATACTCAGTTGTTTAACTCTCTCAAGCTCTGTTGAACACGAATGAGTGTCACCTCAAAACTCGGTGTTCGAGACTCGATTGCGAAAAAAATATTAATAAGCTGTTAAAATATTTTGGGCTAATTCAATATCTGACGGCGAAAGGCAAATAGGCAGTTGAACATTAGCCAACTGTCTATTTACAAATAACCCCAAACCTGTAGGTACCTAGTAGTAGTCCGATTCGGGTTCCGGCATGGGCATCGCCGTCACTTCAAAGTTAGATGGATCGCGCAGATAACGCATGGCTTCTTCCTCCAAGCGGTGGATCAGATAAACTTCAAGAGCGTTAGTGTGCCGAAGGGCATCGACGTATCCATCTACATAGAGCCGCAGGTCATCATAGCGATAACCCCGGTTCCACATATAAACCAGAGCGTCAGTAAGCTGCTGGTAGTAGCGTATGGTGCGAGTATCTTGAAGCATAGACTTAAAGAGTTTTGAGTTATGAATTTTAAGATTTGAGGGGCAAGCTGTCAATCCGAATAATTAATAACTAACAACTACAGCTAGCTGCTAACTATCCTCCTACTTCTTATTGTGCCTGAGGTAGACTGTCGTTGCTCCTAACTTGAGTAAGATAAGACCGCTTTTGATTGTTCTTGCTCACTACAGAGCTAGCTTTTGGTTCATGATGGAGTCTAGTTGTAAATATACCGTTAGGTCGCTCTTTTACGGGCGAAGTTAGAACAGGCGAGTGGTACTGTGTTGCCAATAGGGGGATTTTTTGTCAATCGATGGCTACGGCATCGGCTCCCGTAGGAGAATAAGATACTTTAACCTTTATTAATTTTATTGTACTGCTGATTCTCCAAAGGTTTGGACTTCAACCTTCAACCTTCAACCGTGTGAAGTAGCCTTTGTTACAAAATCTTGACATAAGCTCTGTTAACCTGAAACGCACCGCGTGAAGGAAGTAGGTGGCTGTGGCAACGGTTTGTATTCAAATTGTCGAGGGAAACCCCCACTTGCGATCGCTACTCGGCTGGCACTTACAGCAAGCTGGTCATTGGGTTCATCAATCCGCTACTATTCATCAAGCCAGAGAGACCTTTTACAGTCGTCAACCGACTCTGGTCATTCTGGACTCTGACCTACCTGATGGGGATGGGATCGAGTTTTGTCGTTGGCTACAGCAGCAGCGACAGTCGCTCATTCTCATGCTATCTGCCCGCAATACAGAAGGTGATATCGTCACGGGTCTTCGGGCAGGGGCTGATGATTATCTGAGCAAGCCTTTTGGGATGCAAGAGTTTATGGCAAGGGTTGAGGCATTAATTCGGCGTGTGCGCGTGACAAATGCCCCCATGTCTCTGGACTACGGCGATCTCAAGATTGATTTAGTACAGCGTCGTGTCCGCTTTAAAGACGAATTGATTGACCTGACACCCCAGGAATTTAGTTTGCTCTATGTACTAGCACAGGCGGAAGGAGCACCCTTAACTCGCTCCGAACTCCTGCGTCGTGCTTGGCCTGATGCCATTGACAACCCGCGCACGATTGACACTCACGTTCTGTCTTTACGCAAAAAAATTGAAACCGATCCCCGACAACCCAGCGTGATTCAAACCGTTCGCAACATCGGCTATCGGTTCAATCCTTTGCTGCTTCAAGGGAACCAAACCCCAACACCAGAACAACTGACAACTCACAAAAATAATGGGCGTCCTCCTGTGCGAGTGGCAGCTAGGGGATCGTTTTAATTCTGGCGGTCGTTCACAGCCACTCTTGAGCCGCTTGAGTCTCCGCGTACACTAGCGTTTCTCGTAACTGTTTCCAGTCAATTTGCTCAGATGAAGTGTCTTGAAGCAGTTGACCGTTCTGTAAATACAACATCCGGCTACAAAACAACTGAGCTATATCTAGCTGATGATTGACCATCAAAATCGACATATTCTCCTTAGCCGCCAAGTCCGCTAAGACACCTAGAACGTGAGAGGCAAGACCCGCATCTAGAGCAGAGGTTGGCTCATCCAGGAGTAGAATTTTAGGTTGGACGATTAAGGCACGAGCGATCGCAACGAGCTGCCGTTGTCCTACAGAAAGTTGTAACTCCGTTCGTTGTAACCAGTCAACAGGGATATGAAGTAACTCTCGATAAGCCTCTAGGCGTTCCTGAATCTGTCGTTGAGGCAGTTGTTGCAACGTCAAAGGGTAAGCTAACGCCTCCTGAACCGTCATGCCTAGGAGTTTGGGTTCTTGAGAAACCAGCATCACCTGTCGTCTTAACTGGAGGACAGGGATTTTCCGAATATCCTGGTTTTCTAGATAAATAGCTCCACTTCTGAACTCACTCAGGCGGTTCAAGAGTCGCAGCAGTGAAGTCTTCCCAGCCCCCGATGGCCCGATAATACAGAGGCGCGAACCCGTAACCACCTCAAACGAAATATTATTCAGTAAATATTGACCACCCAATGCAGTAACAAGACTGACTTGCTCTACACGCAGTTGGGGAATCTGTGTTGTTGCCAAAATGAGCTGTCCTCAACCCTAACGTTAGGTTACATTTTATGACCCATTAATTCACTCCTGTTTCTTCGCTACTGAGAGCTTCATCTGGATTGGGCGAATTGACGATAGGCTTTAACACAGCGCAACAGAGTTAGGTCGGAGATAGAGTATGTTACCAAAGCTGAACGTTTATCCCAGACTACAGCTCCACATTAGCTTCAGCGATCTCGCCGCAAGCTTGTTATCTTTCCTTTCCGTCTCCAAGCGAGAACAAAATATCCGAGAAATCCAATCCTTTTGGAAAACTGACAAAGAAGTATTGGTAACTCTCTCTGTCAGAACATCCCTCGATCTAATGTTACAGTCACTCAACCTCCCCGCTGGGTCGGAAGTTTTAATGAGTGCGGTCAATATTCGGGACATGGTTGAAGTGGTGAAACGGCATGGCTTGGTTCCGGTTCCGGTTGATATTTCCTTGGATACCCTAACTCCTTCGCTCCAGTTACTAGAAACTCTTATTTCCGAAAAAAGTCGAGTATTTTTGGTCGCTCACTTATTTGGCTCAATTATTAATTTAGAACCCTATTATCAACTGTGTCAAAAACATAACATTCTGCTTGTAGAAGACTGTGCCCAAGCGTTTGCTGGCTCTAAATATTACGGATATGAGAAGGCAGATGTCAGTTTTTTTAGCTTTGGCCCGATCAAGTCCTGTACTGCTCTGGGAGGAGCTATTACTCTGATTCGCGACAGCACATTAGCTGAAAAGATGCAAAGCATGGAGGAAAAATATCCCTGTAAGAGTGAGTTTTGGTTCTTGAAACGGGTTCTGAAGTATCTCGGCTTGAAGTTTTTTTCAATTCCTGGGATTTATTCCCAGCTTCTAGCTTTTCTCAGGTTACTCGATCGCGACCTGGATGGGGTGATTAACTCTCTGACACGGGGTTTTACTCACGGTGATATTCTTGCCAAAATCAGGTATCGTCCTCCAAACCGGATGCTCTCTCTGTTGAACCGGAGATTGAAAAATTGCAACACCCCATGGTTTGAACGACGAGAGTTGAAGGCGCGAAATTTTTTATCACAGCTGTTGCCTGAGATACTTTGTCCTGGTCACAAAGCTGATTACCATTCGTTTTGGGTTGTTCCTATACTCCTGTCTAATCCAGAATTGCTGATGGCAAACCTGAGAGAACAGGGGTTTGATGCTACGAGGGGAAATACGAGTTTAGCCTGTATCAAGGATTTGCGATCGCACGAGACACTCCCAGTTCCCAGTCCTGTGAATGGAGAATGCCTGCTCGAACAGGTTCTGTACCTTCCCGTTGCGGAATCCTTACCGGAGCAGGAACTCGAAGATCTTGCCAAACGGGTCAATGACTTCTATCTCGCTTCTCGGTTGAGTCAAGTACACTCAGACTTAACTTCCAACCTGCTTTCTTTATAGAAAAGTGGGGTAACTTCAAAGCCTATCTCCTCGTAGGAGACCGGAGCTTTAGTGAGGAGTTTGGAGTGAGGTCTGCCTGGGGTCTATTCATCATTCAAAAATCGGCGTAAGTCGAGGCAAACTCATCGCTTACTACAATCAAATTTTCCCCAGATTAAATGCAGTCCAAATTACCCATCCATCTGTAAGCAGCAGCAACAGTGAAAATCCCAACAAAATCAGATACATCCAAGGCTGTGATAAGGGACGAACATCGGTTGTATCAATTCCAGTAAATTTTTCCACTAACTTCACTAACCGGGAAAACCCAACCACACGCATCGGCAGCAAATAAGCCTTATCTGAGGACTGGCTGAGAAAGTAATAAACTAGCCCCCCTTGCCCCGTCGTTCGCATCTTCAAATCTTTGATATCCTGCCAAGGTAATGACCAACCTTTGCGGAAAAAACTGGGTACCCAACCCGGATAAGCCACCTGAATTTTTTCCTCCTCCACAATGACCCGTTCACTCAACGCACCATATAATGCGATCGCACCCACACCAATTCCCACCCACAGGAATAGAGGTGGTATCGGTGTTGATGATACTTGCGCCAAAAACGGGAGAGGAAGGGTCAGCGCTAAATAAAACATCATTAAGGTAATACGAATTAGGGGAGAGATGTAAAAAATAGAACAGGAGGACTGTTCAACATCAGATTGTGTTTCAGGGTGAGGTGACATGGATAAGTCCTAATTGTTAATTTTGTGGCGTCCACGCCGTCTTATCGCCTTGCCCCCAAAAGCCGTCATATTTCGTAACGCGAACATCGCCCAAGACCTTAGTCTGACAGGCTAAGCGGCGATTGGCTGTGGGAGAATGAGGAGGCAGTGAGCGCCTCGCCTTATCCTTCCAATTCGGTTCGGACACGTTCCCTTCAACTGTCACGGCACAGGTACCACAACTACCCAAGCCCATGCAGTTGATTATCTTAGCCTTGCCGTTATACAGTTCAACTCCATGCTCGAATAAAACTTGGCGTAAATTGCTCCCCGGCTCACATTCAAAGGTTTTTCCTTGAGCTGTTACTTTAGGCATCGATCCTTTACCTGATTTGTTGTAAAAGGGGGTTGGGTTACGTCAAAAAGCGGAGATTTTTTGGCTTTATGTAAACCCTTCCCTAACTTTAGTTTACATTTCTTTACGATTACCTCAACCATTCTCCCCGTCTATGAACTCGCAAGCATCTACCCCCATCTGGATCTATGACACCACCTTACGGGATGGTTCCCAGCGTGAAGGACTCTCCCTGTCACTAGAAGATAAGTTACGAATTGCGAAAGAACTCGACCAGTTGGGGATTCCTTTTATTGAGGGTGGATGGCCGGGGGCAAACCCAAAAGACGTACAATTTTTCTGGCAAATCAAAGAAGAACCCCTGACTCAGGCGGAAGTGGTAGCCTTTTGTTCGACGCGACGGCCTAACATTGCCGCCGCCGATGACCCGATGCTGCAAGCGATTCTGGCAGCAGGCACTCGCTGGGTGACGCTTTTTGGGAAATCTTGGGATCTCCACGTTACAGAAGGGCTACAAACGACGCTGGAGGAGAACTTGGCAATGATTCAAGACTCGATTGAGTATCTCCGTAGCCAGGGGCGTCGGGTGATTTACGATGCCGAACACTGGTTTGATGGCTACAAGCAAAATCCTGAATATGCCCTCCAGACTCTGAATGCCGCACTCAAGGCCGGTGCAGAATGGCTGGTGTTGTGTGACACGAACGGCGGTACCCTGCCTCATGAAATCGGACAAATTGTTCGGGATGTTCAAGAAGCGTTGAACGTTGGAAGGTTGAACGTTGAAGGTTCAGAAGAACCTGCTAACCTGCAACCTTTATTAGGTATTCATACTCATAATGACTCGGATACAGCGATCGCAAATGCTCTGGCGGGTGTCTTAGAGGGCGTCCGCATGGTGCAGGGAACCATCAACGGTTATGGCGAACGCTGCGGCAATGCGAATCTTTGCTCTCTGATTCCCAACTTGCAGCTCAAGCTAGGATACCGCTGTATTCAGGATGAGCAACTAGTGAAACTGACCCAAACCAGTCGCCTGATTAGCGAAGTCGTGAATCTGGCTCCCGATGACCACGCGCCCTTTGTGGGACGTTCGGCGTTTGCTCACAAGGGCGGCATTCATGTCTCGGCGGTGGAACGTAACCCCCTGACTTATGAACATATCGAACCCGAAACGATTGGGAATCGACGCCGAATCGTGATTTCTGACCAGTCCGGACTGAGTAACGTTTTGGCAAAAGCGCGGACTTTTGGTCATGAACTCAATAAGCAAGACCCCGCCTGTCGCCAAATTTTAGAGCGTCTTAAAGGATTGGAAAGCGAAGGCTATCAATTTGAGGCAGCAGAAGCCAGTTTTGACTTACTAATGCGCGAAGCGTTGGGATATCGGCAGCAGTTTTTTGAGCTAAAGGGCTTTCAGGTACATTGCGATATGTTGCAAAGCATTAGTGGTGATTACAGTAATGCCCTTGCCACAATCAAAGTTACTGTCAATGGCAAAGATATCCTAGAAGCTGCCGAGGGAAATGGCCCGGTTTCCGCCCTAGATGCCGCCTTACGCAAAGCCCTCCAGAACTTCTATCCGGAAATTGCCCAGTTTCAGTTAACCGACTATAAAGTGCGGATTTTGGATGGTGGTGCGGGTACGTCTGCCAAGACTCGCGTGCTGATTGAATCGAGTAATGGTCAAAAGCGGTGGACGACTGTAGGCGTTTCGCCGAATATCCTGGAGGCGTCTTATCAAGCGGTGGTGGAGGGGATTGAATATGGTTTATTGTTGCAGTCTTCAGGAAAGCCTGAAAGCCGGATGCCTGTGAACGAAGGTTCTAAAGCGTCGGTGCAGTAAAGGACTCCCTCCCCTTGATAAGGGGAGGGTTGGGGAGAGGTAAAAAGCTTGGTGCAAGATCTGAATTGACTCGAAGTTTTTGGTTATTGTGTGACCAAATCCTTCTCCTTAAGATTTTCTGTTGCCTGATTGTAATTTGGAGTCACATTTTTCCGTTCTTTGGCGGCAGCCCGCATGTAGGCTACCTCTGTTTCCAAACCCGGAAATGTTGCCAAAATTTCAACTAATTCGTCAAACTCATCAGCCTTGACAATTGATGTGTTCAAAACTTCTGGTGTGAGTCTTCCATACAAGTTTTTGGCAAGTAAGGCTAGAATATCTTTCTGTTTCGGTACCTCAATCTCTCCCGCTTTCACTCGTTTGGGATTAATACCCCACTTCAAAATTTTCAAAAGTGCCTGGGGAGAGGCTTGGGCGCAAATAGAACTGGTAATTTCCCGAATCGCTTCTGCTAGACAGGGCTTTAGCTTTTCTTCTGGTAAATCTAGGTCATTCACTAGCGCTTTCAGGGCAGCCACATGCTTGTCTAGAATTTCATTTGAGAAGGGAGCCAGTTCGGCAATAATTGTATCTCCAGACGGGTCTTTGCTGCGGAAGGGGTCTTCTAGCGTGTTAATCAACAAATGGATGTCTGTGGGATTACCGTAGTCAAATTGACCCAGGAAAAATGGCTCTTCATAGCCCGGTTGTAATCCTTGGAAGTAGATAGGCCATTCCTTGCCAGACTGGACGATTTTGTAAAGAATCATCTCTAAGGTTTCTGTGGGCCAACCTAAATTAGTGACGGTGAAAAATTTCAGTTGGTCAGGCTTAGAGAAAATTAAGGAATTCAGTAGCAAATGACGCGCTTCGCTCAAATTTTGGGCAGTTAGATAGCGATGAGGAGCATGAACATTAACGACAGGCCCGATTTTAATTTTCTCGTCAATTTGAGAAGCCACTAAGCTGTTATCTAGGGTATGAGTAAAGCGCACCATTGAATAAGTCACTTTACCCTGCTGTACGGCTTGGGCAAATTGCCATTCAGCTATTTTCTTGGAAGCGGCGTACACTTCAGCCGTAAAGTATCTAGAGGCTTTACCTGTTGAAGAGAATACACATTGCTCTACGCCATATTTTTCACAGAGATTGATAATATTCTCTGTTCCTAAAAGGCTTGTTGATATTGTTTCTCTGACTTTTTTTTCTGCTAATCCGGGCTGACGTTGAGCGGCTAAGTGAAAGACGAGTTCTGGTCTTTCTGCATCAAATATAGAGTTGAGGGCATCATAGTTGCGAACATCGGCAGCATAGCGAGTGACGGATGCCTTTTTGTCTGCAATGGGTTTAGGTTCTAAGGCATAACCACAGCGGGCGTTGTCTACAGAAATTACATGTTTGACACCGAGTTCAACTAGCTTCTCGACTAAGTCGCTGCCAACGCATCCCTCTCCACCTGTTACAAGCGCAACCTTTCCTTTAAGTTTTTCGCTAACTTCAGATGTATATAGGTGAATGGTGCGATCACGGACATCGGCAAACGGATCGTCTTCGAGTTGTCCTTCTGCTTTATAAGCCTCGATGAGTTCTACAGTTAAAGTCTTTAGTTTGGCTAGAACTTCAGGATCGTGCGGTTCCGGCGAACCTGGTGGCACTAATTCTTGTAGGCGTTTAATTACCTCGGCTTTTCTGGTAACAGGCACCACTGCTAAGTCGGATTCCGGCTTCACTTTTAGTAACTCCTGTAAGTTAGTAAAAAAACTGATACCTCTACATTCAGTCGCCCAAGGTAAGCCCTGAGCGACAAAATTGTTTACATCATAATATACAGTTTTGAATTTCTGCTAATAGATAGAGGCTTACTTTACGCATTTTTTATATATGTTTATATTCTTCAAGAAAACTATAAAGGTTAGGTGAAGTCCACCCCAGGTAAAAGCAAATTTATATCAATTTTCACGCTTTCCTTACTTGGGAGATGGGAAATGAACATTGATTTGGTTTTAAAGAATAAACTTACAAATCATTAGAAGAAGCGCTTAAGCCTGTCTCTAAGTGAAATGAGTTACTCTCTGATTTATTGGGGTTTTACTGACAATAGCCTACCCGTTCTCAAGGCTGAGTATCTGACCCAGTCGGGTGAACTCGTTCCTGGACAAAAGAGCAATCCTAGTAGATGACAAATTTTAAAACCCTAGAAAAAGGTTTCCCTCCAGGAGCATGAGGAAGGAACAGCGCACTCTACGCTATTTAAACACACAATCTGGCTTTTTGACTTTTTGAGTACAATTACTATATAACTACCCTAGTGGTCAGAGCGTTTATACTCTAGTCACATTCAGCTTAGCGTATTCAGCCAGGACTCTATCGTTAAACATAGGTTTGACGGTAGGATCAAGGGTGGCAGTTAATAATGCAGACTGCTTAGGTTGTTCTTGTGTAAATCTCCTTAACGCTTCTTGTTGTAGGGTTCAACGCTTGAGTTGAACAACAAAGAGAGTCTAGCTTAAGGTAGAACACGAGCGCGTGCAATTTCGCTATTGTCAAAGGCGAAGAACCCATCGCTGGAGTCAGTGAATCCAACCCTACCCAATCTGACGATTGGGTAGTGGGAGCTGTGACCTGGCTTCAACGCTAGCATAACTTGATGCGATTAGGTCTGTTCCGGACAGCGCTGGTATTTCCAGAAAAGTTGATCGGGGTGAGATTTCTAAAGGTTCTCGGTCGCTTTGAGCAGGTGCAAGTCAAATGGGAGGAGAGTCCAACTGTATGTCCAGACAGGCGGAACACAGCTATTCAGAGCCAATGGTAGTAATTACCGTACACCTTGCCAAAAACACTTGCACTTCTATCCTAGATACGCTACAAGAGTATATGATTGCTTCTTGGCCGTACAAGACTCTACGAACCGGCGCAATAGCCAAATCAGGAAGCATTATAGTTCAAGCATTTGCAAAAGCAATTTCAAATTCATTGAAAGTATGACTCAGCAAGTTACTCACCCAATGGTGAAGTTTCAGCGTCAGGTGCATTCTCTGGTGGAATCCAAGATTATTAAGCCTAACGACAGCCTGTGGAAAATCGCCCTGCTGTATGGAGATGAATGGTCTTACTGGAAGAAAGAGCTCCTTGAATTTGGCTTCACCATGCAAGATCCAATTGGAGACTTACTGGCAGTAGAAGCCTGGGATGAAGAATAGAGGCGTGAGGGACTTAGGTGGAAGTTTCATGCAGAAAGTTCCACCTCCAAGCCAAAAGCGACGCTCAGCTCGACTGGGCATCTGCTAAAGCTTGAGCTAGTTCTTCAGCGGTTTGATAGCGATCGCGCACTTTCGGTTCACAGACTCGCTCAATCACATGCCGTAGATGGGGCGTGATGGTCGGAACATTGGACACATCAAACCCATATCCAGAGCCGCGCTTGCGGTAATATTTTAGGGGGGCTTCACCCGTGAGCAGAAAAATTAACGTTGGACCAATCGCATAAAGATCAGATTGCGTGACCGGATTTCCCCGGTCTTGTTCTGGAGAACTGTAGCCCTCAGCCCCTATGCGAGTTCTGTGAGCTGTACCACTCTCTTTGACTGCGCCAAAATCCAGTACAACAATTTGATTATCCCGATGGCGTACCATTAGATTTGCCGGTTTAATATCTCGGTGGATCAGGGGGGGTTGGCAGGAATGGATGTAGTTCAGGATGTCACAAGTCTGAATCATCCACTCGATGGCCTGTTTCGGCGTGACAGGACCTGAGCGCGAGACGCGTTGCTCCAAATCCTGACCGTGAATTAACTCCATCGCCAGATATTTTTTACCCTCTTCGACAAAGAAGTCGTAATACTTGGGAATCCCTGGATGCGCTAGCGTCTTCAGGGTACGAGCCTCTCGTTCAAACAGTTCTTGGGCTTTAGTAATTTGAGCCATGTCCTCATTCATTTCCTTGAGGACAAGCAAGCTAGGACGTCCGTAACCACTCGTCTGTTTATCCCAAGCCAGATAAGTCGTGCCCATTCCCCCTTGCCCCAATGTCCGCAAGACTTGATACTGCCGAATGCTGCGCTGGATGGCAACCAAGGGTTGACCGCAATGCATACAGAACAAGTTGGTCTTTGGGTTGCCTGGGTGGGTACAGCCTTCGATGGGAGGGGGGTGTAAAGGGTCATGCTTCAAAGGGGTAAAGCCTTGCTCATGACCCTCGACCGTTGGCGGACGATGCGCGGAACCTATCGACCCATTCCCCATTACGGTGGGTTCCTCTCGTTGGAATTTCAGTAAAGGGCCTTCTCGTGCCAGTTGGATCAACGCCTCATCGGGCACCAACCCCCGCGATACCAGTACACCGTTGAGGAAGGTACCATTTGTCCCCTGATTGATGAGCTGCCACAAATTTCCCGATGCAGAAGAGCTTGCCCGGAGTTCCAAGTGATGTCGTGAAACCAAGGGGTCATCAAGAATAATGTCATTATCAGGAGATCGACCAATCCGAATGGTGGATTGGCTCTGGAAATTCCACTGTTGCAGGGGGGTGGATGCCTGGGGATGTAAAAGGGTCAGCGTGACCATATGTGAGTAAAAAATAAAAAGGCAGAAGTAGGGATGATTTCTGGCCTTTGCCTTTTGCGGAATTTATTTATAAAGGAGTTGCTGTTGCTCAAAGTTGGGTCGTACCTTCACCCGAATCAGGATGGCCGTAATATTGTCGTGCCCATTGTGATCGTTCGCTAGTTCGATTAACTGTAGAATACCCTGATCGAGATTGGCACGGGAACTAAGTAAGGGGGCAAGGTGGGTCTGCCAGTGAGTCTCGACAAGATCATTATCGGACAGACCGTCGGAACACATAATAAATAATGTATCTTCATTAAGTTCCAACATCTGTACATCAGGATTAACGAATTGTTCACCGCGCGGTCCCAAGGCTTGAGTCAGCTGGTTCGCGTCGGGGCGCTTGAAGGCAATTTCTGGGTCTACCCCCCGAATGATTTCTCGTTGAGCTACCTCGTGATCGACCGTGAGTTGCTCTAAGCCCCGCTTGCGAGTCAGGCGGTAGAGGCGACTATCCCCGACATGAGCGATCGCCACATTGGTATTCTGGATCAACATCATGACGAGGGTCGTGCCCATGCGACCACTACCAGAACGAGCATTTTTCTCGTTGACTTCATAAATTGCCTGATTCGCGATACGTACTCCCTCACGGACAATTTCTTCGCTGGGCAATTGCTCATCCTGCCAATGCTCTTGAAAGTAGCGCCGGATGGCCTCAACCGCCATGCCACTGGCTACTTCTCCGGACGCATGTCCTCCCATTCCGTCACAGAGAATATATAAACCGCGAGCCTGTACTGACCGACCCATGGGATTTTCCACTTTCTGGATCAGGGTCTGGATGCCAAAGGAATCCTCATTATGCTCCCGTTGGTGACCGATATCCGTGCAACCCGCGTCATCTAGACTTAGTAGCTGCATCGGTAAAATCAACGTTGGTAGCTCATCGCCTTCATTAGTGCTCATAGCTTCATGAGGAATTCTTGGGAGTTGAGTGCGTCCAGTTTCGGCGGGTGTATCGGCGACTAGGCTATCTGCCGACTCAGCATCATCAGAATTAGGATTTGGGTTGAATTGGGAGGTCATGGCTTCGTGTTGACGGGCGATAGATTCCAAGCGCGATCGCAGTTCGTGAATTGTTTCAATTTCTTGAGTACACATCTGCTGGAAAAGGCCAGCTAAGGACATATATTGCGTCCGCTGGGACTGGTCAAATAACCGTTGCCACATTTGACCCAAATTTTGTAGGGTCAGTGGTTGTTCTGTCGGGTCTGGATACAAGCGAACCAAGCCCAAGGCTTGGTCTTCATCCACCCGTAAATTCGTCGTTTCCAACAGGCTTTGACGACAATGCCAGGGTTCTAGTGCCTGCCAGAGTTTGGCCATTTCATCGAGCCAGTATAAAATTTGCAATGTAGAAAGCTGTTCGCTGTCCCACAACTCGCGGAGCAACTGCCACTCGGAACGGTCTTCTAGCAAGACTACCGCTTCTCCAGCCTGCTGCCATGCATCATGAACGGCTGGTAGAGTTTGGTAGTACGAGGCTTTGAGCGCTAAATACGGTTGAGCAATTCCTGGAATCCCCCGAACGTTCCAAGGGTCGGTGGGCGAGGTAGGAGCCGATCTCAGGCGTATATCAAACGTCTCCGAGCCACCTTGTTGTTGCTCCAGCAGGGCTTCTAAAGGTGACTTCTGAAACGGCTGACAATCTAAAACCCTTACAGACAAGCCGTAGCCTGGTTCTGCATCAGTGGCTGCCCAATTAAGACTCTCAGGTTCTATCAGTCGGTAACGCTGTTGGTTATCCAGATAAACAACCGTTGGAGTCGGTGAACACACGTCGCCCTGCTCTGAGGTGCCATTAGGCGTCCCCTCAGTGAACTTGGACTGAAGCTGAGTGGAGAGAGGCTGTGTGACTTCCTCCTCGGCAATTGCCTCAAGGTCTTCTGCTGTGGTAAAGGGGACAGTATCGTCCTCTCGCTCGTCTTCTAGAGGCGGTAAAGCCGACTCCCAAGAAGGGACGGGTGTTGTTGCCAAAGTTCCTGGTTGGGGCCGTTCGTCCTGATCAGCCAGAGGTACCTCTATCGGTAATTCCTCGGCTGGGTCGGTATCAGTAGCGCTGGGATCTGACACCTCCAGGGGAGCGGCTTGCTCATCCTTCCCAGAGATGAGAAAATTTGGATCTTTGGAGAAAATAGCCCTCCAAACTGTTCCCGTGAAAGCACCGCAATTGTGACAGGTTTCAGCAGTGACGGGTACTTGGGCTTCACACTCATGACAAGTTTTATGGATCAGGGAAGTTCCACAACTTTGACAAAACTTATTGGTATTGGGGTTTTCAAACTGACACTTGGGACAAACTAACATAAGGGAACTTCCTCACTTCCTGTCAGAGGTTTTAAAGTTTGGTATATAAGCTAACTGCCATCTAGTTTGCCACGTCAGAATCGAAGGTTGCAGCTTTTGGAATTCAGTCCAAAGCTGAGGAAGCTTATGCGTGAGCCGATAGCAATCCAGCTATGACTGATTTGAGTCGTCATAGCTGCTGTAGAGCCTCCAGTTCTGTCGGTGTTAGGTCACGCCATTGACCTGGCTCAAGACCGTCTAGACGGAGTTGAGTCAACTGCTTCTGACCCGCGACGCCGATCGCGATCCGAACGATTCGCAATGTGGGGAACCCCACCGTCGCCGTCATCCGCCGCACCTGTCGATTCCTCCCCTCCGTTAAGGTTATCTCTAGCCAAGAGGTGGGCACGGTCTTACGAAAGCGGATCGGGGGTTGACGAGGGGGTAGGAGGGGTTCTTCGGCTAATCGCTGCACCAAAGCGGGTCGTGTGTGGTAATCCTGAATGACCACACCACTACGTAACTGGTTCAAGGCAGCTTCATCCGGAATACGCTCTACCTGTACCCAGTATGTGCGAGGATGACAAAATCGTCGATCTGAAAGTCGATGCTGCAAGCGTCCATTATTGGTTAATAGCAGCAGTCCTTCGCTGTCCCGGTCAAGCCGTCCTACTGGGTAAACCGAAGGTATGGGTATGTAATCTTTCAGCGTGCCACGGTTGGTCTGGCTGGCGTCCTGATCAGTGAACTGGCTTAAGACGTTGTAGGGTTTGTAGAACAAGAGATATCTGTACACGCGTTTTGCATTGAAATCTGGCTGGAGTCATAAGGATAAAACAGTGAGTCGAGAGAGTTAAAAAACAACTTTTCTCTATCCCCCCGCCCCGTACTTCCCAGCTTTCCATTGAGAAACTGACTCCTGAACCTATGCTCTAGTATGTTCGGTGATACTGGTGGCATTAAGACAAGAATTAGTCAATTTTGACGGCAAAGCGCACAAATCCGACATTACCTGGAGTTGTGTTGGGAAGATCTCCCAGTTGCAATAAAACAGAGCCATTGGGATTGTTGGTATTCGGACAGGGAGAGGTTACGGGGGTTAGAGGAGAGGCAAATGTTCCCTGGTCTGTATCCGATGCATTCGTTTGGGGGGTCTGCGTGCCATTTTGATTTAACAAAATTCCACGACCGCCGCCAAAACTCTCAAAGATAAACGTGGTTCCAGAGGGAATGGGGTCACAAAGACGAGCATTGTTAACCTCTTGGGAGCCATCGGAGAGGAAATAAATAGTGTACTCGACTTCATCTCCATTTTGTAAGGGTGTTTCTGATTCTAGGTTGATTACCCCTAACAACCCTCCAGGCAATTGAGACCAGCCCGAAGCATCATCAGTCATATCTTTGGGGTCATTTACCACACTATTGAAGTTAATACCGCTAATGGGCACATCGCTTCGCGTTGCATTGGTGATACGCTTCACCAACCGCAAGCGTGGTTCTGTCCCTGGAGGGTTCGCTAAATCAAGCGGAGTCGTGTTGTTGTTATCACTGGGGTTGCCGTTGCCATCTGGATCGGGGTTCACACCATCGGTGGAAGTGTCACGCGTGGGGCCGACGGGACTCTGAGCTGTTGCCTCCGCTTGATTGTCGTAGGGACTGAGTTGATTACCGGGGGTAATAGTAACAAGCAGTTCAATTGTTTTTGTTTGCCCGATCACTAAGGTGTCGGTGCCAGAGAGTAGATTTGTATCATTGACGCCATTGAAGTTGTTATTGGGGGCAAGGTTACCCGTTGGACTGCTGACGCGATTGACAGTGAATGGCGTCGAACCAAAGGTATTGGAAAGATTTTCCGTGACTTGGACATTGTTGAGGTCAACATTGCCCAAATTCTGGATGGTGATGGTGTAGGTGAGTTGGAAATTGCCGTTACCCAGGTCAACCACGGAAGCTACGGTCTTAGCGGCACCAATAATCGGACTGGCTGTAACTTGCAACGGTGTGGGGTCAGGGAATCCCACCACAGGAATGTAATCTGATAGAAGCGTCGAATCGCCGAAGTTAGGTGGAAGACCAAAAAGTTCGGATTGATTGAAGATGGTGCCAGGGGGGGTGTTAGGCGGAATCCGAACATCCACGCTGATTTGGGCAATGGTTCTGGCTTGAATCGTGATACCCGTGATTTCCAAGAGGTTAGTACTGCCATAGTTGTTGGGAGTGCTACCACTAATCTCTGTTAACCTTAGCGTGTCAGCAACGAATGTCCTTCCATTTTGCAGTTCGTCCCTAAACCTCAAGTTCGTTAAGGTCAACGGACTGCTGTTGGCAATGCGATAGATGTAGGTGACGGTTCCCCCCGCAGGCACTGTTTCGGGTGACACACTCTTCTCGACTTGTACGGCAAAAGCACAAGCGGCACCATCATTTCTGACTACTCCTTGTGCAATACTGAGTAGGCTAAATTGACCTGTACCGGGACTCTCGACCGTACCTACATCCACAAGGTAGAAAGCACTGTTATTAGGGCTCGTTTCGTAGGCGAAAAACTGACCAAAGGCATCAAAGAAGGCTCCCCCAACCGTACCAATTTGGGGATTGAGTGAAGGCAAGAAGCTAAGCGCGCCAGTCGTGCGGTCAATTCTCGCGACCTGCCTTGAGATAGTATCAAAGCCATAGAGCTGTCCATCTCTGGGATTGATGGCAAAGTCGGCTATGTCAGTCGGTTGTGATAGGGTGACGGTCGTACCAACCAATGTTGCCGCAGCTCCTGTGACATTAATTGTAAATAGTTGCTGGTTCTGTGGGTTCTGCGGATTACTACTTAAGATCAGGTAGTTGCCATTGACATCGACATCGCCAGCTAAATACAAAATCGGTTGTCCAGGTAAACCCGCAGGAACACCTAGAGAAGTTGGTACTCCATTGGGCGCAATCCGATAAACAGCCCGTGTGTCGGGATCGATGCCGTAGATCAATCCATCTTGAAAATTAAAGCCGATCGCGTTGTAGCGGATATTCGGAGGGATGACAATACCAGCAATCGGGTTTAGGGTAAACGGATTGACGTTGATGTTTACGGTGTTGAGTTCCGTTGGGGCGCTCACATCCGTCACATCCGTGCCTTGTCCTCGACTCACATACAATGTGTTTGTACAAGGAAAACTCGCTGAAGATTGTGCTGGCGCTGGAGGAGAATAACTCAATGCGATCGCTAAAATTAAAGCAGCAAAAAAAGCGGTCAAACGATTGATTCGTTTGCGCCAATAATTGCCCCCTCTAGTGATGGCGATGAGTGCCTTTCTCTTCCAATTTTGAGCGGCTGGTGGGAGGTAATTGCGATACACGACCTTGTTAACCTCTCTTTCACGATGCTTTTGGCAAGAGAAAAAAATACCAAACTAGCACAAATACAGCTTTTGTACAGATAGTTTTCAAAAAATCAATCCATTTTTTACCACATAAGCATTTGACATCGAGCCGCTAGCTTGTAACTTTCCCAAAGGAAAAACGAAAGCAACGCCCAATCAAACGTTGCTAATCAAAGACTTTTATTCAGCTCTATTGATGATTAAAAAGTTAAGACATCTCAGAGGTTTGAAATAGCTCGTGCATAAGCGCTGCTACCAAGAGCGCTTACACTTATTCTGGATTTTGCTAACAAAGTCAGCGAATTGCTTTCTTGCCACCTGATGAAACCAGAAGAGTTGATATTAGCGCTTTGCTACAGTTACCAAACCTATCTATAGGAATAGAGTGGGCATGACCCTCTCTACCCCTAGCTCATCTACTAACTATTAATCGATTCTGACGCGGAAGCGGATAAAACCAATATTACTTGGCGGCGTCGTGGGCAGTTCTCCCAGATTCACTAAGATTGATCCGTTAGAGTTGTTGGTATTGGGACAGGGAGAGGTAACCGGAGTTAGACGGGAAAAGAATGTCCCTTTGTCTGTATCTGGGGCGTTAGTTAGAGATGTATTTGTTGCCTGTTGATTCAACAAAATCCCTTGCCCCGGTTGAAAACTATCAGGAATAAATGTGGTTTTCTCTGGAATGGGGTCACAGACTTTGGCATCGGTGACAGATTGAGTTCCATCCGAGAGGTAATAAACGGTATATTCGACTTCATCTCCAGTCTGTAAGAGAGCATCGGAAGCGATGCGGAAAACACCCGTGAGAACTCCACCCGGCAGTTGAGACCAACCAGAAACATTGTCGTTGAGGTCATTGGGGTTATCAACAAAGCTCTGGAAGTCAATTCCACTAATGGGCGCACCACCTCGGATTACATTTGTAATGCGTTTCACCAAGCGTAAGTTTGGCCCTACATCCAATGGAGTCTGGTCATTGTTATTGGTTGGGTTGCCATCATTATCCGGGTCTGGATTAATCCCAGCTTGCGATTGATCGCTCACTGAGCCAGAAGGACTTTGAGCTGTTCCTTGTACCACGTTTTCATAGGTACGAGTTTGGTTACCTGGGGTGATAATGACGACCAATTCAAGGACTTTTGTTTCACCAACAGCTAAGGTATCTGTACCCGATAGCAAATTAATGTCAGTACGACCATTGTAGTTAGAATTAGGCGTAAGGTTGCCATTAGGACTTGTGACACTATTGGCAGGAACTGTAAACGGTATGGTATCAAAGGTAGTGGCAAGGTTCTCCGTAAGCTGAAGATTAGTGAGATTCTCTTGCCCGTAGTTTCGGGCACGAATTCTGTAAGTTACGGTGGAGTTTCCTCCATCAGAAGGAACAATGGAAACGAGTTCCTTGGCAACTCCTAAAGCCGGTATTTGGTTGAAGCTGACTGGTGTGGGTTGGTTGTTATTAGGCTCGTTGGCGATGCCATTGCCATCGGGGTCTGGGTTTGTGCCATTTTGAGAGAAGTCTTCAGTCGGGCCCGCAGGACTTTGACCTGTCGCCTGAGCTTGGTTGTTGTAAGGGCCAAGGTTGGCACCAGGAGTGACATCGACAATAAATTGAATGGTCTTGCTTTGACCAACGACTAATGTGTTGTTTGTACCTGCTAACAGATTGAAGTCAGTGCGACCATCGTAGTTGGGATTAGGAGTGAGGTCGCCGCTTGGACTGCTAACACTATTCGGGGAAACGGTAAAGGACGTTGCGTTAGCAAAGGTAGTGGTGAGATTTTCAATAACTTGCACATTGTTGAGGTCAACATTCCCTAGGTTGCTGACGACGAGTGCGTAAGTCACTCGGAAGACACCGCCGCCAAGATTAACGCTCGATGCCACTGCCTTTGTCAAACCAATCCTCGGAGTGGGGGGAGCTGGAGTAATGACTAAGGGTGTCTGATCAGGGTAGATGCCTGAGGGGGGAAAATCTGACGGAATCGTAGGTGGAAGGGTCAGTCCAGGCACGGATGGAACGTTATTGATTGTGGCTTGATTCAAGACTGTGCCAGGAGTTGCACTCAAACTGACCCGGACATTGACGGTGATTTCAACAGAACCTCTAGGTGGGATGGTAATCCCTGCAATTTCCAGCACTGGAGTTCCGCCATAAGCATTAGGAGTGCCACCCACGCTAGTATTGTCTAGCGTTTGATCGACGTAGATTAACCCAGGAGGTAACTGGTCGGTGAAAGTCAAGTTTGCCGTGCTTAATGGCTGTCCTAGCTGGTTAGCAATGCGATATCTGTATGTAACGATGCCATTGGCGGCTACTGATTGAGGATCGACAATTTTCTCCGCGATCGGCGCAAAGGCACAAGATGCACCATCAAATCTTGATATGGCTCCAATAGAGGTCTGGTTCTGTTGTTCAAAAACGATTGGGTTAGCGTTTGCAACGTTACGAGCTACCAATAAATTACTAACATTACCATTACTCTCTACAACGTAGAAGTTCCCAAACGCATCGAAGAAAGATGCACCAACCGCAGCATTACCAACAGCAACATTGGTTATTGGATTGCCAAAGTACGTGACTACACCCGTCGTCGGGTCGATGCGAGCCATCTGTTTTCGGTTGC
Source organism: Microcoleus sp. AS-A8 (assembly GCA_039962225.1). Lineage (NCBI taxonomy): Bacteria > Bacillati > Cyanobacteriota > Cyanophyceae > Oscillatoriales > Microcoleaceae > Microcoleus > Microcoleus sp. AS-A8. The sequence continues at coordinate 334,065 of JAMPKV010000007.1, forward strand.
TGTCAAAGGAATAAAGCTGATCATCCACGGGATTGAAGGAGATGTCGGCAAAGCTAGTACCTGCGAGTGTCCGCGAGCTGACGACAGTATTAGTGGCTAGATTGATCGCAAAGAAGTTCGGTTGATCCGCAGGAGCAGGCGGGTTAGGCGTGACACCTAAAGGATCAAAAGTGGTGAGATAGACGTAGTAGAGTCCATTTCTATCGATATCACCTGCAAAAGCATTACGCCTACCGCCCGCATCTGGGGCTGGGAGTACCGGAAACCCAGTTGCGGGGCCTCGTGGGATAGCTGTTCCACTACTATTAATTTGATAAAGTGATGGAGGATTGGCTCCGTTACCAGAATCAGGGTTACCCGAATTGGGTGCAATACCATAAATGAAGCCATCTTGAATATTAAATCCTATGGCGTTGTATTGACGAGTTGCAATGCCGACAGTGTTAAGCGCAAAATTAGGCGTTGTGATAACGCTGGAGAGTGTAGTCGCTCCGGTAGCTGGTCCTTGACTGATGTACAAAGTCCGATCGCAAATAAAACTCCCCGCAGCTCCCTGTGTTAAGGCTGGAGGGTAGTAGCCCACTACCACCGCCAACAGAGTCAAGAGGCTGATTAGCCCATGCCCCAACTTCCGCAACCGGAATGATACTTTTGGATAGGGGAACATCACCCTCTGACTCCGACGGGGCATGATTTTATTCGCAGAAGATAAAGCCAAGCCGATCAATATTTGGGCTTTTTTTTTCCACGTCTGGACGCCGATTCGCTGGGAATTGCGCTGCACTACCTCGATCCTCCCCTAGGTTCTACTTGCAAGTCGGTTTCTTGATTTTCAAAGATGATTTCCAAGCCTCTCGTGTCTTGGAAGATGAATTCCACGCGGCGATCGCGTGCATAATCCACAACGTCAGTGCCCGTGGTTCGGCGTTCTACTTCACCAAATGACCGAATTGTCAAGCGTTCTGGAGCAATTCCTTGACGCAACAGATAATTTCGTGCGGCGATCGCACGACGCATTCCTAAGGCTTGGTTGTAGGCCGCACTGGCACGGGGGTCAGTGTGACCCTGAATGTCAACGGTGAGAAAGGGATAAGAGCGCATTACTTCACCAATTTGGTCGAGGATGGCGGCGCTTTCCGGACTGATGGTGGATTGGTCGAGAGCGAAATGGATATTCCGTGCTATGGAGAGCCTCAGTTGTTCTGGTGGAGGAGTCGGTTCTGGGGGAGTGGGTGGTACTTGTGCGGTTGTACATGGGGGAATCACACCAGAAGGTGCATCAGGTTGGGCTGTGCCAGTCCCATCCGCCGCGAGAACCCTGGCATTGAGCGCGGGTTCAGAGGTGCCGTACTGGGGATGAGTTGCGATCGCGCTGACTTTTTCCCCAGGCTGTAAATTATCGAGAGTGACGCTAAAATCCCCTTTCTCATCTGTAGTTACACTCGTGAGGGGTTCACTTAACGGGCCATAGGGAATAGTCGTATTTTCCCGAACTCGATACACTTCAACCGTTGAACCCGGATCAGCTTTTCCAAACAGCTTCACCTCTCTTCCCAATACAAAAAACTCCGAACTGTGAAACTGCGGCGCATTAATCGCTGAGTTCCCCGTTTCTTCGCGTCGGTTGGGGGAATTCCGGAGGGGATTCGGGCCATCCCCGCGTTGAAAATGAATCGGGTTAACATTCTGTTGGGTGTTGAGGTCAATGCTCAACCCTTCGAGTTGGGCAAAGCGATTGTTCTCAATCCTGTTGCGCGCAGAGGAGCGATTCTGCTGGACATCGTTTTTCGGATAAGCCGTCACCACCACACCCGGCCCTGACTGATAACGAATTTGGTTATCCATCACCTGGTGATTATTTCCCATCAGGTAAACAGCCGCCTGACGCAAGCGTCTGCCGTTCGAGGTGATTTGGTTATTGCGAATTTGTACAGCACCGTTGGGCTTAAATAAATACACCCCACTGCCATCATTGCCACAAATTAAATTGCCTGTAATTTGCGACTGGTCAATCTCCCCTTCTAGGCGAATGGCATCGGGCATTCCAGCTAGCCCATTAGCCACGATGATGTTCTCTGTTACCAGCATATTTTCGGCTTGAGCGCCGGTAATGATGCCACTACCCTGATGGTTGGCAATGCGGTTGCGTCGGATTGTAGTTCCTTGACTGTTAAACACGTACAAGCCAAAGGCCGATAACTGACTGGGCATTTGCCCATTGGGTGGGATACCCAACCAATTCAGTTCAATCGCGACATTCTTCGGTGGCTGGGATTCGCTGGGTTTGGAGTTGGGTTTAGGACTCCTCAAATCCAAACTAGAGGTGGGTGCCTGGAGCGTTACATCGGGAAATGAAGGATTCCGGTCGATCACAATATCTCCCGGTGGTGTGTTGAGTGTCGCCCCACCCCACTTGCCAAAGCCATAGATACTTAAACCCCGCACGGTGATGTTATCGGCGACAATGGTTAGTCCCCGTAAGACTTCTTGGTTGGGTGCGGGGGCTAGAGCCACCACAGGAATAGGGATTTCAATTTCTGCCGTTGGCGAACGGGTTGCATCATAACCCGGTTGGGTTGTACCATCCACCACCAACCCCGGATTGGCTAAGGATGGTAATAGTGCCGTGAGGTAAATAGTGGTTTGGTCTGGGGGTAAATTAAATTCAATGCGAGAGGGTGTATTGGCGTCGAGGGGTCGAACTTGGGCTTTTTCCGCCTCACTCAATAGCCCAAGGCTGAGTTCACCATTGACAAGGGCGATCGCCTCCCGCAAGGTTAAGCTATTGTCGGGTTGAATCAGGCCATCCTGATTACTATTCACCACCACGGATACAGAATTGGTCGGTTGCGCTGTCGCCCTCAGTGGCGCGACTAAAACGCTAAACAGGAGCAGTTGAGGAAGGCAGAAGGCAAAAGGCGGAAGGCAAAAGGTTTTGTTCACAAGGAGATTCAAACCCCTCCTGAACAGGAGCCAGTGAACATTGTTCACTCTAGGCTTGATACCCTTACTCCTTTCAGTCGTGGGTTCATGTCGAAGGTATTGGGCAAGGACATTCCTTCTTCTGCCTTCCTTCTTCTGCCTTCCTTCTTCTGCCTTCCTTCTTCTGCCTTCCTTCTTCTGCCTTCCTTCTTCTGCCTTCCTTCTTCTGCCTTCCTTCTTCTGCCTTCCTTCTTCTGCCTTCCTTCTTCTGCCTTCCTTCTTCTGCCTTCCTTCTTCTGCCTTTTTCAAGTTTGACCCTTGACAGTTGACTCCCCGCATGACCGAAAATTTCAATAATTTGTATTGCACTCCTAACTATTCACTCCTCACTCGTGGTATTAGAAGGGCGGCTCGATTGCGTCCCTGGGGTATCCGGTGCTTGCTCGTTGGCAACGGGTTTTGTCAGCGATTCCTGCTGTTGGGGTGGCACCACTCTTTGCCGTCCAAAACCGCCGAAGAGTTCGTTGACTTTGAAGGTCAAATTGAAGTAAACGCCGCCTTTAGAGCGATAACCGGTAAAGTCTCGGTCATCCACACCGCCAAAGCTATAGCCCAAGGCTAGGCGCAAATCGGGGGTGACATAATAGCCTGTTTCTACCGCAAAGCCTGTTTCGCTGTAACTGGGCGAATCTTGACCAATCCAGCGTCCTTCCACCGCCAAATCCATCCGGTAATTCAAGCGGTAGGCAGCGCGGAGTTGGGTCAGGAAGATGGTAGAAGAATTGGAGAAGTTATTAGCTAAATCGGTGTCGCTGTAGCGGACTGCGCCTTTGCCATAAAATTCCCAACGCCAACTGGGGGCAAAAATCGCCTCTCCGGCTAAAAGGTGTTCTGTGGAACCGGTGCCACTGCCAAACAGTAGGGTTTCGGGAATGGTCGAGGGGTTTTTGCGGTACTCATAGCGCATCAGCGCGTTCCAGCGATCGCTATTGGGGTCGCGATAAGCTAAACCTACGCGCAGGTTTGCCGTATCTTTCAACCCTTCAATCAGCTGGTTGGCAAAGTTGGCTTGCTCGTAACGGGCAAGCAGGGTTAAGGAGGGAGAGAGTTTCCCTGCCCCGGCAATGGAAAACACGGTATTGTTGTTGCCGGAACCCATGCGGTGTTCTAAGCGAGCAGAGGCTTTAAAGTCGGGGTTATCGGTATATTCAACGCCGATATTGAACACATCACCCCCCAACAAGGCGAGGGAGGAAGCGGTTTGACCAACGGTATAGGGTTGTGCAAAGCGCACCCCTGCCGCAGTGGGAATCCCGCTGTTGCTAAAGGTATGCTCATAGCCCAGATTTACCAGTAATCCAGGGGAAACGGCCCAACGGTGATTGAGTCCCACTGCCCCCTGTCCGGTTACCCCGTTGAAGCCACTAATCACAGAGTAGCGACCAGTGATGGTGGTGTTATCCCAAATGTTGTGGGACAAAATCGTGTCGAGGCTGGTGATGGAATCGTTGCCCAGAATGCCACCATCAAAGAATTGGTGGGCGAGACGCAGGGTAACCCCTTTGTAAGCTCTCCAATCCATGCCTAAGGTGGTGCGATTGGGGTAGAGGGGGTCATTATCGCCGAGGCTCAGTTCGTTTTGGGCCAGGAACGTCAGGCTTTCACTAATGGGGAGTCCCAGCCGGGAAACCAGTTGGGAGGCGCTACCGGTGAATACATTGCCGACTCGGTCTTCGCGATCACGGTTGACAAAATCAACACTTAATGCTGCATTGCCAATTTTTTGCTGCACTCCCGCGCTGATGGTGGTTAGGGAGTTGTTAACCCCAGTACCCGGAGGGACGGCGACGCCTGGGTTGAACAAATCGAAGAAGTCGGTGCGGACGAGGGGGGAGACACCGAAGTTTTCTTCGTAGTCGTATCCGGCGCGTAAGGTGGTGCTGGAACCGAGAGAATAAGCGATCGCAGCACCGTAGCGAGTTTGTCCAGGCGTAAAGCTGAGGGTGGCATCATTGCTAAAGTTTTCCTCAACGGAGCGGTAATAGGCTCGTCCCAGCAGTCCAGGAAGGATAGTCGCATTCGCCTCTAAGCGATACGCAGAACCGGAGACATTGCCTCGAAACAGGGAGTCATTCTCCGAATGAGCCACTTCCCCAATGATTTGTCCGTTGGTGCCTAGGGCAAGCCGGAAGTCTGCACCATACAGTTCAAAGTCTTGGATTCCCTGTTCTTGGCGCAGGTAGGTTCCAGCAAGCCAGCTTTCTCGCTGGAACGCTTGCGAGAAGTTGTATTGTACGCGCCCTGCATAGAGATTGGTGTCGTCACTCTCAATACCCCCCTCATATTGGTAAGTAACGACAATCCGCCGCACGAGCAGGGTTGAGCCAGCACCGGCCTCACTCAACGGCGCATCAAAAAAGGCAAACTCGGTGGCGAGAACCGGACGGCGAAATAAAATCGTGCCCCGGTCATAATCAATCTCATAATCCGCTCCCCGTCCTAGAGGCTTGCGGGAAATCACCGTACCGGGACGATTGGCTTCTTCGGTTTCGATAAAGATGTTCTCACTTCCCGGCACTAGGCGTCGTCGAGACACGAAGTAATAACCACTGGTGCCATTGGGCGCAATGGTATCCCGCTGGAACCCTTGGAGGTTGCGCGAGAACATGGCGGTGAGTTGCAGGTTGCCAAAGTTGTAATTGCCTTTAAAGCCGTGCAACTGGCGGGTGGTGGCGGTAAACAGTTGGGATTCTCTGGCGAACTCGTTGCTGTTATAGTCTCCCCACATCACATAGTCGGGTTCTTTCCCCAGTCCGGCATTGCGCTCAAAGCGGAGATAAACGCTATCGATGGAGGGGGTAAGGTAATCAACGGTAGAACTATCCCCAGTTACGGGATACTGTTGTTCGCAAAACTGTGGCCCTCGGAACAGACGGGTGATGCCATCACAGGTTTCGTTGAGGTTGCGGCTGCTGTTGTAAGCCCCCGTGAACAGCCACTCGCCAATTCGTCCTGTGGCAAAAACGGCTCCTTGTAAGTCAAATTCCGTGCCGTCGTCGATGGTTTCTGGGTTGAGGAAGTCTCGCCGCCTGCCCCAAAAGTTAGTTCCGGATGGCCCAATTCGCAGGTTAATTACGCCCGAAACCAAGGAGGGGCGTAAATTGGTCACGAATTCCACCTGGGTGTAAGCTTCCAAGGGGGTTTGTGCCACCGCCGCCGGGGAAGCGGCGGAGAGGGGGAGATTCGATGACTCGGAGTAACGTGCTGAAGAATTCCCTGTCTCTCCTTGACTCCTGATTGAACCTTGGGCTGTCCCTATATTCTCTTTTGGCTCGACGAGGGCGGCACGAATTCGCACTTTTTGCGCCTCTAGGCTGGATTGGAGTTGGGCGCTGAATTGTCCTCCCCGTGCCATCACCTGAAAACCGGGTTGGTCTTTGTCTTGGTCGGCACCGACAAACTGCCCTGCTGTCGCGGTCAAGGTGACTAGGCTATCTTCGCTCAAAAGTTGACCCTTTTCATCGGTAATTCGTCCGGAAAGGGTGAGGGTGGAACGACCATCGGCTGACACACGGGGGTCGCCTACGGGAGCAAATTCCAGTTTGAGGGCGGTCTTTTGCACCACAACCTGAATACTCACGGGTGCGCCGTTTCCGGCTTGGACGGTGAGGGTATTGTCGCCCTCTTTTAGGGGGATGTTGTACCAAGCTTGGTTAATCAGGTTTTGTGCCTCATCCCGGTTCTGCTGAGTGGCTGTCTTCGGGTCGAGGGGTTTTTGGTTCACACTGACCTGAACCGAGTCACTGGCGTTGTATTGAATGACGAGGTTCGTAGACGGATTATCGGTAACGCCACTTTGGGGAGTGAGGATGCGAACCGTGCCTGGAGCCAGTCCGGCGGGTGCTGTGGCTGGGGCGTCGTTTTGCTTTAAGGCCAGGGAAGGCGATAGGATTCTGACTCGGTTGGGGTCATCGGTTAGGGTCAGGATAGGCGGTTTTCGAGCAGACTCCCCCAGATTTTCTGGTTGCTCCTCTGCCTGTCTTTCCGATGCTAGGGTGTGTTGGGGTTGTTCTGTGGCTCCGGATTCCTGACTTTTAAGGATTTCGCTTCGGGAAACACTATCCTCTGAAGCGTGAAGTCGTCTATCTGCCTGTCTTTGAGCATCAATTGCTGTAGAGTCTATGTTTAAAGACGGGAGTACAGATGACTCGGCAGAGGCGTTTTTAGGGAGTATTTCTACGGTTTGGGGCACCTTTTTTCCCTCACCTTTAAGCGAGTCAGTTAATATCTGAAGTTTCTGATTGTCACCCGGCAAATCATAAAAAAATGCAGGATTAAGGGATTCATTTTTTAGATTTAAGGGTTCATTCTTCAGCGCTTGATTGAAATGAGTTGAGCGATATTCCGAGACTGATGAAATCTCTGTTCCCAGTCCAAGTTTTAGGGGGACATCTGTTGTTAAGACTTCATCTTTCCCTAAACCTAAATTCGGCGGTTCTGGCAATTCGTCAGCCTTCGCCGTAGGCAGAAGCCCGATGGTTCCCAATACGGTTGTAAGTAAACTCAAGCTGAGTGAGGGAAACCATCCTTTCGACAGTAAAAGGTAAAAAGTAATCTTGTTGGGGAAAGTTGGACGGGTCAACTCGGAAGGATGAAGCCTGCGCTTTGTGCGGCTGGATTCTGCGTTCAATTTGTTGCCCAAATGGCTAGCATTCGGTTGGGTGGAAGGCGAAATCTCTTTCACGAATTGATGGATGATTTCATGCTTCATCCTTAATATTTCATCCTGACTGTTTGGCTTTTCTTGAGGACGTTTCATGGCTGCTGCTCCCCATAAGCGGGTGTCACGGCAAAATTCATCCGAGCCATTCCGCCCGGTTCGAGCCGCACAAGGCGTGACTGACTATTGCCTTCAATGAATTTGATGTTCGGAGCAAGGCTGTATCCCGGCAGACTGCTCAAATCCAATGTGGCTGTGCGATTGCCGGCGATGACGTTGACTAAAGAGAATAAGCCATTGGCATCGGTGGTGATGCGATTGCCGTCATCCATGAAAAGCACAGCATTCGGTACTCCCGGTTCTCCAGGTTGCTGCTGACCGTCAAAGTTTTTATCGACAAATACGCGACCGACGATAGTGGCACAGTCGGATAAAATGCCCTGCCGAATCCGGAGTTGAAAGGCCGCTAGATTGCTTCGAGGCTCCCGCGCCACATTTCTCCCATCCCCTCGGACGGCGTCGGGTGTGACCACAGACGCATAAATAATCGTGAGTGTATCCCCCGGCGCGAGATTTGGATAGGTAAAAGTGATTTGCCGATCTGCGGTTACGGCCGGAGGCAAATTCACGGGTGTGGTGGTACCGCCAGTGGTGAGTGCGCCTTGCAACGACTCTGGCAAAAACCGCACGCCTAGTGGTGGTGTGTCGGTTATCGTAATCTGATTGGCTGGAACCTGTCCGGTGTTGGTCAGTGCGAGGCGATAAATGACGGTATCACCGGGTTCAGCCGCAGCGCGATCTGCGGTTTTGACTAATTGAAGAATCGCTTGACCAGCCGTCAGTGTAGTTTCATTGGACTGAACAACGTCTGGTAAATTCCCTCCCGACGCGGAAGCGGAATTTTTGATTTCAGTTTGAGCGGTAAGCGGTGACGCACCAGCGACGAAGAATGCGGTCAGAAAAGCAGTGAAAAGCAGTTCAAAACTGCCCAACTGCGGTATTAGAAATTTCATCAGAAGGTAGCACCCTGGAATGGGTTTGATTTTATAACGTTAGAGTAGAGGCTGGATAGTAGATGCCCTGACTAACTTTTGGTAGATTTCATAGATTCTCTCAAAACAAGAGAAATCAACTTTTTTAAGAGTTTAGTAGACTCCCTGATGCTGAGCATAACAAAGGAGCTTAATCTGTAAGATGTAAGCTGCTTTTTGAAAGAGTATAACAGGCATTTACGACTAGGGTTTCAACCCGGTTGGCGACGTAAATTATCCAAGTTTATTATTGTAGAGCACCGAGAACACAATGACCTTATAGTAAGCCAGAAATCTTAGTTCTTTTGCTGCTTTCCTTCAGTTTGTTTCTGAGAGTCTCAGCAGGCCATATAAGGTATAACGTGTATACGTATTAACCTAGGTTTTGGGATTTGTGTCAATGCGTAAGTCCTAAAAAATTGTTGCCAATAACGCCGAAGAACTATCCCGTCTGATTAATTAGCTCAACGCTGAAGTTTCAGTCAAACTCAGCCACGAATTACCAAGCCATGAATGAAATATCTCTCTTGAGAGAGTTTACCAGGGATTACCAATCATCGTAAAGCCACTCCAATAGTAAGGATGGGAGAAACCTCTATCACCCACACCCATTAATTCCGTGGGCAGGGGAAACTCGCCCTCGCTGGTAAGCAACTGCTGATTTTTGATATGCACCTTTCCCGATAGCATCGCTAACTGTACTCTTCGCAGAGCCTCGGTTTTAATGGGAGCGGTTTTGAGCTGTTGGTAAAACTCACTCATTAACCCCAACGTCGCTTCATCATTGACATACCACAGACTGGCTAAGGCCGATTTAACTCCCGCTTGTATGGCTAGCCCCGCAAAGCCTAATTCCACTTCCTCGTCTCCTACCGCCGTGCGGCAGGCAGACAGCACCAATAATTCCACGGGCGGGTTCGCCCATCCCACAGACTTAAGCTGCAACGGAGCCATCTTCTGGTCTTGCAACTGAATATAAGAGTTAGCAGGTTTTCCAGGCAGAAATTCGGCATGAGTTGCTAGGTGGATAATGCCAAAGGGAGTTTTTGCCCGCTGCAACTTCAGGTTTTCTAGGGTAAAGCCTTGATTGAGGAACGATACACCTTGCCAAGCTTGGGTGATGGTGGTCAATTCTACAGGTACAGCGGGTAAAGGTCGGTTGTCTCTAAACTCACTAGCTCCCATGGCGAGTACCTCGGATGAGTGGATATCGCCGTAACGGGTATCCGTGAGGGAAAGACTGGGCATCAAGCCGACACTGTAGCGTTCTACAATAAACCCCTTACCATCATGGAGGGCAGCCAAGGGGATGGTGCGTAATCCACTGTCGGTGATATAGGTCAAATTTTTAATTTCTCGCTGCTCGATGTCAGCTTCTAAGGGAGCCATCAGCCATTGATACATTTTTCGGGCTGGGGCGAGATAGCCTAAAGCATCGCGGGCATTGGTCACTGTAAACCGAAACTGTGCCGCCATGGCTATCACTTCGGCACGGGTGATATTGACGGATTTACGGATGGGTTTACCGTTGCCAGAAATTAAAATCAATTCTAAGCGATCGCGCGGACTCGGCTTCAGGGCACGCAACAGTAAAAGTTCCGCCGAATCTTTATCTAAACCTTGAGATGTAGCCGGCGATGGAGTCACGCTTTCAGGGACAAAGATGGCATAAATAACGGCGGGTTTAACGCCTGTGGTACTTTCTATGCCGCGCAGGAGATTCCGAGCTTGCACCAAGCTGATGCCTGGTGTTTCACTGATGCCGAGATATTGTTCAAAATCCGTAGTCGAGGATTGGTCAATACTCTCCACAGCCCTCTCTAGCGGCTGAGAGTTGTTGTTTTGAATCGGTGCTGGCTCTAGCGGTTTCTGGGGTAACGTCAAGTCAACAGGATTAAGGGTTGCTGCCGGGGTGGGAGAGGGTGAGGGTGACGGTGTGGGAGAAGGAGAGGGTGACGGTGTAGGAGAGGGTGATGGTGTGGGAGAAGGGACTGGCAGGGGTTGCAAGAGGGTAAGCAGGGCAGAATTGGGACTCCCCAACAGAGCATTTTTAGGATTAGTCAGGCTGAGATTAACGGTGCGATTATTCCTCGCGGTACTGAGGATAGGGACATTAAAATTCTGGCGGGTGACAGAATTGGTGAACGTGAGGGTTCCCGTGGTGGTGGTGTAGTCGGTGCCAGAGATGGCCGTGCCATCAGCCGTATTGTAGTTAACGCTGATATTTCCCCCAGCCCCAATCGCAGGCGTGCGGTCTACTTGAACCGCGATCGCAGCTTGGGTTGCATTAGGATTAATACTGTAAGTGGGATTGCCGAATAACACTCGAATAGCTTCATAGGCACCAATATCAGGAACCGGGTCACCAATCCCTGTGCGGGATACCCCTCGCTGGTCGGTGGTGACACCTGCAACCGTTGTTCCTGCATTAATGGCGGGACTGCCAGGAAGTAACGCATGAGTTTGGGTAGCACCACCGTTATTGGCGAGAGTTGTATCGATAACGCGTTCAAGACCGACACCCAGAGTGGCTAGCTTTAAGTCAGTTGCGATCGCGCCCAAATCAGCACCGTTGCCTCCCAAAAGGTTATAACCCGTAGAGGTTAACGTCCCTGTAAAGTTGCGACCATCGGGATTTCCTGTGGCAGCAATGTTTCCAGCGATAATATTGTTTCCGAAGCTAATAGTGCCGCCGTTGTTGGCTATACCACCCCCCCGACCTTCGCCATTAAGGCCAGCAATGGCACCCGTGTTTCCTTCGTAAATGCCACCCCCAGCCCCACCATTAGCCTGGTTGTTGAAGAAGGTATTATTGATGAGCGTTAAAGTCCCAGACGGATTGTTGTTAAAAACCGCTCCACCGTAGCCACTGCCACCATCACCGCCCTGAGAACTGCCACCGCTTGGTGTTCCACCTCCACTTCCGCCCCGTACCTGGTTGCTAGAAAAAGTACTAGAGGTAATGCGAACTGTTCCACCGTTATTAAATACAGCCCCGCCGAGTCCAGTTCCGCCGCCGCCGCCGCCACCGCCGATTCCAGCAAGAACAACATTGTGAGAACCGCCATTCCCAGCACCGAAGCCGCCCGTCCCACCCGGAAGCCGAAGAAAATTATCATTGCTAGCAGCACCCCCACCACCGCCGCCAAAACCGCCATTACCCCCTCTACCACCTAGGCTGCCGCCAGAACCGCCGCCGCCACCAAAGTTTCCGTCGGTGCCATTAGTACCAGGGTTGCCACTATTACCGCCATTACCCCCATTACCGCCACCACCACTGCCAGGACCGCTAGCGCCAGGGCCACCATTGCCGCCATTGCCACCCGTGGCTTGATTGTTGACAAACGTAGAGGCGGCAATATTCACAACGCCCCCGTCGTTGAAGATGGCACCTCCAATACCAGCACCACCACCAGCACCACCACTGCCAAAGCTAGCGTTAGAGCCACCTTGACCACCCTGAGCGACATTGCTAGAAAATGTAGTATTACTGACATTCAGAGTGCCTTGGTTGAAGATTGCACCACCAAAACCATTGACTGTACCTCCAAGACCAGGGTTGAATGGGGCGGCAGTTTGTCCTGGCCCACCCGTTGAACCTGTGGCGCGGTTGTTATTGAATACGGCGTTGTTAATCGTTAGTGTGCCTTGATTCAAAATGCCACCCCCAGACCCAATTACATTGCCGTTGGCAATTGTCAAGTCTTGAAGGGTGGCATTCACACCCGGGTTAATCTGGAAGACGCGGAAAGCATTATTGCCACTCACGGTAGTATTACCAGCGCCTGCACCCGTTAACGTGAGGGATTTGTTAATTGTGACGGACTCGGTGAAGGTTCCCGTGGCGAGATTGACATTTGCTCCACTTGTCGCCACATCTACGCCATTTTGAATCCTGCCAGCCAACCCCACATTCACCGTGGTATTGTTGGCTGTACCCAAGAGTTGACCCCCTAGGGTAATGGGTGCATTCAAGTTAATCGTGGGTGCATCCAGGGTTAAATTAAACCCACTCGTGGAGTTAATCGCATCAGCGACGGTGAGGAAATTCGTGGCATCAAAGGTCACATTAGCCGTTGTCAGGGCAGCGACTACGCTCTCTGGGGTAATGTCCCCACCTGAATTGGCAATGATAAAGGTTTCGGGGTCTAACAGTAAGTTCCCCGTCTGTCCATTGGGTGCAAGTAAATTTGTTACACCCTGATACTTCAACGTCTGGGCACCGGATACTTCCGCAAACCCACCGTTACCCCCAAAAGTACCCCCCTGTGCTGTAATCTGACCTTGGAAGTTCGTGGTGTTATTGCCCCACACGATAACCTTGCCGCCATTACCCTGTGTGAGCGCATTCGCTTGAATAGTGGTGTTGCTATCCACATGGGTAAACTCAGCATTGGGTACTGTGCCTAACCCGCGATAATCTCCACCGATGAGTACGGTGCCACCTCCATCACTCCCAGAGGCGTTGATATTGGCTCCAACGAGATTGACATTTGTCCCTAAAACATTGACGTTACCGCCTATCTTCCCCCCAGTTGAATCAGAAGCATCCAGAGTGCCAGAAACCCTTACCGTTCCTGCCTCCGTGGGAACCGCAGACAGGGGCACTCCCACAGTACCTATCGTGCCCGTGAGTAGCGTTGGCAAATCAAGAGGGTTAAAGGATATCGTCTGTCCACCTACTGTCTTGGGTTCAATCTCGATACTGAGTAGGTGTCCGGGTTTGCTAATTCGGACTAAATTTTCACCCGCTACAGCAGCCAGGGTAATCGTTCCGCCGGGAGCACTCACTGTGCCCGTATTAAGGATGCTGCCCCCAAGTAACATTAGATTTTGTCCCGGTGATACGGCAAGATTACCCGCATTGATGATGCTTCCGGGTTGAGAAAGGTCAAAGGCAAACTGACTAGGGGTGCCAATTAAGTTCGGATAGTCATTATCGCCAAAAGCATTAAACCAATGATTGCCACCGAATCCAATTCCTGTCGCGGTAGTCGCTGTAAAGGAAGCTGGAACATTTAAGCTAGCCGAAGCACCAAAAACTATCCCGGCGGGATTCATTAAAAATAAGTTGGAGTTGCCTCCACTCACCTGAATGAGTCCGTTAATGAAGGAGGGATTACCCCCAACAACGCGACCTAAAATATTGCGAATCTGGGGATTAGACATGAAGTTGGCAACTTGACCGGCATCCAGACCAAATTGCTCAAAACTCTGAAAAAGATTAGTACCATCCCCTGAGGCGGTACCGCCTGAAATGTTAATTTGGTTGCCGTTGGGAGTGACAATAGTATTGGTCTGGTCAGCAGCAGGTGTAATGGGTTGTGCATGGGCAGATGAAATAGTCTGAAGCACTCCTAAACAGACAGAAAATGCCCCGAACCATGGCACAGTCGTCAAGCCTTTTTTAAAAAGCTTTACAAATACATTCACGCGCTGTTGACTCCCCTAGTTGTAAGCGAAGACTTGATAGTGATGAGGGAGAAGCACTAAGCCTGATGCGATCGAGAGAAGTACCCGGACTAAGGCAATAAGTAGCAATTGACTTATCTCTACCTACAATTTACTGGCTAATTCGGTCAGTCAGCAACCGTATTAGATTGGGTTTAGACCTATTAGGACTAAAATCTAGCTCCTAGAACTTCAAAATTTGATGTAATTGCCAAAGAATTTGATGAAACAATGGACAAAATTAGCAGGAAAGGTCAAGTTTTTCAATTGTTTGTCGCAAAACTCTGGCTGAATTCTGTAATTGCTCTTTTTCTATGGCAGTCAGCATGAGATTTAAAGTCCGGCTAACTCCTTGACGGTTTACCACCGCTGGCAGACTTAAACAAACATCGTCAATCCCCTCAAAGCCATGAATCAGGCTACTAACCGTCAGCAGTCGGTTTTGATTGCGTAAAATGGATTGAACAATCTGGGTAACACCCAAGCCAATCGCATAACTGGTTGCGCCTTTGCGTTGAATCACCTCGTAAGCTGCATTTTTCACCTGTTCAAAAATGGGTTCTATCGTATCGGCGTCTACTAATTTCTCCCCATCTGAATCTTCATTAAACAGTTGCATTCCTGATATATTAACTTTGCTCCAAACCGGGACTTCACTATCGCCATGCTCCCCAATAATATAAGCATGTAAGCTTCGAGGATCAAGTTGAAACTTCTCCGCCAATAGATAACGGAAACGAGCCGTATCGAGTACCGTTCCTGAACCAATCACGCTGGATGTTGGTAACCCGGATAGTTTGAGAGAGACATAAGTCATGATGTCTACTGGGTTCGTCACAATCAGCAAAATAGCTTGGGAACAATACTGAACGATTTGGGGCATTAAGCCTTTAAATATCTCTAAATTGCGTTGCACTAGCTCTAAACGACTTTCCCCTGGTTTCTGCTTGGCTCCAGCCGTAATAATGACAATATCGGCATCCTCACCATCAGCTAAGGTTCCGGATCGGATCATCGTAGGCTGAACGAAAGGTAAGCCGTGATTGAGATCCATCACCTCCCCTTCCAGTTTTTCAGTATTGACATCAACAATCACCATTTCATCAAGAACATTTTGAATCAGCAGGGAGTAAGCACAAGCCATTCCCACCTGTCCCGCACCAACAATCACACCTTTACGAGGACGGCGATGGGGGATTAAATCTTGAGTGGGATTAGGGACGGTGGTGAATAGAGATTCCAGCATTTTTTCCTTGCTTAATTAAAGGATTGAAAATTCATACCAATTCCCTTTGTATCGTAATCCCTCAAAAAACTCAGCGTCCCTCAGCGTCTTCCTCTGCGTTCTCTGCGTTAAAAAAATAATTCCATGCTATAAAAAATAATTCCATGCTATAAGGAGTCACGGTAGGCACGAATCATGGCCTGGGTTCCTTGTTCGCCACCCATCCCGTTATCCAGTTCTTGAACTATTTTAAATAAGCGATCGCTCATTTCCACTCCCGGCAATTCTTCACCCGATGCCTTGAGGCTTTCTTGTACCAATCTCAAATCTTTCAGGATGTGTTTAATCATGAAACCGGGACGGAAATCAGACTCGATGATTTTTGGCCCCAGGTTAGATAGCGCCCACGACCCAGCCGCACCGGTGCTGCAAACTTCTACAATTAAGTTAGGGTCGATTCCTTGTTGTTGGGCTAGCTGCATCGCCTCGCATAAACCCACCATGTGAAGTGCAGCCAGGACTTGATTACACAGTTTTACAGCCTGACCGCTACCTATTGAACCACAAAGGCGAATCGTTTTGCCCAGAACTTCTAATACTGGCTTACTCTCCTCAAAATCAGTTGGTTCACCGCCAACCATGATGGTTAGGGTGCCATTTTTCGCCCCAATGTCTCCACCTGAAATCGGTGCATCCAGAAAGCGGAGGTTGTGTTTTTTAAGTTCGCTTCCTATCTTTCGCGCCGCATTTGGGCCAATGGTACTCGTATCGATCACTAAAGCACCCGGTTTCGCCAACTCGGCAACTCCCTCAGTGCCGAGGATAACTTCCTCAACATCAGGCACATCACCGACGCAGGAAAAGATGATATCTGCTGTCTCGACGGCTTCGCGAATGGATGAGACTACGGTTGCACCTGCACTTGCTGCCACTTCTACACCGGGACGATTGGGGGTGCGATTCCAGGCTTTAACCGAGTAACCACCTCGCGCCAAGTTCGCCGCCATATAACCACCCATGACACCGAGTCCGAGAAAGGCAATTTGTTGGTTCATGCTATTGAGCAAATTCGTAAGGGTTTTAACCCTCAATATCATGACTTGTAAGGGCACGGCAACAGTAACATCTCGACTTTTGTAGAAAGTTTAGTAATGCCGTGCCTCTACCGCAGTTCCTCGTTAATTAGCCAACAGTATCGGTTGCTATCGGATAATCTAGCAATCCCGAATGATTCATCAGAACCTCCCTTTCTTTCCTTTGCGCCCTCTGTGCCTCTGTGGTTTATTAAAAAAATCAAATCTTATAAATGATTTAGGATTGCTAGACACGCCTAGAAACTCTTCAGCGATTCAAGGCTTCTGTAATATCTTTCACCGAACAACTTTCAGGAATCTTTTGTTCATCCATTCCCACCTGCGTATAACGATAAAAACCCTTAAAATTCAGCACAGCACTGCGAAACTGAATCCAATCTATACGCTCAGCTTTGCTACCAGAAGTATGAATAATACCTCCTTTATTGAGTTTCAAGCGGCCTTCTTCATCCCAATCAACGGGTGATTGAGGTATATTCTCCCAAGGACTACCCGGCCACGATACGGCTAGGGCTTCACCTGTAGCGAGATTACCCTGAACTTCACCATTAACACAAATAGAGTCATCGGATTGAGGGTAACCATAGTTTCCCACCACACGATTGTTGACTTTACGGAACCAAAAGCAAACTCCTGATCCAAAGGGTGAGTCTTTTGTCTCTGGTTGGCTACAAAATTGATAGTTGCCATCAGCTAACGTTGCCATTACATCTTGAGCGTGCGCTATCCCAGATGAACGACGAAACAAAAGAGGTAATTCCCAGAAACTCAGAGAAAGTAACAGTGTTGTCGTAAAGCAGAGGAATCTAAAACGGGGATGCATAGCAAACCCTCCACTAGCACTCTGAGCAGAATGTTCGCTCAGTTCTCCATATCTCTCAGCCGCAGGGAGCTTATGCAAAAATTTGGGGATTTGCTGAGCGAGGAACTAATGAGTTGAGTGCATACCTATAGTTTATTCCTGTTAGGTACATATAGAGCGATTAACTGTTGGCGTCGCATCTTTTCACTAAAACTCCGGCTAACTCATAGGCTGGTGCGAAGCGATCGCGAAAGCGTTAGCTGAATGAGTGAGTGTCTGAGCCAACAAAGTTTGTGGTCATAGAGTAATTCGCTTCTATAGATTTATTGTATGCGAAGTCACACTATCCAATGGAGGAGAGTCTTATACAATTGAGCGTAATATTAATTAATAATTGGTCAAAAAAATTAAAGGGGCTTCATGGGTGACATCACGCCAAATCCTAGGCTGCAAGGCTGGGATATGACAGAGAATACTTCTGCGACATCCCTTGCCAAGCAATGGGCGAAAAAGTATCTTCAGAAACTCATCGATCCAGAAGAAAGCTGGGAAACTAGCACTCAAGGAACGCGATCGCTCATCGCGCAGCGACTACTCCAATCCATTCGTTCCATTAACCTTCAAGCTTGGGCTAAAACCGAAAGCTTACTTTCCCTAGAAGTTAAACGACATGGCATTAGTTATAAATTAATTGACCCTTATGAAATTGCACGAGATGCCTACCATATCTATGAGCAAGCCCTCTCCGCCTATGCCGAACAACTGACACCACAGCGCCTTTGTGTGTTTATTAGTTCTGATGTGGGTAGCATCCGAAAAAAATACATAGCCCTCGATCCGAGAGTGATTGGTTTTGTGAGTATGCAATTCCACTACTGCGGACAGTTACTTCTAGAACCCCTTGCCCCAGCCGATCAGGAAATTTTGGGTGATTATTTCAAAGTCATTGACGATCACCTTTATATCCCCTTGCAGCGTTTTTATGACATCTCCGCCCGGTATGATTACCATTCTCCCGCCTTAGAAAGCATACGCAAACTCTTACCCCCTAGCAGCGAAATAGCCCGAAAAATCGCCTCGCGCATCATTGAGCTGTACCCTAACTATTGCTGCCACACTGGCTCATTGAGCGATTCGGCTGTAATGGTTTCCAGTATCCGAGATGTTGAGATGTTTCAGGTTTACTTGTGGATTTGTGTCCTGGAAAATAGCATTGCCGCCATCCAACAAGAACTATTCCCCTTGTGCGTCATGCTGTACCCACCATTAAAAGTGCGTTGGGAACTGGTGCGGCAAATGCTCCACCTCATTGGCAACGAACTTCAAACCCGATTGACGCCTCAACAACAAGCGCTTTTTATGCCCTACTTCCAATCCTTGTGGGAGTTGTTCTCTCCTGATGTATTCCCGGAAACCTTAGAACCTGAGACGCCGGATGAGTTAGCTTGACTCAACCCTCTTCTAGTCCACTTCTGTTGCAATCTTCTTTTAAGATAAGTAAAGAAACTGAAAGGGAAAGGCTGAATGCGCGTTGCAATTGTTGGGGCGGGACTAGCCGGGATGGCGACGGCAGTTGAGTTAGTCGATGCCGGACATGAAGTCGAACTATTTGAATCCCGACCTTTTGTGGGAGGAAAAGTGGGCAGTTGGGTAGATGCCGATGGCAACCATGTGGAGATGGGGTTGCATGTCTTTTTCGGCTGCTACTACCAGTTATTTGACTTGATGAAGAAGGTAGGGGCGATCGACAACCTACGTCTCAAGGAGCATACCCATATCTTTGTCAACAAAGGGGGACGCACGGGGGCGCTAGATTTTCGTTTCATCACGGGCGCGCCCTTCAATGGACTGAAAGCCTTTTTCACCACTTCCCAGCTCTCTTTACAAGATAAGCTGCAAAATTCCCTGGCACTCGGTACGAGTCCCATTGTTCGCGGCTTGGTGGACTTCGACGGCGCGATGAAAACCATTCGCGATTTAGATAAAATCAGCTTTGCCGATTGGTTTCGCAAACACGGTGGAAATGATGGCAGCTTAAAGCGGATGTGGAACCCGATCGCCTACGCTTTGGGTTTCATCGACACCGAGAATATTTCCGCCCGGTGTATGCTGACAATTTTCCAGTTTTTTGCCGCAAAAACAGAAGCTTCGGTGCTGCGAATGCTGGAAGGTTCTCCCGATGAGTATCTGCATCAGCCGATTGTTAAGTACATAGAGGCGCGAGGCGGGAAAATCCACACCAGGCGTCGAGTGCGGGAAATTTTGTTTACTGAGGTGGATGGGCAAACCAAAGTCACCGGACTAGTGGTTGCTAAAGGCGAAACCGAAGAAACGATCCTTGCGGATGCCTACGTCTGCGCCACAGATGTCCCCGGTGTGCAGCGTGTCCTGCCTGAAGCTTGGCGTAAGTGGTCGGAGTTTGACAATATCTACAAGCTCGATACCATCCCCGTGGCTACCGTACAGTTGAGGTTTGACGGTTGGGTAACCGAGTTACACGATGCCGAGAAGCGCAAGCAGCTCACAGAAGCCGCAGGAATTGATAATCTGCTCTATACCCCGGATGCTGACTTCTCCTGCTTTGCGGACTTAGCCTTAACCAGTCCTGGTAACTACTACCGCGAGGGACAGGGTTCACTGTTGCAATTGGTGCTCACTCCGGGAGACCCCTTTATCCGGCAAAATAATGAAGCGATCGCACAACACGTCCTCAAGCAAGTCCATGAACTCTTCCCCTCCTCGCGAGAACTGAACATGACTTGGTACAGCGTCGTCAAGCTGGCTCAGTCTCTCTACCGTGAGGCTCCTGGGATGGACCCCTATCGCCCCCCGCAAAAAACACCCATCAGCAATTTTTTCCTGGCCGGAAGCTACACCCAGCAAGACTACATCGATAGTATGGAAGGAGCCACCTTATCGGGGTGTCAGGCGGCAAAAGCCATTCTGGAAAATGCCAAAGAACTGGTAGAACGAACCCCTGTAACAACGGTTTGAGCAACCAGAGTCCCCAACCCGAAGAAGGGTTGCAGGTTAACAAGTTAGCAAATGCAGGTTAGAACTTCCAACTTTCAACCTACCCCTACGGGGAACGCTACGCGAAAAACTTTCTAACCTTTAACCCTTCAACCCCTCCCAAATCCCAAATCCCAAATCCCAAATCCCAAATCCCAAAACGCATGTCCGATTGGCTAGAACACAGTGTACAGGTTGAGGTTGACATTCCCATTGAATTGTCCTGGAACCTCTGGTCTGATTTAGAGCAAATGCCTCGATGGATGAAGTGGATTGACTCCGTCCATGTCCTGGAAGACAATCCTGAGTTATCTCGATGGAAGTTGGCGACTGGCGGCTTGGAATTTAGCTGGCTTTCCCGAATTCTGAAATTGGTGCCAAACCAGATTATTCAGTGGGAATCTGTGGATGGTTTGCCCAATCGAGGAGCGGTTCGCTTCTATGATCGGCAGGGGAGCAGTATTGTCAAGCTGAGTGTGGCTTATGCGATTCCCGGCCTGTTGGGTCAGTTGATGGATAATCTGTTTTTAGGTCGTGTTGTGGAGTCTACAATCCAGGCTGACTTGGAACGTTTTCGAGAATACGCTCTCAACCTTAAGTCCCAATCTACATAAACAGAGGACTTACACACTACCCTCTTGCTGTCCTAAAGATGAGGAAAGAATCGCCTGCCTCAAATGGGGAGGTTAGAGGACAAGATGACCGATGTAAGGCTCAAGTGCGTAAGTCCTGATCAAGTTAGCCTAGCTAACGATTCTAACTATTCAATGATGTGGAAATAAAAAGCAGCAACCACGAAGTTGATCGCTAAAAGGAACAAAGCCCATCCTGTACGAAAAGGGTAGGGGAACTTACCGCCAGACTTGGCAACGGGAGCATCATATTTTTTGGTCTGAGCAGCCATAGAGTTTTCTCCTGTTCTGAAAGATTTTGTGAAAAAATAATAAAGTACTTGGTGACTCTCATAAAAGTTACCACAGAAAGAGTGAGCTTTATTCAGCTTGATAGAGGGATTATTGCCAATAAACTACCAGCTAAGGCGCAAATATTCTTAATATTTGGCCTTAAATACTCTCACTCGCGTGGTAGGAACTGCGGACAAGGGGGCCAGAACGGACATGGGCAAAGCCTAAGTCTCGTGCGATCGCGCCCAATTCGTCAAATTCTGCGGGTGTCCAGTATTTTTGTACAGGCAGGTGTTGCAAGGAGGGACGCATATATTGGCCTAGGGTGAGGCGATCGCATCCCGCGTTCCGCAAATCCACCAGCGCCTCAATCACTTCCGCTTGAGTTTCGCCATGCCCCAGCATCAAACCTGACTTGGTGGGGATTGTGGGATTCAGGGATTTGACGATGCGGAGAACATCGAGCGATCGCTCATATTGGGCACCGCGACGCACTCGTCCCTGTAAGCGCCGCACGGTTTCAATATTGTGGTTATAACAAGCTGGATGAGCCTCCACTACCCTAGCTACCCGTTGGTGTTGTAACTCGACTGGAGTCTGGTCATTTTTACCTCTACCGCCCCAAAAATCGGCTGTCAGCACCTCAATCTCTGTGTCTGGATTCAGTTGACGAATCGTGTACATTGTGGTAGAAAAACAATCTGCACCTTGGTCGGGCAAATCATCTCGCGCTACCGAAGTTAGCACGACATACCGCAAACCCAATAGATTTACCGCCTCAGCCACCTTTTGGGGTTCCTCTGGGTCAAGAGGCATGGGTGCGTGCCCCTTGTCCACCTGACAGAAGGCACAGGAACGGGTGCAAGTTGGCCCCATTAACAAAAATGTTGCCGTCTTTTGGGAATAGCACTCGCCTCGGTTAGGACAGCGCCCCTCTTCACAAATTGTGTGGATGTTTCGTTGCTTGATAATGCGCTGTACTGTTGAGATTTCGCTGGCTTTGCCAATGGGGCGACGCAACCAAGGGGGCAGTGCGTCCAGTTCTTGTCGCCATTGGCCGCGATCGGGCCGTGTTGTCACAGATGGGTCAGTTTGGGTGAGCAAATCCATAAGTCTTCCGGTAAGCTAGCCAGTGACTGGGATGCATGACAAGCTGGTTTGAGTCTCGACAATGCTACAAATGTTAAAGCATCTACCCTCGCTTGTGTTGACTGAGTTTTTTTGCTCTTCTGTGTCAGACCAGATTAATCTAGAATCAGGCACACCGCTTGCTTTTGAGCTTGGGCTTAAAATGGCAAAAAGTTGAGGGTGCCGTCTTAGCCGTTGTATCACCCTAAACAGACAACAATCGGTCTGTTGTAGATACATGTCGCTGGTTTATCATGGCTGGGTAGGAAGTGACTTGAAACTCACAGCGAGACACACTGGCGCTACACCATAAATTATGAACTGGCGGCGTTCACAGCAGCTAAGTGTTGACTTTAGGTTTCATTGTTGATCTAGAGTTAGCAACCGTTGCTTTTTGAAAACTGTAGTGTTCTTAAAGTTACCTCTCCAAAGGAGTCAGTCGTGGCAAGTCAGAAAATCCTGGTAATTGATGACAGTAAAGTCATCCGAATGCGTGTAAGAGAAATGTTACCGTCAGGTAACATTGAAGTTTTGGAAGCGAAGGATGGTTTAGAGGGACTGAATTTAATTCGCCAGGAACTTCCTAACCTAATCATGTTAGATTTTCTTCTCCCTAAAATGAGTGGTTGGGAAGTGTTTCAGCATATTCAAAGTACCAGTGAACTCCAGACAATTCCTTTGGTATTAATGTCGGGTCGTAAGGAAGAAGTCACGGAGAAAATCCAAGAACCCTTTGAGTATTTTGCTTTTGTTGAAAAGCCGTTTGAGAAGAAGCAGTTGGTTGATGCTATCAAGGAAGCCATGGGCAAGGCGAAAAAACCCCGCCCCGAATCGCAACAGGCGGCAGCTGCCAGTACAGCAACGGCTAGTGCATCTTCTGCTTCTTCATCTGCCGACATTGAAGCGCTTAACGCCAAAGTTGCGAAAATGCAGGCTGAAATTGATGGATTGAAGAAACAGTTATCTCAAATTATGGCGTTCATCAAACAAAAGTTAAAGTAGCCTGAAAGTATGAAGTGCAAAGAATGAAGGATGAAAAAAGGGTTTTCCCATTCATCCTTCATTCTTCTTTCTATGGCTAATCGAGTTCACGTCGTCCTTCTAAGGCTCGTGCTAACGTGACCTCGTCAGCATACTCTAAATCGCCGCCTACAGGTAGACCAAAAGCAATCCGAGTTACCTTGGTAAACGGCTTCAGGAGGTGACCGACATAGAGCGTGGTTGTCTCACCTTCCACACTCGGACTAATGGCTAAAATGACTTCTTTGATACCCCTCTGGCTGACTCGCCGCACCAATTGCTGAATATGTAGCTGATCGGGGCCAATTCCCTCCATGGGTGAGATGACGCCGCCGAGGACGTGATATTTACCAGCATATTCCCGCGTTTTTTCCAGAGCAATCACATCACGGGAGTCAGCGACGACACAGATAGTGCTGTTGTCCCGGTTGGCGTTGCGGCAGATTTCGCACGTGGGTTCAGCGGAGAGGTGAAAGCATACCTGGCATAAGCCGACTTGTTTTTTCGCCTCAACTAAGGCTTGAGCCAATGCCTGTACTTCTTCCTCTGAGCGCTTGAGGATATGTAAAGCCAGCCGTTGAGCCGTTTTAGGCCCAACTCCGGGCAAGCGTTGGAGTTGCTCGATCAAACGAGCTAAAGGACGTGTGTAAACCGTTGTCTTGTCTCCCAGTCGAAAGGGTCTATCCCTTATGATGACATCCTGTTACCGAGTGTGAGCGGCTTTGTCGGTGTCCTTTTAGCGATCGCAGCATTCTTGTTTTCAAGCACCATGATTTATGGAGTTTACTTCATACTTCAGGTAACTCTATCTTTTTGGGGCGACAGTTCTTAATAATTCTCGATACGTCTCATAGGCACGATTGAGCGCGACAGTTCTGTCGTGCGCTTCCTCACTCTTATTGATATCTGGGTGAAACATTCCTGCCAAGCGCCGATAAGCTTTTTTGACTTCTGCGGGAGTTGCCTCCGGTTTAACACCTAAAACTTCCCACCATTCTCCATCAATTGGAATGAAGTTGAGTGTTGGGATTTCTTCTTGTTTCTGCGGTTCGGGTTCACAAGTGACTCGAAGATAAAAGCCTGCTCCTGATTCATCGAGTCGGATAAAACACCCCCCCCATGCCTCAAGATAAGCATGAAGATTTTTGCGGGCTGGGATGTGATTGGGAATACCAGAATCTAGAATTTGCTCAATAAATCGCTTAGCATGTTCAATGGCTTCGATATGGGTCGGCAAGTTGACGTTGGCTTCGATGTCGGCTGCACTAAACTTACCAGGAATACCCTTAACCTTTGCCCTAGCTTTGAAGCGGATAAATTTGTCCAAAACCTGAGGAATCGCTTCAATGACTACACCTCGGTGAAGTTGAGTATAAATTTCTCCCTTTTCCCATAGCCGCCTTGCCTCAGCCGCAATCCTTCTTTGTTGCTGAGTCCCTTCTCCAACAACTGGAATTCGTTTGTGTAAAGAAACCGCTTGGCGTTGATCGTACAGCCAATATTGAGGAGGCTTGCCTTCTCTCGGTTGCAAGCACGCCGTTGGATCACCTTTGTCTCTGGGTTTAAGCCCCACCTTACTCAATTGGTCTATAGTTTTGAGATAGGTCGGTATGTCATTCCACCGTGCGAAGCGGCGGACACCTGGACACGAACTCGTCGGAATACTTCGCCATTTCCAGTGGCAGATTGTACAGCGACACCCGAAATCCGTTTTAATGAGGTGATGCTTGATCAATGTAGTTCCCCAGCCACGACAACATCAGCATGAGCGTTCTCGAAGTATTCGGCGACACGACGCTCTATCTTAACTACTATGGTTGTAATTGTTTGAGCTATCTTGGGTCTAGAGACTAGGTGTTGCTCTTCCAGATCCGTTTGGCTAACGCTAATGATATTGAAACATTTCCTTTTGAGCGACTTAAATACCCACCCTAACGTATAAGTCCAAACCTTAGGGAAAAGTATATGCTGGAGTGACCAAACCTCAAGTCGTTTCTCTAGTAAATGCTCACTCAACACTTCGGTTTGACCCTTTTGATTTTTTTTTCGGCGTTCGAGTTGACTAGCGGTTTGGACAAAACCACCAGCATTAGCTCTATTATTTCCGATACGTTCAAGACGTGCCACCCCCTACCCAACATGAGTGGATTGAGGACTGCAAGGTTGGGAGTGGGTCTGGAAATGAGCGCCCCAGATGACCGGAGTTTCTACGAGGAGCAGGACTTTAGTGAGGATAAAGCGGCAGGAGAAAGCTTTTCGGAATACTCCTAAAAACTGGTGAGAAACTTCTGCCATAATCCACTATGTAGTGCGATCGCTACTTTTTGGAGTCAAGATCTCTGTCTTTAACAGACACACTTTACCCTAAGCGACTTATTCTTCAAAAATAGCCCCCCTTTGTTTCAAGTCCAGCTTCCATTCCTCAGAAAGACCTGAATCTTTGCTAAATCGGGCTTCTTCTACACGACTATTCAACCAAGTTACACCACTCAAATTGGCTAACATTAAACTAGCCCGATGGAGGTCAGCCTGAGTGAGGTTCGCATTGGTCAGGTTAGCATCACTTAAGTTGGCACTGCTGAAGTTCGCTTCACTCAGATTCGTACTACTAAGATTGGCACTACTGACATTCGCCAACGCCAAACTGGCTCGATGAAAATTAGCATGGCTCAAATTGGCATCACTTAAATAAGCACCACTGAGATCGGCACCACCGAGACTCGCGGCCTGCAAATCTGCACTACTCAAATCCGTATCGCTCAAGTCAGCACCCCGGAGATAGACTCTACGCAGATTGGCTCCGCTCAAATCCACCCCACTGAGGTTGACACCCAGCAGCTTGGCACCTGCAAAATCAACTAACGGATTGAGACCCGCGATTTTGGCTAATTCCAAAAAGTTATCCGTTTCTGCTGTAATCACGCGCTGAATTACATCTGCTATTTCCGGACATTCTTCGGTTTCACCAGTATCAAGTTCAAATGTTGGATCATCTGTATTCAATGGCTCGGTTTTTAGCCGTCCTGGATGCTGATCAGAGTGCCACACGACTCGGCTTAGGTAAGGCTTAAGTTTGGATTCGAGCAGAAATAAAACGAGCTTTCTCTCTAACACGGCTAGCTGATTCGGGTGAAGAAAGCGATCGCTAGCCCAATATCGTGGGTCTACTGACCAACAGCTTTTGACCACACCCGTTGACGCAGCCAGGAATTGTCCCTTGACATCTGCTCCAAATCTATGCTGCAAACTAAAATCGAGATATGATGACAACCCGCTACAACAAACAACAAATCGAATCCTTCGCCCAATCGGTTCTGAAGGATGGCCATTGTGTGTTGCCCCATCACTTCTCAGAGGCGACACTCAATGCTTGGCGTGAGGCTTTTGCGCCTTTGTTAGAGGATCATATCGAGCGCGAAGGTAAGCTGCTTAATCGAGGTTCAGCCCGCTATTACGTCACTTTGCCCTTCGCTGCTCCCTTTGCCGACCCCAGCATATACGAAGATGAGGATATCCTAGCGATCGCTAAGCTATTAGTAGGCGAAGACATGGTGATGTGCCAGCTAGCCACAGACACTCCCTTGTTGGGGTCTGACTATCAAGACGTGCATCGGGATGCGCCGCCACTGTTCCCTGAAACGGGTATGGAGACGCCGCCATTCCAGCTTGCCGTAAACTTTCCCCTTGTGGATGTAACCCTTGAAAACGGACCCTTTGAGACTACACGCGGTACGCACATGATGTCAAAAGAAGAAGGACTGCGCCGCCTGGAGTCGGGTGAAATCAAGTTAGAACCCATCACGATGCAACTGGGCGACGTGATGATTCGCGATGTACGCACTCTGCACCGGGGCACGCCCAATCATACACAAACGCCACGTCCGATGGTTGTAATTGGCTATAGTCGCCGCTGGCTGTTTCGTCCCGAGGTGTCTATTCACATACCCCGTGCTGCCCTCCTCTCACTCTCCGAACGCGCCCGCCACTTGTTACGCTTCAATCCCATTGTCGAATCCCTTGAGGACAAACCAGAGGTTGAAGTTTATCAGTCGTTCGCTTACTAGGGTCGAAGTCAAGTCGCTTCGCTCCAAGGCAAAATTTTTGCAGGGTGGGCAAGGTATATCTCGCCCACCCTCCGCTAACGGGTGATTATCCGGGAGCGATAATCACCTGCTCATTCTCAATAAGCCTGTCAATCACCCGATATCTGTTCTGAGGTCAATGGGGTAGAAAGCTTGTTTTATCAAACCTTCAGCTTGCTTGTCATCCCTTCCTGGTCTAATGTTTAAGCGATCGCTTTTTTCTCATCACCAGGAATCGGGAATTATGATATCGTGCCCGGTTTTACCCTTAATAAAAGCATGTTTGTAGTGAGCGCTAAAGCGCCCACTCTCAGAGGACTAAAGTCCTCACTACAAACTCCCACATCGTGTGGCTTTCTTACCAGAATGATCTGACTTTTTCATTCCCTATTCCCATCAGTTAAATCCCTAAGCGTTGATAAATCTCATCCAAGTGCTGTAAATGATGCTGCGGGTCAAAACAAGCCTCAATTTCTGGCGGAGTTAGCTTACTTGTCACTTCAGGGTGTTTAGCAATCAGATCGTGGAAATTTCCCTCTGGTTTATTCCAGGCTTCATGAGCACAAGACTGTACAATCCTGTAGGCTTCTTCGCGGGTCGTCCCCTTTTCCACCAAGGTCAATAATACCCTCTGACTGAATACAACACCCCCGTAAAGATTCATATTCCGCTTCATGTTTTCTGGATAAACCAGCAGCTTCTTCACCAAGTCGGTGATTTCCACAAGCATGAAGTGAGTCAAAATGCAAGCGTCGGGTAAAATCACCCGTTCCACTGAACTGTGAGAGATATCCCGTTCGTGCCACAGCGCTACATTTTCCAACGCTGCCACCGCATGTCCCCGCACAATTCGCGCCATTCCTGTTAGGCGTTCAGAACGGATGGGGTTACGCTTGTGAGGCATTGCCGAGGAACCTTTTTGTCCTTTAGAGAAGTATTCTTCAACTTCTAGAACATCGGTTTTTTGCAGGTTGCGAATTTCAACCGCAAAACGTTCAATCGTTGCCGTTAAAAGCGCTAATTGTTGCACAAAATTAGCATGGCGATCGCGCGAGATGACCTGAGTTGAAGCCGTATCGGGTTGCAGCCCCAAATTTTGACAAGCGATCGCTTCCACACGAGGGTCAATATTGGCATAAGTTCCCACCGCGCCAGAAATCTTCCCCACCGCAATTTCATGACGCATTTGGCAGAGGCGATCGCGGTTGCGACACACTTCCGCCAACCACCCCGCCAGCTTAAAGCCAAAGGTGATCGGTTCGGCATGAATGCCATGAGAACGCCCAATCATCACAGTATTGCGATGTTGCTGTGCCTGGTAGCGAATTGCTTGACCCAGTTTCTCTAGGTGCTCCAAAATAATGTCCAAGCTGGCAACTAGTTGCAGTGCCAGAGCCGTATCCAAGACATCGGAACTCGTCAACCCCAAGTGGATATAACGCCCCGCATCGCCCACATACTCATTTACATTCGTGAGAAAGGCGATCATGTCATGACGGACTTCTTCCTCAATTTCTAGTATCCGCTTCGGGTCAAAATTCGCCTTAGCTTTAATCTCCTCCACAGCCGCTTCTGGAATTGCACCCAGTTCAGCTTGTGCTTCACAAACGGCAACCTCAACCTGAAGCCAGGTTTTGAATTTGTAGGTGTCCGTCCACAATTCGCCCATTTCGGGCAGGGTGTAGCGCTCGATCAATGCCGGTGTCGTGAAATACAACCGTCATATTGTACAACTTGATGTCAGATGGCTTCATCAATCGGCGTTAGATTATGGCCAGAGTTAGTGGCCTGCTCATGCTTGCCGTCATAATTACGAATTATTAAATCCCCATCCCAAACGTCATTAGGACTGACGAATTTCTAATAACTAGCTTGGGTGAGTGATGCTGGAAGAAGCATTTTTAAGAGCTAGAAGCTTACATACAACCGTCATGAGTAGTCCATTCAGTATGCTGATTGCTGGCAAGTTGCTAGCCGTAATCCTCCTAGTGCTAGCTAATGGCTTTTTTGTGGCTGCGGAATTTTCCTTAGTCGCTTTGCGCCCTAGTCGTGTCGAGCAGCTAGTTGCTGAAGATCATCCCCACGCGGCAGCTTTACAACGTGCTGTGAGCAACCTGGACGCTTATTTAGCAGCTACCCAGCTTGGCATTACGATGTCTTCCCTAGGCCTGGGCTGGATTGGAGAACCAGCCCTCGCTGTGCTAATCGAGCCAGCGTTCCATCTGCTCCCTGAACCTTTGGCACTCATTAGTGCCCATGTTCTAGCAGGGGTTGTTGCTTTCACAACGATCACCGCTCTCCACATCGTCTTGGGAGAATTAACTCCTAAGGGTTTGGCACTCCAGCGGACAGAAGAAACTGCTATTGCTGTAGTCCAGCTCTTAGAAGTTTACCTAGCTATCTTTCGCCCAGCAGTCCACGTCTTGAACAGTTTAGGAAACTTTGTCTTAAGACTGCTGGGCTTACAACCGGGCAGTGGTGCAGAACTGCTTCATTCTGTTGAAGAACTCAAGTTTTTAGTTGCAGCCAGCCATGAAGCTGGATTGGTAGGGCAAACCGAACAAAATGTAGTGGAGCGAGTTTTTAGTCTGGGAGAGCGACGGGTCAGTAGTTTTATGAGTCCACGCACTGAGATGGTTTGGCTGGATATTGATGACCCACTCGAATCAATCCGTCACTTGGTCGTCGAAAGTATTCATTCTTTCTTCCCGGTCGCTCAAGAAAACGTGGATAACATATTGGGTATAGTGGAAGCCAAAAAATTTTTAGCCCATAATCCAACTCAACCGATTGAACTACAAGCCTTGTTACATCAACCGTTGTATGTGCCGGAAAGCATGAGGGCGTTGAAAGTTCTCGACTTGTTCAAGACATCTGGTACCCATCTTGCCGTAGTTGTGGATGAATATGGCGTGACTCAGGGCTTGGTTACGCTCAATGACATTGTAGAAGCGATCGTGGGTGACATCCCCTCTCGTGAAGATCTAGCTGACCCTGAAGTCGTGCAACGCGAGGATGGGTCTTGGTTGTTAGACGGATTGTTAGCGATTGATGAATTTAAGGAAATTTTTCGTCTGCGAAAGTTGTTACCAGGGGCAGGAGTTAGCTATCAAACTTTAGGGGGATTTGTGATGAGCCAACTCGGACATATTCCTTCTGTCGGAGAGTATTTTGAGTGGGCTGGACTACGCTTTGAAGTGAGGACTATGAATGGTAACCGAGTTGATAAAGTCCTAGTGGTGCCTGGGCAGGCAGCTTCTTCGCGTTTGAGGAACCGAACTTAACAGGGTATTTCTCTCTCTGGAGGTTAGAACCAGCCTAGGGATACTTGAACTGCCATTCTTAGTATCTATTGCTCAAGAAAACATAGAACGGATCAATTTTGAGGCGGTTGGTCGGAGAGATACACTGGCAACAGTACTTATACCTAATCTTGCATGTTTGACTTCAACACTCTTTCTGAATTTTCACGAACCAACTGTATTGCCATCTGTACATTTTTGGTTCCTGCCAACTTGCTCTTGACCTTGCGGACGATGATATCCACCGGACTTCGCCGCCCTCAGCCTCAGGTGCGACAAGCGGCTGTGCTTGCCTGCCTCCCGGCGTTGGTGATGGTATTTCATGTGTTCACTTGGTGGATGATTGGGGTGGTCATGGCTCCTACCTTTATCCTGTTAGCGCTGGCTAGTACCTGCTTGAGTATCAATTTTTGGGCGATCGCTCATCCCCAAAGTATGGCTCACTTCCTCAGAGCCTTAGTTTTGCGGGTTTTGAGCTGGGTGCATCGTTCAGACGTTGAACTTCCCTAGTTAAACGTTCTAATTCACATTTATTGCATTCTGTCAATAGTACGGTACTGAATGGCTTCAGCAACGTGCTGAGGTTTGAGAACTTCATCACCTGCTAAGTCAGCAATGGTACGGGCTACTTTAAGAATGCGATCGCTTGCCCGTGCTGATAACCCTAGCTTGCGAATTGCGCCCTCTAGTAAGTTGCGAGAGGTATCATCCAACGGGCACCAGTAGCGTAGATGATGACTCTGCATTTGGGCATTGCAACGAATGGCTGCATCTGCTGTTTTGAAACGGTGATGGGCGCGATCGCGTGCCGCCTGTACTCGTTCCCGTACAGGTGCCGACTCCTCCCCCGTGGGTTGTCGCGTAATCTCCTCCGGCTTCAATCGATTCACCGCCACTTGTAAATCGATCCGATCCATCAACGGCCCCGAAAGCTTTGCCCAGTATTGTTCCCTAGCTCTTGGCGAACAGGTACAAGCTTGGATGGTATCCCCGAAGTAGCCACAAGGACAGGGATTTGTACTCGCCACCAGGGTAAATTGAGCGGGAAACATCACCGATTGACGAGTGCGGGAAATGGTAACACAGCCATCTTCTAACGGTTGACGCAGGAATTCCAACACATCGCGTTTAAATTCAGTGAGTTCATCCAAAAACAGCACCCCTCGGTGAGCCAGAGAGATTTCCCCAGGACGCGGAAAGCTACCACCGCCCACGAGGGAGGGGCCAGAGGCGGAGTGATGAGGACTGCGATAAGGGCGATCGCTGACCAATGTTCCTTTATTTCTCAGCAACCCCGCAACAGAGTGGATTTGCGTCACCTCTAAGGCTTCGTCAAAGCTGAGTGGGGGCAGGATCGCCGGTAACCGTCGCGCCAGCATGGTTTTCCCACTCCCTGGAGGCCCAACAAAGATTAAATTATGTCCCCCAGCCGCCGCAATTTCTAAGGCTCTACGAGCATGAGCCTGACCTTTTACATCTTTTAAGTCTGGCCCCGTTGAGCGAGAGGTTCGCAACGCCTGCAACCCATCCATCTGTACAGGTGAGTAACGCTCTGGCTCATTTAAAAAGTCAGCAACTTGCGCCAAATTCTTGAACCCGTAGACCGCTAATCCCTGTACGACTGCTGCCTCCCGTGCATTATCTGCCGGAACTACCAAACCCGAAATTTCCAGTCGCTTAGCCGCCGCCGCAATGGGTAATACACCCGCAACGGGTCGCAGATTCCCATCTAGAGAAACTTCTCCTAAAAACAGATAATCGCCCAACAATTCGGCACTTACCTGCTCTGACGCCGCCATAATGCCCACACTAATGGGTAAATCAAAGCTTGGCCCTTCTTTACGCAAGTCAGCCGGTGTTAGGTTCACCACAATCTTCCGCATGGGAAAGGCAAAACCCGCATTCTTTAGTGCCGCCTTGACTCTTTCTCGTGATTCTTGAACGGCAGTATCGGGTAAACCAACTACGACAATTCCCGGTAACCCACCGGACACATCCACTTCTACCCCCACCTTGACAGCATCGATTCCCACGATAGAAGCACTCCAAACTCTAGCTAGCATCTCAATTCCCCTGACACTTAAGCGCGAGTATAGGGCTTGCCCTCTGGGTTCCTAAACCGGGAAATTACTGGAGTTAGTTTCGTTCCAGGACGGTGATTACGTAAAATTGCTAGCAGTCTGAGCCGCTTTCATAACTATTGAGTAGAAGAATTAACATGAGCGAGACCATCTTCAGCAAGATTATTCGCAAAGAAATACCCGCTGACATTGTTTATGAAGATGACTTAACAATTGCCTTCACAGACGTTGCCCCCCAAGCACCCGTTCACATCCTGGTGATTCCCAAAAAGCCCATTCCTCAGCTAGCGGCAGCCGAATCCGAAGACCATGCCCTCATGGGACACCTGCTCTTAACCGCCAAGCGAGTTGCCCAGCAACTCGGTCTGGATAACGGCTATCGCCTTGTGATTAACAACGGTGCTGATGGCGGTCAAACCGTTGACCACCTGCATTTGCACATCTTGGGCGGACGCCCTATGAAGTGGCCTCCGGGTTAACACGGCTTAGGGATTCTAAAAAAAGTTTGAAGAACTTTACAAATCGAAACAAATGGGTTAAGTTAAGTATGGGCGAACACAAAAGCGCCCGCTGAACCTTGAAAAATTATTAAGCCATCATAAAAACATGACAACCACATTACAGCGTCGCGAATCTGCGAACGTGTGG